>NZ_CP013264.1:790000-1090000 GCF_001456115.1 Sphingobium baderi | reverse complement strand
GAGAAACAGCGGATAGAGCCGCATGAACCGGCGCAAGGCGAACTGGCCGGGCGAATAACGGACCACGCTGGGCCATATCACAAAGCCGCTGATGACGAAGAACAGGACGACACCGGCCGTTCCCAGATGCCACATAGCTTCCACGGTCCGCGCATAGGATGGGTCGCTGTCGTAGATATGCCGCGCGGTCCCGCCCAGCAAATGGCCCCAGAACACCATCAGCGCCGCGATCCCGCGCAGGCCATGCGCGGCGATATTGAAGTCGGAACGACCAGCCTTCGCGCGGGATGCGTTCCCGGTGGCACGCGTCAGATCGCCCGTATTTTCCGACGCCCACGCGGCTGCGTTTCCTTCGGCCATGATTGATCCTCCCGCCAGGGATGCCCGCGCAAGCGCATAGCTGGCCGCTTTCGTCTAGAACATTACTCCGCTGGCGCGAGCTTGCAGGCGCTATTTCGGTGGAAGCCATCGGTGCGTTCGGTGGGCGCGGCCTGCAACCGAGTGGGTAATCCCAACGGAGGAACGCACAGTTCGCGATAGAGTTGGATCATGCGTTCGACGCAGGCGCTCCATTCATATTGCCGCTGCACCCGTTGCCGTCCCGCTTCGCCCATGCGCTGACGCAAAGGCGCGTCGAGCGCGAGACGGACGATCGCCCGTGCCAGATCGGACGGGGAGTCGCGGGGAATCACCAGCCCGGTCGATTCATGATCGACAACCTCGGGCAGCCCACCAGCGTCGGATACGATGACGGGTAATCCACAAGCGCTCGCTTCTATAATGGCGACGCCAAAGCTTTCGCTGTCGTCGCGACTCACCGCCACATAAATGTGGAACTGGCGCAGCATATCGGGGACATTGCCATGGTCGATATGGCCTTCGAAGCGAACCCGGTTCTGGCCTATGGCGCGCGCAAGGCTTTCATATTCGGCGCGCGCTTCTCCCTCCCCCGCGATGCGAAGAATAGGGTTCAGCGCCGCAAAGGCCGGATCGGCCAGGGCGGCCGTGAAACCGGGGATCAGCGTATCTATGCCATATTTGCGTTGAAGCGATTTTACCGTGCCGATGACGAAGGGATCGTCTCCCTGCGCTTCCGGTCGGGTCCGGAATGCGCTGGTATCCACGCCGAACGGAATGACATCGATCTGTTCAGTGATGCCCAGCCGACGGACTTCATCGGCCATGACATGACTTGTCGAGGATATTCTGAGCGCGCCCCGCAGGGCGCCGAGCACCAGCCTGCGATGCAGAAAGCTGCGATGGGGAACATCATAGACGTCGCCGCCCCAAACGGAAACGAGCCTTCGCCTGATCCCGGAAAGCCAGGCCATCGCTCCATAGCCGCCCGCATAATGGACATGGAGCAGGTCCGCGCCCGAACGATCAAAGGCATATCGCAGGATCGGGGCGTTGAGCGCGTAGGCAAGAGCACCCCGGAAGGGTAATATCCGAAAGACGACGGCCGGATGATAATCGCTTGACCGCGGAGGCTGCTGGGTGATGAGGAGCACATCGACGCCCCGTTCCGCCAGCGCATTGGCCCATCGGATCGTATGGATATTCGTCGCAACGGCCAGCACCGCGATTTTCATCAATCCATCCTCCAAGCCGCCCACGCAGAATGGATGACGAATGGGAAGGATGGCAATGAAACAGGCCGCTATACCCCTAAATAGTGAGCCCGTTGCGCGGCCTGGGGACCTGCGACGATTGATTTGGATCAGGAGGGGATATTTGCCATTACCGTCGCCCTGAACCGGGGCGTATCCGGATCGCGGCCTCCGCCGGACCGGGAGATGCCGCTGCCGCCATTCGGCCGCGTGTCATTCAGAGATAGGACTGCCCCAGCACTCTTTGATATTGCGGGCGGGCGGGGATGCCGAAGCTCACCCAATTGTCACCCACATCGCGGTCTACATAGGCCTTTCCGCCGATGACACAGTTCCGGCCGATCCGTATGCCATGCCGGACGCTCGCGCCGATCCCGATATGGCTAAGGCTGCCGATCTGGACGTCGCCGCCTGTAGACACGCCCGGACCGGTCGAGGCGAAATCATCCATGCTGTTGTCATGGTCGATGATGGTGCCTGTATTGATCAGCACATGCCGACCCAGGCTACTGCCGCAATTGACGATCGATCCGGCGACAATGACCGTACCCGGCCCGATTTCTATATGGACGGAAAGAATCGCCGTGGGATGGACGATGCGTGCCCATGTCACCCCCGGCGCAAGGCTTTGCGCCCGTTCCGCCACGCGGCGGCGGGACATATTGTCTCCGATCGCGATGACTGCCGCCGCGTGCGGATAATCGCGCAGAAGAACGGGAAGATCGTCCAATCCTCCCAGCACGGGTTCGCCTTTGCCCGAAGGCCGGTCGGACGGCCGATCGTCCAGATATCCCATGAACTGAAAATGGCGATCGTCCACGCAGTCGCGCACTACGCCGCCATGTGCGCCCGCGCCGAGAATCAGCAGAGGTTGCCTTTCCCCCATGTCATCAGGCGCGGGACAGGCCGATAGTGCGAAGCCCCTGTTGGACCAGCGCCGGATTGACCAGCTTCAGCCCGTCGGAAAATTTCAGGCATCGGCCGGTATTGTTGAGTTCCAGAACGGAAAAGAGGGCGATCATCCGTTTCTTGTCGCGGATGGACCCTTCGAACCGCGCATTCACATTGACCGTGTCTATGCCGAAGTCATTGTCGAAGATGAAAGCTAGCGATTCTGAATGAATCTCGATCGCGTGGAGGGATGGAGCGCCCAGCAATTGCAGCCCTCCGATCCAGTCGAACGACACCGCCTGACCGCTGTCCGTCAGATGAAATTCAAGGCGGCGGGTGATGCCCAGCCGCTGCAAGGCCGTGACGATCGCATAATTGTTGCGCTGCCTGACGCGGCGCATGGCACCGTCAGCTTTCAGGCACAGGTCCATGAACGGCACGCTTTTGCCCGGCATGGTCTTTTCACGCGACAGCGCCTGCGAATATTGTTTCGCCCACCATTCCAGCGCCGGCCCGTTGTCCTTGGGCGTGAGGCCGTCCCACCGCTCGTCGGGAATGAGCAGCACCGGGTCCGCATCGCAATGGTCGGCGACGAAGTTGACCACATCGACCGGCATGTTGATGTCGGCGTTCATGAACTCATTTTCGACATGGCTGAAATAGCAGAAGCTGGCGAAGGGAACGATGAAGCGAGGATGGAACATTTCGCTTTGCAATGCGATCCGGCGCAGCTTTTCCTGAGCCAGGTCCTGCCGGGCCTTGCGATTGTCGCGGCTGTCCTGCCAGTTGGCGTAGGAAAATTGCGTGAACAATATATCGCATCGGTCGACATGCGGTTGAATCAGTTTGAGGCGCGCCGGGCTTTCCAGGATGCAGTCATTGGTGTTGAGTATCCGATAGTCGGGCGTTTCGATGTAGAGCCAGCTATCGTAAAAGGGTATCTTGCCGCAGACGATCCGAATGCCGCCGCCCAGATCCTCTTCCCTGGCATGGGTCAGTTCCTTCACAGCGAAGCCCATTTGACGGCAGAAGGACGCCACGCGCCCGTCAGGCATCGTCTGATAGAGAATGGTGATCTGCGGACGGCGATGTTCCGGAATGGAGCGCAGGAACGAGATCGAGAAATGGTCGGGATGTTCGTGGCTGAACCAGATATAATCCACCTCATCCAGTCCCGCATGGTCCTGTTCGGCGATCAGGCTCCAGCCCTGGTGAAATACCGTTCCCGATATCCATGGATCGCACAGCAGCGACACGCCGCCCGATTCCACGACAAAAGATGCATGGTTGACAAAACGGATCATGATGTCGCCTCGCTCTTCAAGCCCAGGGGCTTGATGGATGGGGATGAGGGGCCGGATCGGTCGGCGGCGTTGGGAAGCGGGATGCGTAGCATTTCGTCGTAGACGGCCATGATCCGCTCGGCGTGGCTTCTGTCCCCGAAGCGCGACTTGGCGCTGGCCATGGCGGCGGAGGCGAGGGCCTGCGCCGTTTCAGGGCGTTTGATGAGAGCCTGTGCGCCATTGGCCAGCGCCGCGGCATCTTCGGGCGGAACCAGAATCCCGGTCGCTCCTTCGCACAGCGCCTCGATATTGCCACCGGAGGCCGTGGCAACCACCGGCGTTCCCACCAGCATCGCCTCTATCAGCGTACGTCCGAAGGGTTCGCCATACGCCGAAACCAACAGCATGTCGCAAGCCGCCAGCCAGTGCGGACCGGGTGTGCGGAATCCCATCTGCCGCACGATGTTCCCCATACCGCGTTGCCGGCCATGATCTTTCAGTTCCCGCTCTGTCCGGCCTCCATCATAGGCTTCCCCGAACATCAGGCCCATCACGGGGCGCGGCAGATCGCGTCCGGCCAGTTCGGCAATCGCGTCCATGAACAATTTAGGCCGCTTGCGCGGAATGAAGGCGCCGAAGAAGCCGATGAACACGGTTCGGGGATCGCATCCCAGTTCGTGGATAAGCTGCGTGCGCGCGCTGGCGCGATCCTCCTGCACATCGGTCGCGAAGGCGCTGTGGACGACCTGGGCCTTGCGCGCGGCGGACCAGAGGCCCGGTCTTGGCGACGCGAATTGCGACACGGCCACGACCTGATTGGCCAACAATGGCGCGGCCAGCCGCAGGCCCAGGGCGCCGGGGTCGCCACGCTGGTGCCAGAGCAATCTTGCACCCGAAAGGCGGGCCGCCAGCGCCCAGGTGGCGTGGGTCCGCCCGTCATTGGTATGGACGACAGGATAGCGGCGGGAGCGCAGATACCGGATCTGGGACGGTATGTCCTTGGCGACCTGCGCGATCTTCCATGGACTGACGTTGCGGTCATAGGGCAGTTCGGTCCAGTGCATGGGCGTTTCCGTCCTGATGCCATGGTCGCGGAACAGCTTCGCCACGGCGCCATCGGGGAACTGCGGCACGATCACCGGGACATAGCGGGACGGATCGAGATTTTCGACAAGGCCCAGCACGGAAAAATGGCTGCCACCAACGACATCGCCGGTGAACGGGAAGCAGACGGGCCGCGCCGTCAGATTGGCGGGCCGATCGTTCGCCATTCCTTTCATGCCGCCCTCCTGAGCGTATTGGCGGCTTTTTCCGCCGCTATGCGCCGGCCAATGTCATAGCTCACGGGCGCGATGACCAGCGTCGAGGAAGAAAGATAGCGCCCGATCATGAAGCCGAGCCAATCCACCCCCGGAAGACGCGAACGCCGGTAACGGCCAAGCGGACGCAGCTTCAGCATGCCGCGAAGCTTGGCGATGAACAGGCCATTGGTAAGGCCGCTCGATGCCGCCAGACTGGTCCGGCTGCACTGATCTGCGATGGCATTGAAGGTGCGGTAATGCGTCCAGCACTGGATATATTTCGCGGTTTCCACCGCATGTTGCCTGGGCGTGTCATGCCCCAGCACCTTGCGATGACGCCTATAGGCGCCGACGCCCATGCGGCTGAGCAGGGCAATCCAGTTCACCCGCCGATCGAAATCGCGAATCCAATGGGCGAAGGGCGTCTGGCAATGCGCTTCCACGATGCTTTGCGCGAGGGGGAAAAGGTGCAGGGACATGCCCGCCGGGGCGAGGCAGCGATGCAATTCGGCCAAGAAGGCCGCCAAATCCGCGACATGTTCCAACACCTGATTGGAAAGCGCTATGTCGAAATAGCCGGACGGATAGCGCCATGCTTCCGCATCGGAAATCATGCTGATGCGATCCGCCCATGCGATGCCGGGGTGGCGCGCGGCCAGCATCTGCGTGGCGGTATGGAACTGGCCGCCGTCATTATATCCCTGTTCCCCGATGTCGAAACCGTGCAGCTCGATCGCCAGATCGGGAAATGTTCGAGTCAGGCGATCATGCAGAAAATCGATGAGCTGGCCATCGCCGCAGCCGATATCCAATATACGCAGCCGCCCCTGCGATGGCCGAACGCGGCCATCGGCCAACAATGTGCCGATAGCCGTCAGCAAATGCTGATGGGTAACCGATACGGGACCCTTTCGATCTGTGGGAACGACCTGCATCGGCTCCTCCGGGCAAGAATATGCGCCATGCAGGCTAGAAGAAGAGGCCTGCCGCCAAAATACACCAGAAGGACGAGACATGTGGGCTTATGGACAGCATTGGCGCGAGCAGGGGCCACCCACCTATCCTAAGGTATCAACCTTAAAGAACCGGCGGCACTCCCCAGGGCGACGATGTAGCATCGCCTTATGCATGGATTTGCCGATCGCGCGGGGCGACCGCCTGCTGCCCGCCGGGTCTGCTTCGTGACCGAGGCGCTGGGGCCGGGCGGGGCGGAGCGCGTCATCAGCCTGCTGGCGTCGCGATGGGCGAAAGCGGGCTGGGATGTCGCGATCTGCACTTTCGACGATCCGGGGGACAGAATCTATCATGCGCTCGATCCCCGCGTCCGGCTGTCGCGGCTTGGCGAGGGAAAGTCGGAGCAAGGCCGACTGTCACGGTTCGCGGCCCTGATCCGCCGCGTGATCCGGCTGCGGGGAGTGCTGCGACGGGAACAGCCCGACGCGGTTCTGAGCTTTTTGACCAAGATCAATGCGCTGACGCTGGCGGCGGGCATCGGAATGCATCTTAAGATCGCGGTGAGCGAACGGAACAATCCGGCCCAGCAGCAGGCCAATCCGCTGTGGAATCTGCTGCTGAAAATGCTGATCCGGCGCGCCGACGCCATCGTCCTCCAGACGAAGCGCGTTGCCGGCCACGTCCCGCCGTCCGTCCGTGGCCGGACGCGCGTGATTCCCAACCCTATCGAGCTACCGCCCGGACGGCCTGCACCCTACGACGTGGAAGGGCCGCTCCAATGCGTGGCGGTCGGCCGCCTGACCCGGCAAAAAGGATTCGATCTGCTGATCGACGCCTTCGCAAGGGTAGCACCCGGCAATCCCCGCTGGTCGCTTAGCATCTGGGGGGAAGGTGCAGACCATGCCGCGCTGGCCGAAAGGATTGGGGCTTTGGCCATGGCCGACCGCATCTTCCTTCGAGGCGTGAGCGGGATTCAGGGCGCATGGACGGAAGGCGCCTCCGCCTTCGTGCTGTCGTCGCGCTACGAAGGATTCCCCAACGCATTGGGCGAGGCGATGGCGTGCGGCCTGCCCGTCCTTGCCTTCGATTGTCCCTATGGCCCGCGCGAGATGATCCAGACCGGCCATGACGGCCTCCTTGTCGCCAATGGCAATGTCGTCGCCCTTGCACGAGCGCTCGATCATTTGATGAAGGACGCCGCGACCCGCCGCGCGCTGGGGGAAAATGCCGCCATATCGGCCCGCCGCTTCAGACTGGACGAAATCGCCCGGCAATGGGAGACGATGATAGGGGCGCTGGCATGTCGCGCTCCTCTTCATGAGGCACCTACGGCAAAGGCCGCCGCGCGATGAGCGTGAAGGATATTTCCTCCATCCCAAGCGAGGGGTTGCTGCCGCGCTTCGAGGAGGAAAGCACCGCGCCGCCGTCCGCCGGGCAGGCTCCTGGCCTATCCGCGACCGGGACGCAATATCGACCGGAGATCGATGGGCTACGCGCCGTCGCGGTCGTGCTCGTCTTGTTCTATCATGCGCGGTTCCGGATCGGCGGGACCGATCCTTTCGCCGGCGGCTTCATCGGCGTCGACATCTTTCTCGTCATCAGCGGCTATCTGATCGGATCGATCCTGCTACGGGAAATGGGCGAAGGACGGTTCAGCCTGCTACGCTTTTATGAGCGTCGCGCGCGCCGGATACTGCCCGCGCTCTATGCCGTGCTGCTAGCCACGATACCGGCCGCCTGGTTTTTTATGCTGCCCGAAGCCATGAAGAATTACGGCGCGGCGCTGACGAGCGCGGTGGTTTCCGCGTCCAACATCTTCTTCTGGCATGAGGTCAGCTATGACGCGAGCGACAACCTCACCAACCCGCTGATCCATACATGGAGCCTTGGGCTGGAAGAACAATTCTATCTGCTGTTTCCCGCGATCCTGTGGGCGGCGCACCGCTATGCTCCGCGATGGCTGCCGCATCTGCTCTGCGGTCTTTGCGTCCTTTCCCTTCTTCTGGCGGAAGTCCTGACCGCTAAGGCGCCCGATGCGTCCTTCTTCCTGCTGCCCTCGCGCATGTGGGAACTGGGCGCTGGCGCCTTGCTGGCCCTGGACGAATTGAGGGGCAGGGGCGCGGCCAGGCCGTCGTCCATTTTCATGCCATTCATGGGTATGGGCGCGATCCTCTGTTCCGTTCCCTTCATGGCGGTCCATCTGCATCACCCCGGTCTGGCGACGGCCATCCCGGTGCTGGGGACAGCCATCGTCATCCGCTATTCGGGACGGGGTGATCCTGTCGGACGCTGGCTTTCTTCCCGGCCGATGGCGGCGATCGGGCTGATCTCCTATTCGCTTTATCTGTGGCATCAGCCGGTGTTCGCCTTCGGCCGCCTCATCCGCGCCGATGAGCCGACTCTGTCGGTCAAGATAGGATGGATCGCGCTTTCGATCCTGTTGGCCATTGGCACGTTCCTGCTAGTCGAGCGGCCGACGCGCAACCGGCGGCAGGTGTCCAGCGGCACCATCTGGATGATCGCCCTGAGCGGAGCTGTGCTTCTGGCAGGCGCGGGTATCGCAATTTTTATGGGCAAGGGCATGCCGGGGCGCTTCCCCCCACCGCTCGATGCCATCGCAAAGGCGGAGCGCATAGAGGAAGCCTCCATTTTTCAGAGCGGGAAAGGATGTCTCAACTATGTTCCCGAAATAGGACCATGCCGGTTCCAAGGCGTGAACCCGGCTGGCTATAACCTTATAGTCGCAGGCGATTCCCATGCCCGCACGCTGAGCAACGCGCTAATCGACCGATTGCCCAGCGCCGCGGATCTGGCCAGCCTCACCCTGCTCAACCGGGGCGGATGCCTGTTGCTGCCCGGCCTTACCCGTGTCGACGCCATGCAACCCAGTTGCCCTGACAGCTATAATGCGATCCGGATGCGTTATCTGACGCGGCAGCCCCGCGCCATCGCCGTCCTGATGATGCGCCTGCCCGTAGTGGTGGAAAGAAGTCGGTTCGACAATGGCGTCGGCGGCGTCGAATCGGGCGAGCCTCCGCATATTTCCAGAACCACCGGCCCCTATGACCGGGCCGTCGATGACGCGACCGTCCAGTCAGCACTGACGGCCATGATACATCGCCTGCTCGACAGCGGTGTGAAGGTCGTGCTGGTCTATCCCGTGCCGGAGATGGGCTGGAACATTCCGCGCAAGCTGCTGGAAATCGCCCGCGCGCAGCCTTCTGACGTCTGGCAGCTATCCGATCAGGCGTCCGTGTCCCGGCAGCAGTTCCGCGATCGCAGCCGCCGGACTTATGCCCTGCTCGATTCCCTCGGCGAGAATCCCGGCCTTGCCCGCATCTATCCGGAACAAAGCCTATGCCGGAGCGAACGCTGCCTCAGCCATGACGGCACGGCCATTTTCTATCGCGACGACAATCATCTGACGCGCGAAGGCGCCGCGCATATAGCGGAGGCGATCGACAGGACGATCGCGGCGCGCTGGGGCGGGCGCTGAGGGAAAGGATCAATCGGTCGACGCGACCAACCGTCTGTGGGCATCGTCCAGATACTCATCCAGATTGAGCACCCCGTCGCGATCGGCATCCTGCCAGGGATCGCTGACCCCCGCCTGCGTGCCATGGGCGCGTTCCCATGTATCGGGCATACCATCGCCATCGCTGTCCGCTTCCGTCTCGCCCAGCGCTATGGACGGAATGGCGCCCGGCTGCTTGCGGATATGACCGGTGCGATCGCGGATTTCCGCCACGATCCGTCGATCGATGGCGTCGCGGGGAAAAGCGCCTGCCTGTTGCAGGATGGCGCCATAAGCGGCCTGTGGCGTCATGGGCTTGATCGACAGGGGACAGACCGGGCTGTCGACGACGATCTCGGAGAGGGATGGAGCCAATTGGATAAAAGTCCCTTCGAACAGGTTGTCCTGAAGAAACAGGCGCCCGGCGCCGCGGCTGCCGATCTGCTGGCGGTCTATGCCGATAGCCTGGGGTGACGTGCTTGGCCCGGCGCGAAAGATATTGCCCACAATATTCGCCCAAGTGCCGCCATAGCTTTCCCATAGTTCGGCGAACTGGGAGCCGGCATCATAGAATATGTTGTTGATGATATCGATGCAGGATTTCGGCGTGAAGTTCATGTCCGGGTTGCGATCACCATTATGCGCGCAGACATTGTAAATGAAGCTCATGCGTTGCGGTTTGGTCGGGTCGCTGCCCAGCAGCGCGCATTTGTCGTGCTTTGGTATACCCTCGGCAAAGATCGACCAGCTTATCGTCACATTGTCATTGTCGCCCTGCCCATTGATATTCTCATCCAGCGCCCAGCTGCCGCTCACATGGTCGAGAATGATGTTGCGGCTGTTTTCGAAGGTGATGGCATCGTTCCCGCCGCGCACGTCGCCTCGCATGTCCGGCCTGACCCGGATGTCCCGGATCACCACGTCGTTGGTATCCTTGATAAGCAGCGGCGTGACGCCCCAGGGTCCGCCGCCATGTGCCAAGGTGATGCCGCCGCCCGGCGCGGTCTGGCCCGCGATCGTGATGAAGGGGTTGGTGATGATGGGCGGGCGCTGCGTGAAGCGGATGACGCCCGCCACGCGGAACACGCAGACGCGAGGGCCTTGATGATCGATGCAAGCCCGCAGCGATCCGGAGCCACTGTCGGCAAGGGTCGTGACGGCGATGACCCGTCCGCCGCGCCCGCCCACCGCCATCGCGCCATAGCCTTCCGCGCCGGGGAATGCCGTTTTCAGCGTGTCGGACTTTTGGCTCATGCGCTCCACACCCGCCGTCGACAAAAGCGCAGCTACCGGGAGAGCGCCTCCGGCGATCAGGGTCAGCAGGGTGGCCTTGCCCATCATCGCCCTTTCAATACCGCATCCGCAGGGCGATGCCGATGCGGCTCCGCTCGAACCGATCCATGTCGTTTCCGCCCGTCCGTTTCACCAATTGCCCCGTCAGTGCGAGCGACAGGTGCCGATTGAGGAGATATTCGATATCCACATCGCCGCCGATCGTGTTCAGCCTGCTGTCGATGCCGCGATAGCGGGTCTGGCGATAGCGAAAAGCCGCGCTGGCGATCAGGTTATGGCGGATTTCCTGCTGCACGGTCAGGCGCGCGCTACGGTCGATGCGGCCGCTGGCGCCGTTACGCACGGTGGCGACGTCGCCGCTGAAGACATCGAGGATCAACGCCGTGCGCTGCCGCGGCGAATAGATCAGCGATCCTTCGAGCGCAAAGCCGGAAAAGCTTTCGAAAAAAGCGGATTCAGGTTTGTAGCGAAAAACGCCCGCACCGATGTCGCCGCGCAGCTTGCCACTGGGATTGACCTGCACGCCAACCAGGCCGCCGATGGTGCGCCCATCGCGGCTCGCGCCCGATCCGATATCCGCGCGCCGGAAATTACGCTGGTTGACATAGCCTTGCACATAGCCGTCGAACATCGGCGACAATCGGTAGAACAGCCTTGCCGTACCGCGGTAGCTGGTGAAATCCCGATCGTCATTGGCGCGGGCGACGAAATCATATTTTTCCGCCTGCCCCTTCAGGGAAAATCCCAGTCGGCTGCCTTCGACGCGCATCTGAAGCTCGCCGTTCAGCACGTCGAACAGCGGCGGCCCCAGCGTGGGGTTCTGTCGCACTTCGGGGTCCGCACGATTTTCGACCGCCCGCCGATAACCCGCCGTTCCTGTAACCGTCAATTGCTGGCTGAGAAGCGCCGCAAACGTCCCGACTGCGCCATAGCTTTCGCTATTTTCACGGCCGTTCGAAGCATAGCGGCGCAGTTCGCCAGACAGTTCGCCATGCCATTGGAACCGGCCCTCATCCTCTTCGATGGTCAGCCGCGGCTGGATGCGCGTGACGAAATCGTCCCGCCGGTCTACATGCGCGGCATAGATATTGCTGTTGTAGGTCACGCCGACATCCAGCTCCGGCGACAATAGGACATTGCCCAGTTTTATTCGGCGCGGTTCATATCCGGGGCGTTCCAGATCGAGCACGGACTGATGCTGCTGGGCGTCTTCCTCTATGGTCTGCGCCTGGACGCCCTGCGCCATGCCCAGCACCAGCAGGGCGGCGCCATAATAAGGACGGCGCCGCCCCTTTCCAGGCGGCTGTGTCGACCGGCGCACGGCTTAGAACCAGCTTTCATAAACCCGGATCGTATCACCGGGCTGGATATATGCCTTTTCCGTGGCGGCGGCGGTGATGCTCCCGTTACCGTCGCGCCTTGTTATGGAGAATTTGGACGTGTTCGCCCGGAAGGTATAACCGCCAGCCATGGCGATCGCGGTCAGCACGGACGTGCCCGGCCGGAACGCATATTCGCCTGGCTTCTTGACCTCTCCGATGATGAAGAAGGGGCGATATTGATTGACCTGAACATTGACGATCGGATTGTTAACGATCTGCTTGGCGACCAACGCCTCGACAATGGATTGCTTTATCTGGTCGGCGGTCTTGTCGCTTGCCGCCACGTCACCGATGAAGGGAAGCGAGATCACGCCCGCATCGGTAATCACGTAATTGTTCGCCAACCCGTCCAGTCCATAGACGCTCACCCGCAATTCATCTCCCGCGCCCAGCGCATATTCGCTGGATGGCGCCGGCGGCAGATCCGTCAGGCCCGATGTGGGGGAGCAGGCCGCCAACGCCATGCAGGCGAGAAGCCCCAGTCCGTGATGCCGCTTGTCTTTAGTCATCATCGCCTCCGCGGAACTTGATTGCGATGGATTTTATTCCATGCAGCGCGCGGAGGGGTTACGCTTTGGGAGGAACGACCTGCCCAAAAGGGGGATGCGTCCGCCGCTTTCAGGACAGTGCCCAGGGACAGCAGTACAGGAACCATCCACAGGCGGGCATACATGTGCGGACTGGCCATGGTGAACACCTGGAACACGACGATGACCGCCAGTGAAAGCGAAGCTTCGAGTCGATGCTGCCGCAACCTGGTAAACGGGATCAAAGTCAGGCTGAGGACGACGCCGAACCAGCCCATCAGCGCGACGATGCCGCCTTCCGCCAATTCAAGCATATACATGTTGTGGACTGGCTGCCCCGAAGGGCTGAATTCCCGGAACTGGTCGACGCCCATCCCGATAATCACGGTATTTTCGGCATTACCCCATGCTTCCGCAATCAGTTCGGCGCGGTCGTCATAGGTGCCGGCTTCCTCTATGTCGCCGCTCTGGAAAGCGGGAGCCACCCGCTTGGCGAAGATGTCGGGCATCTGATAGCCCGACGCAAAGAGGCCCACGGCCAATATTCCGGCCAGCAGCAATATCTTCGGCGAAGGGCGCAAACGGCCGAGGAAGGCCATCACACCTACAGCCAGCAGCGCGGCGGAAAAGCCCGTGAAGGACGCCGCGAGCATCAATGCCCACATCAGCATCGTGGCGCAGGCCAGCGCGGCTGCAGCAGGGATCAACCGCCTGACGCCCGCATAGATCACGAAGGGAAGGGTCATGGCGATGACGGCGGAATTCCAGTTCGCATCTCCCACCATCGCGCCCAGCCGCCTGCCGCCGGTGATGAAATCCGGGCCGAATATCGCATTGACCTGCGTGAACCCGTCCATCGTGTAGTAAACGAGCACGCCCAGGCTTTCCATGGCGGTCATGCCGATGATGAGCGTGACGATCAGCCTGTTTATCGTGCCGATGTCCCGGATCAGCACCATGGGCAGCAGCATGTAGCTGAACAGATATTGCCCCGCGACGATGATCCAGCGCAGCAAGTCGCCGTTGACATAGCTTCCGACGAAAAGACCCGAAAGCATGAGGACGAGACTGGCCAGCCAAATCGGCGTCAGCGTCCCGAACGGCGTTCCGTTAAGGCGCCCCAGCCCCAATTCGATCAGGACGACGCCCATGAACAGCGCGTCGCTCAGCGTGATGTTCACATTGCCGATGCGCCAGAGGTGAAAGCAAAAGAAGAGCACAGCGATAGTCAGGAGAGGCGTGACCATGGCCTTGCCCGCGTCGCGGACGCCGCCATCCTGATCCGGCGGGACGAAACCTTCGGGAAAGGCTTCGCGCGGGCCGATGCCTGCCAGAGGCGGTCTCATCCTTCTTGATGCATCGCGCATGTTCTGATCCGGTCCGCGATGCACCGCATGTCCTCAGCGGTCAGTGATGGATCGACCGGCAACATGATGCTGCTGGCGCCGACCAGCCGCGCCATGGGCAAGCGTCGCGCCGAGATGGCGGCAAAGGCCTGTTCCCGATAGATTTCCGGGCAGGAACCCGTTCCGCACGGAATGCCCTTTTTCTGAAGAGCGCGCACCAATGCGTCCCGCGCAGCGCCCTCGTCGGACGTGCCGGTTCGCAGGAAACAATAATATTTATAATAAGCATGACGGATATGGGACGGCGGACGCGCCAGTCGCAGGGATGGAATGTCGCCTAGCGTGTCATCGAGAATGGCCGCGTTACGCTGCCGCGCCGCCAGCCACGCGGGCAGTTTTCCAAGCTGTATGGACCCGATCGCCGCCTGCATTTCGGTAAGGCGATAATTGCTTCCGAACCCGTCGTGCAGCCAGCGGAAACATCCGTCGGATGTCGCTGCTGCCGTCATCAACCGGGTTCGGCTCTTTCCGTGATCCTTGTAGGACCATGCCCGCTCCCAGACTTCAGAATCCCGCAGGAGCAGCATCCCGCCTTCCCCGCCGGTGGACATGATTTTGTCGGTACAGAAGGAAAAGGCCGCGGCGTCTCCAAAAGACCCGGTCTTGCGGCCATGATAGGCGGCTCCCAGCGCCTGCGCGCAATCCTCGACCAGCTTCAATCCGTACCGATCGCAGATCGCCATGATCGGGTCCATATCGCAGGGCCATCCGGCAAGGTGGACGCAAAGCACGGCACGGGTCCGAGAAGTCACGGCATGGGCTATACTGTCGGGGTCGATATTCTGGCTGATAGGATCGATATCCGCGAACACCGGCTTTGCGCCCACGGCCACGATCGCGCTCGCCGAGGCGAAGTAGCTGCGGGGGCTGACGATCACTTCGTCGTCAGCCCCTATGCTCAGCGCCCGCAAAGCGAGTTCGAGCGCAAGCGTGCCATTGGCCACCGCCAGGGCATGAGGCGCCCCGATATATTCGGCGAAGCGTTGCTCGAAGCGTTGCCGATGGTCACCATGCACCAGCGCATTGACCCGCCCCGACCGCAATATGTCCGCGACGGCCGCAATCTCATCCTCACCGTGGAAAGGCCAGCGCGATCGTATCGCGTCCTCCTCCGGTGGCAGCGCGATACGGTGGGCCATTGGCGCCACCTGCGTTGCGGAGCCAGTCACAGCCGCGCCGTCCGCAGGTTCGGCGATACGGCGGCAACTGGCCCGGCGACATTCGCGAGCGACTGCACGGGTTGCGGATCATCGCCATACATATGGATGACGCTGTGCATGATGAGCCTGATCGATTCGGCGTCGCCCTGATGCGCCAGCTTTTCCAGACGCTGGAAAACGGCCTGCAATTCCGGCAGCGGGATGGAAAGGGGTTCGGCTTCGAATATGCCGGGCAATGTGGAAGGCAGACGTTCCTCGCTTTCGTCGAACAGTTCTTCGAACAGTTTTTCTCCCGGACGAAGGCCGACAAAGTCGATCTTCACGTCGATGTCAGGCACCAGTCCGGCGGCGCGGATCATGCGGCGGGCGATATCGACGATCTTGATGGGATCGCCCATATCGAGCACGAAAACCCTGCCGCGCTGGATACCGCCGCGCAAAGTGGCCGCCGTGCTGTGGAGGATGAGCTGGACGGCTTCATGCACCGTCATGAAATAGCGTTCGATGTCCGGATGGGTAACAGTCAACGGCCCGCGCCGGCTGAGCTGGCGCAGGAAAAGCGGGATCAGCGATCCGCTGGACCCCAGCACATTGCCGAAGCGCACGGTCAGGAAACGGCATGTGTCGCTATCGCCCGGCACGGCAAGATCAAGCGCCTGGCAATAAAGTTCGCCCAATCTTTTGGTCGCACCCATCATGCCCACCGGATTGACCGCCTTGTCAGTGGACACCTGGATCATGGCCTTGGCGCCGCAAGCCTGGACGGCGTCGGCCACGTTGCGCGTGCCGATGACATTGGTGAGCACGCCTGCCGACAGATTGGCCTCGACAAGGGGCACATGCTTGAGCGCGGCGGCATGGAAGACGAGGTCCGGCCGATAATGAACGAACAGCTTGATAAGCGCGTCGCGCTGGCGAACGGAACAGAGCAGCGGGGTGCCCCGGACATGGGGGAATTGCTCCCGCAGCTCCATGTCGATGGCATAGAGATTATATTCCCCATGATCGAGCAGCAGTATTTCCTCCGCTTCGAAGGAGGCGATCTGCCGGACCAGTTCGCTGCCTATGGTGCCGCCCGCGCCGGTGACGAGGATGCGCCGTCCCTTGATGGCATTGCGGACGACCGTGCCGTCCAGCCTCAGTTCAGGCCGGCCGAGCAGATCGGTAAGATTGACGAAGCGCAGGTCCAGATTGCCATCGCCTGATCGTTGAAGGCGGCCGGGCTCCTGCGCGCGCGCGACTTCAAGGCCGAGCTGCGCCGCTCTCGTGGCGAGCTTCGCCATGCGGGGCCCGGTCAGGCAGGCGTCGCCCTGATTGACGATAATGTAGCTGGGCCGGTGCCGTCCGCGCGCCAGTTCGCCGACGATATTTTCCAGCTCGTCCATCGTACCCAATATGGGAACGCCGCGGATGCTGAGGTTGCGCTCACCATCATCGTCGTGGGTCAGGATGCCCACGGGATGAACATGGCGATTGCCGGGGCTCTGCAATGTCCGCAAAACGGATTCGGCCCAGTCCGGATCGCCCAACAGCAGGACATCCTCGCGTTCCGCGTTCCGCTCCGACGACGCACGCAATATGGGTCTGGAAGCCGGAGCGGGGCGCAGCATTTCGCGCGCCATGCGCCGGAACACGCGCAGGCTGCCCACCATCACCAGCAGGACGAACCACTGGATGACGGGCACCGACCGGGGCAGCCATGGGGGATCGGAAAAGAACATCCATATCGCCGTGGTCGACAGGAGGACCGTGATGGTCGTCGCCTGCGCCAGCAACAGCAGTTCCTTTACCGATACGTAGCGCCATGCATGGCGATAGATGCCAAGCCCATGGAAAACCACGACGGTGATGAAGGCCGTGCAGATCGCGCTGCCAGAAGCGGCTGAGACGATCGCATCGGACAATGCGGTTTGAAGCCGAAGCTCTAGCGCCAGGAACAGGGACAATGCGGCAACGCTGGCGTCCACCAGAATGGCGGCGAGATAACGCAGCCGGATTCGGCCTGCGGACCGATGAACATAGCTCATTTCGCCTCCTGTTGAACGGGCCAAGACCGGCACGGGCGCAGTGCGCGCGCCGGATCACTGCCGCGGCGAAGCCTGCCATCGGAGGGGACGGCTTGGTAAGCTGATCGGTGGGAGACTATCCCTTAAGACCGCCAGCACTTCGAATGGGGCAGCGCCCTATCCTTTAGGGCCACGAGCGGTCCACATTGCGCCCATCCAGGCGGACAGGATCGCCGTAGGATGGGCGACGGCCGCCAGGGCATCCATCTGCCGGAGCCGTGACGCGGTCACCTGCGCCCAAAGGCTATCAACCCTTTTCGTCACTCCGCATGCAGCGCGCAGTGATTAATCTGAAGCCATCGATTGAACGCATCCACCTCTCTTCCTCTTGAGGTGATCCCTCCGACAAGGGTGAGCGCACTATGTTCTTGATGGCTCCCGTTGAAGGCGTCGCCAACCGGGCGGCGGAACATCCATGAAAGTGCTGCACGTCATAACCGCCCTGAATTATGGAGGGGCCGAAGCGATGCTCGCCAAGCTGGTCGGGCAGCATGGGGCGCATTCCGCGCATCCCGACTCCATTGTCCTGTCGCTTCTGCCGCCGGGACGAGTGGGCCAGGAAATGGCCGCCAACGGCATCTGCGTCGAAACGCTGGGCCTCACGAATCTCCGCCGCCTGCCCGAAGCGATGGCGCGCCTGACGCGAATCGTGAGGCGTTATGAGCCCGATCTGATCCAGGGCTGGATGTATCATGGCAATATCGCTGCCGCCTGGGCTGCCAGATCGGGGCGGCGGAACCTGCCGATGCTCTGGAACATTCGCCATTCGCTGCACGATATTCGCGCCGAAAAGCGGACCAGCCGCCTTGTCATACGATTGGGCGCGCTGCTTTCCCGGCGCCCCAAGGCGATCATCTATAATGCCGCCGCGTCCGTACGGCAGCATGTGGCCAATGGGTACGCGCCCGAAGGGGCCATCGTCATTCCCAATGGGTTCGACCCGCAATGTTTCAGGCCCGACGAAGCCGATGGCCATGGCCGCGTCAGGCTGCGGGAGCGGTTCGGGATCGAGCCTGATCCAATTTTGGTGGCGGTGATCGCGCGGCGTCATCCCATGAAGGATCATGCCACCGCGATCGAAGCGGCGGGGAGGGCTCGGCGGATGGGGCATGACGTGCATCTGCTGCTGGCGGGTGCCGGGACTGACGTGCTTCCTACCGATCTGCAAGGCGCCTGCGAGCATTGGCTGCCCCGGAACCGGCTCAGCCTTCTGGGGGACCGGCCCGACGTGGCGGAATGGCTGCCGGGATGCGACATCGTGGCGCTCTCCTCCGCTTGGGGGGAAAGCTTCCCCAACATATTGGGCGAGGCAATGGCGTGCGGCGTGTCCTGCATCGCCACCGATGTGGGCGACAGCCGCATCATCATGGGAGAAGGCGGCGTTTGCGTGCCGCCCGGCGATCCGGCGGCGATAGCGAACGCCATCGCGCTGCTCAGCGGGATGGGCGCGCAGGGACGCCGCCGGAAAGGTGAATTGGGACGCGCGCGCGTCATCAAGGAGTTTTCGTTGGCTGCCGTCGCGGCCCGCTATGCCGAGCTTTACGAGACGGTCCTTCGTCAGCCGCCCACCATAGCGAATAGCGCGGGGATGCCACGATGTGTGGGATAAGCGGCCTGATCGCCCACCGTTCGTCCGATGCGCTGCTAACCACGGCCCGCCGGATGAACGACAGCCTGCGCCATCGCGGGCCGGACATGGCGGATGAATGGATCGACGCGGACGCAGGAATCGCGCTGGCGCACCGGCGCCTGTCGATCCTCGACCTGTCGCCGCAGGGGCGTCAGCCGATGATCTCGGCGAGCGAGCGCTATGTCATCTGCTTCAACGGGGAAATCTACAATTACCGCGCCCTGCGCGAGGATATGATCGCGCGCGGCTACCACTTCGCGGGCGGCAGCGATACCGAAGTGCTGCTGGCCACGATCGAGCAATATGGCATAGTGAGAGCAGCGCAGGGCTGTGCGGGCATGTTCGCTTTCGCCTTGTGGGACCGGACCAAGCGCGTGCTTCACCTGGTTCGCGACAGGATCGGCAAAAAGCCGCTATATTATGGTTGGAACGGCAAGGCTTTCCTGTTCGCATCCGAACTGAAGGCGATCATGGCCGTTTGCGAGACGGGAGTGGAGGTCGACCGCGAAGCGCTGACCGCCTATCTGCGGCATCAATATGTCCCCGCGCCGCACTCCATCATGCGCGGCATTTCAAAACTTCCGGCGGGCACCCATGTCATGGTCACGGCAGATGGCGCGACCGATCCGTGCCCTTATTGGTCGATCGAGGAAACGGCGGTTGCAGGTCAGGATGATCCCTTTGTCGCGAATGATGGAGCCATGCTCGACCGGGTGGAGGATGTGCTGCGCCGGGCAGTACGGGAACGGATGGTGGCGGATGTGCCGGTGGGCGCTTTCCTGTCGGGAGGCATCGATTCGTCACTGACCAGTGCGATCATGCAACAGGAATCGCGTGAACCCATCAGCACGTTCACCATTGGCTTCGAGGAGCCGGAATATGATGAATCGTCCCATGCCGAACAGGTGGCGAAGGCGATCGGCTCCCATCATCACATGATCCGGATGAGCGCAGCGGCGTTTCTGGACACAGTGCCGCAACTGCCCGAAATCTATGACGAACCTTTCGCGGACCCATCCGCCATTCCCATGTTCCACATTGCCCGTTTCGCGCGGGAAAAAGTGATCGTGTGCCTTTCGGGCGACGGGGGCGACGAAAGCTTCGGCGGCTATGGCCGGTATCAGATCGCGGGCAAGCTGGGCCGCGGCATCACCGTTCTTCCGCCATGGCTGCGCGGATCGATAGCCGGCGGCATCGACGCGCTGTCCCCGGCGGCATGGGACAGGATATTCCGCTACATGCCGGTCAGCGCGGGCAGCGCGCTGCGCGGCGACATGTCCGGCGACCGTCTGCATAAGCTGGCGACGCTGTTTCGAAGCGAAAATGTGGAGGCGCTCTACAGTAACCTCACCAGCGTCCATCCCGATCCCGAAGCCCTGGTGATCGAGGGGGCTGAACCACAAATGTCGATTCAGGCGGCGCTGAACGATCCGTTGCGCCAGATGATGCTGATCGACAGCGCCCGCTATCTGCCCGACGACATATTGGTGAAGGTCGACCGCGCGACCATGGCCGTGGGGCTGGAGGCGCGCGCGCCCTTGCTGGATCACAGGCTGATCGAACTGGCATGGCGCCTTCCCACCGGCGCGCTGCTACGGGATGGAAAGGGAAAATGGCCGCTCCACGCACTGTTTCAGCGGCATCTTCCCCCCGCTCTGGCCGACCGGCCCAAGCGCGGCTTTTCCGTGCCGATCGAGCAATGGCTGCGCGGGCCGCTCCGCCGCTGGGCGGGGGCGTTGCTGGACCCCGATCTTATCCGTTCGCAAGGGCTGATCGCGCCCGAGCCGGTCAGCCGTATGTGGGCAGAGCATCTGTCGGGCAACCGGAACTGGTCGTTCCAGCTCTGGACGCTGCTGATGTTCCAGAACTGGCTGCGGCATTGGCAGCCCGCCTTTTCTTCCAGCGATGCGAGTCTGGTCGAATGAAAATTCTTATTCTGTCGAGTTTCGCCTTTTCGCTGGTCAATTTTCGTGGCCGGTTGATCGAAGCGATGGTGCGCGAAGGGCATCAGGTCATCACTTGCGCGCCGGACGACGATCCCGCCGTCCAAAGGCAGCTTACGGCACTAGGCGCGGGCTATCGTCGGATCGCCATGGCGCGCACGGGCAGCAATCCGCTGGCAGACCTGCTGTTGCTGTTGCGTTATGTCAGGCTGATCGCGCGAGAGCGACCGGATGTCGTGCTGGCCTATACGCAAAAGCCGATCATCTATGGCGGCATGGCCGCGCGCCTGTTCCCCAAGGCGCGCTTTTATGCGCTGATGAGCGGGCTTGGCTATGTCTTCAGTCCGGCGGCGGAACATCGCCGCCTGTTGCGCGCCATTGTGGGACGGCTTTACCGTCTGGGGGTCGCCAGGGCGCGGGCCATATTCGTGTTCAATCGCGACGATCGCGACGAACTGATCGCGCAGGACATCGTCGATGCGGCCGCGCTGGTGGTCGAGGTGCCTGGTTCGGGCGTAGACCTTGCCCATTTCGCACCCATGCCCCTGCCGGAAGGGCCGCCGCGTTTCCTGATGATCTCCCGCCTGATGCGCGACAAGGGCGTGTTTGAATATGCCGAGGCCGCCCGCCACCTGAAGGCGCGCTATCCCGAGGCGCGATTCCAGCTTCTGGGGCGACTGGACAAGGATAATCCCACCGGCTTGTCGGAAGCGGAACTGGATCTGTGGGTCCGGCACGGGATCATTGATTATGTGCCGGAGACGCGGGATGTGCGTCCTTTGCTGGCGCAATCGAGCGTGTTCGTCCTGCCCTCCTATTACCGGGAAGGATTGCCGCGCACCCTGCTGGAGGCGATGTCGGTGGGACGTCCGCTCATCACCACCGATCTGCCGGGATGCCGGGAGCCGGTCCTGTCGGGCGTCAACGGCTTCCTGGTGCCGCCCCGCGATGTCGAGGCGCTGGGCGTGGCGATGGAGCGGTTCCTGACCGACCCCGCCCTCGCCGCCGCCATGGGCGCGCGGTCGCGTGCTTATGCCGAGGATCGGTTCGACGTGAACAAAGTCAACCGACAACTGATGCGCGTGATGCATATCGCCCAGGATGCTCTCGACATGCCCGCGGCGATGTCGTGGAGCGCGGGCTGATGGGGCGGGGCGTCAATTGCGCGGTCGCCTTTGCCGCCCTCATGCTGATGGCCTTGCCCATGATGCTGATCGGGTTGGCCGTACTCGCGTTTCTCGGACGGCCGATCCTGTTCCGGCAAAGACGCATCGGCCTTGGCGGGCGAGCGTTCGAGTTGGTCAAGTTCCGCTCCATGCGCGATACGCGCGACGCGGCCGGCCAGCCACTGCCCGATGAGGCCCGCACGCCCGCGATGGGCCGCCTGCTCCGCCAGTCGCGATTGGATGAACTCCCCGAACTGTGGAACATCCTGCGCGGAGACATGGCGCTTGTCGGGCCAAGGCCCCTGCTTCCGCCAACCATAGCCGCGCTTGGCCGGGCGGGTGCCACCCGGTCATCCGTGCGGCCGGGCATCACCGGCCTTGCTCAGGTCAGCGGCAATACCTTGCTCAGCATGGAGGAGAAGCTGGCGCTGGACCTGCTTTACGTCCAGCAGCGCGGGATGGGCCTCGACCTGTGGATCATGGTCCATACGCCACTGATGATGATCCGGGGCGAGAAGATCGATTCCGTTCTGCTGGAGAAAGCCCATGCGGGCGGTCATAATCGGTAGCGTCGATAGCAGCAGGGTCGCGATCGAAGCCGTGGCGCGCGCGCCGGGCTGGTTTCTCCCCCTTGTCGTCACGCTGCCCGCCAGCTTGTCGCATCGTCATTCCGACTATGTCGACCTGCGCCCCGCCGCCGACGCCGCCGGCGCCCGGTTGATCGAAGCACGCGACGTGAACGCGCCCGAAATCTGCGCGGCGATCACGGCCGCGTCCCCGGACCATGTATTCGTCATCGGCTGGTCGCAAATCTGCCGGGAACCGTTCATGCAGGCGGCAGGAGACGGGCTGATCGGCTATCATCCGGCCCCGCTGCCCCGGATGCGAGGCCGGGCGGTGATCCCCTGGACGATCCTCAATCAGGAACCGATCACCGGCGGCACGCTATTCTGGATCGACGCGGGGGTGGACAGCGGCCCCATCCTTGAACAGCGCTTCATCCATGTCGCGCCCGATGAAACGGCCGGTTCGCTCTACCACCGCCACATGCAATTGCTTGAGCGGATGCTGGACGATGCCTTGCAGGCGCTCGTAGCCGGAACTGCGCGGCGCGAGCCGCAGGACGAACGCTTCGCGACATGGACGGCGGGGCGGACGGTGGAGAGCGGGCGAATCGATTGGTCGGCCTCCGCGCGGGACGTGGAGCGGCTGATCCGCGCCGCAGGCCGTCCCTATCCAGGAGCCCGCACCCTGGCACCCTCCTCCGACGATGATCTCATCCTGTGGCAGGCCCGACTTGCGTTCGAATTGGGCCATCACCTCGCCATGCCGGGACAGATAGTCGGCCGATCCGAACGAGGCTTTACCGTGTTTTGCGGGGACGGTGCGGCGATCGAAGTCACCGAATGGGAAGGTGGCGGCGGAACCATCCCGAAAATGCACGCCCGCCTCGGAGGATAAACCATGGGTTCGATGCTGGACTGCATCTCGCGCGCGCTGATCATTGCGCCGCATCCAGACGACGAGGTGCTGGGATGCGGCGGCACGATGATGCGGCTGGCGCAGCAAGGCACACAGGTGCATGTCGCCATCGTGACCAAGGCGGGCACGAACCGTTTTGGTCCCGACGTCGCCCGCATCGGACGGAGCGAGGCCCACGAGGCTCATGCCCTGCTACAGGTCGCGCGCACGCATTTCATCGACCTCCCCGCCGCCGAACTTGACCGCGTGGCCCATGCGGACATGAATGCCGCGCTGGGCGCGCTGGTGACGGAAGTGGCACCCGACACGCTGTTCGTGCCTTTCATCGGCGACGTGCATCTGGATCACCAATTGACATTCCTGTCGGCGATGGTCGCCGCCCGCCCCCGAGGCGGAAAAGGGCCACAGCGGATCTACTGCTATGAAACATTGTCGGAAACGAACTGGTATGCGCCGGGCATCACGCCCGCTTTCGTACCCAATGTCTATGTCGATATAAGCGACGCTCTGGAAGCCAAGGTTCAGGCATTCAACTGCTATCGGTCGCAAGTGAAGCAGGCGCCTGACGAAAGATCACCGGAAGTGATCAGGGCATTGGCGTGTTTCCGGGGCGCTACCGTTCATCGCCCAGCCGCCGAAACCTTCATGCTGATTCGCCAGATCGAATGAGATTTATGGGCATGGCATTAACCTAGATTGATAAACGGATCGAAAGGATTGCCGAATCCGTTCTTTCTACCACTTATTTGCTATAGCCAAATGCCTACTCTGCGCGCACATTGACCGCCCTAAAGAGCTAACTCCTGCTTGAAAAGAATTGGGTCGCACCGGTCTTGGATCGCACATAATGATCCATGAAACCCAAGTCCTGACGAAAGGGAGATACAATGATTCAAAGTATCAAAGTGGTTCTTCTGAGTAAGAATGGGATACTCCGGGAGGGACTCAATCACATATTACTGGATCACGGGTTTACAGTAACCTGCGCGGTAAGTGACCCCTGCCAGATAAAATCAACCCTATCAGATGACGAAATAAACGACATTGTAATGATTGATGATGGTCATGCGGGCGAAGGGATAGCCTTTTGCGAGCAGGTCAAGATGATGTATCCTCACGCCAAGATCGTCCTGCTCGCCGATCATTTCGACTTCGACACAGTCGTTCAGGCATTTCGCTGGGGTGTCGATGGCTATATGATCAAGGAAATATCGACGGAACCGCTGGTTGGCGCGTTGCGACTGGTCGCATCGGGCGAAAAAGTTCTGCCTTCGGAAATGGCCACCAGCCTGGGGGAACGCCCCTATCCGATGGGATGGTCGGTCAATCTTTCGGACGTCAATCTCTCGGACCGGGAAGTGGAGGTTCTTCAGCTCCTCATTTCCGGCGCCGCCAACAAGGTCATCGGCCGCCGCCTTGGCATATGCGAGGCCACTGTGAAGGTGCATGTGAAAGCCGCGTTGCGGAAGCTGCGCGTATCCAATCGCACACAGGCCGCGATCTGGGCGGTGCAACGCGGACTGGTCGCCTATGATGACGACAAGATGTTGTCCATGCCCCGTGACACTTCTCAAGCCATTGCTCGCGCCGCTCCGCCTCTGCCGCGCATCGCGGCTTGTGCCTGAAAATCAGGCCAGGCGGT
The DNA here is from genome assembly GCF_001456115.1 of Sphingobium baderi. Taxonomy (NCBI): domain Bacteria; kingdom Pseudomonadati; phylum Pseudomonadota; class Alphaproteobacteria; order Sphingomonadales; family Sphingobiaceae; genus Sphingobium; species Sphingobium wenxiniae. Next base: position 1,064,750 of record NZ_CP013264.1, on the reverse strand, counting down.
AATTTTCAGCGTCACTGGGGGAATCTCCCAAGATGGACGACGAAACGCGTGTGCAATCCGCCAACCATATCGGAAGCCGGAAGCGGGGCCGGCTTCAGCTATGGAAAGATGCCACGCTCCTGCGACGTTTCATTAATATCGGACATCTGCTTTCGGGCAACGGCGTCAACGGCGCGATCGCCCTTGTCGGCGTTGCGCTAACGGCGCGATCGCTGGGGCCGATCGAATATGGTATCCTGGCCCTTGTCATCAGCTATGTCCGCGTTTTCGACCGCCTGATGCGGTTTGAAAGCTGGCAGCCCCTCATCAAATATGCCGCGCAGGTGGCAAAGGACGGTCAGGAACGGCTGACGCATTTGCGGGCGCTGTTCGCATTCGGGCTGTGGCTGGATGTTGGAGCCTGTCTGGCCGCCGCGCTGCTGGCCAGTCTGGTCGCGATCCTCTTCGCGCCCCTCCTCGGCATGAATCACACCCATGTCCTGCTGGTGTGCATCAACGCCGTCACATTGCTGTTCAATATTAGCGGGATGCCGACCGCCGTGCTGCGTCTGGCCGGACGTTTCCGAACCATCGCCTATGTGCAGGTGACCGGCAGCATCGTCCGCATCCTATTGTGCGCCATCGGATTGTGGATGCATGGCGGACTGATCTTCTTCATCTGCGCCTGGACGATCAGCCAGATCGTCAGCTCGCTGCTTTTCCTTGCCCTCAGCCTGTTCGAATTGAAGCGGCAGGGCGTGATTGCGCTGCATCGTATGCCGATGCGCGGAATAACGCAGCGTTTTCCCGGCATCATGGGCTTTGCATGGTCGTCCAGCCTGTCAACCAGCATCCGCACAAGCTCAATGGAGCTAGACGTGCTGATTGTCGGCGCGCTTTCAGACCCACGTTCCGCCGGACTTTACTTCGTGGCGAAGCAGGTGGCGAAGGTGGTGCAGCAGGTCTGCGCCCAGGTGCAGGCGGTGCTCTATCCCGATGTAGCGCGACTATGGGCGGAAGGAGCAAGGAGCCTGTTCCGCCGCGCCATAGTGCAGGTGCAGATCATTCTCGATGTCTTCGCGCTCGGCGCCATCGCCGTGCTGGTGATGGGCGGACGGTGGCTGATCGAACTGACCGTCGGCCATGCCTTCGCCGAAACCTATCCTTTGCTGCTCGTCCAGATGGTGGCGCTGGCTTTCACCATGCACGCCGCGCCCCTGCGTTCCGCACTGCTGGCCATGGGCGAGCAACGGTCCGTTCTCCACATCGTCCTGTGGTCGACCCTTGTCTTTCAGGTCATTGCGCTGCTGCTCGTGCCGCGCATCGGGGCGATGGGCGCGAATGTGGCGCATGTCGTGCTGGCGGTCAGCAGCGCGATCGCGATGGAACGGACGTTACGCCGCCGCTTCGGCCGCGCCGTTTCCGACGAACGCCCCGCCGCTTCGGCCTGAACAGAATGTCAGGCAGCGCGGGGCCGGCGGATCTTTTCCTTCAGCTTGTCGAGGAAGCTGGCCTGGATCAGTTCGTCGTCGCGTTCATAATAAGCACCCGCGCGATTGAAATACTGCACCAGATCACCATAGTGCCCGCGCGCATGGCGAGGATAGTCGACCGCATTCAGCACGACACCATCCACCGGAGAACGTAGCGCCACCAGGCTGTCGGCCGCCTCCTCCACGGTGGTATGGCCCCAGCGCACCACGAGCAGGTTCACATCCGCGAAACAGGCCATGTTGGACGCGTCGCGCACCGCCAGAACGGGGGGCGCATCGATCACGACCAGATCCATGCGCGCGCGCAGATCCTCGAACAGGGAAGCAAGCTGGGACGAGGAAATAACGGTACTGGGATCGCGCGTCTGTTCATGGGACGCAAAGACCGTGAGGGCATTTTGCGTCGGACTGGAAGCCTGGGTGAGCAGTCCGCGCACGCGCGATTCACCCTGCAGATAAGCGATGAGGTCGATGGTCTCATGCTCGTCATTCGCAGCGGGCGCGCGTTGCCACAGGTCCAATTCCACGACGGCCGCCCGGCTACCCGCCGCGATGGCGGCCGCGCCCAGACTATAGGCGACCGAGGTTTTGCCATCCCCTGGCAGCGGCGACGTGACCAGCACCACCTGTGCGCCATTGCCCCGGCGTTGCCGCATCACTTCGGTCAGCATCATCCTGGCGGATTCGACGAACAGGGAGCTTGGCCGTTCGGCTATGAGTTTTGCCGCCGTGTCCTTTTCCACGCCGGATCGCAGCATCGGGATCATGGCAAAGCTTTCCAGACCGAACAGCCGCCAGATTTGCTCCGCACTGCGTAGCCGCCTGTCGGTCAGTTCCAGCACGAACGCGCAGCCAAAGGCCAATATGGTCGATCCCATCAATGCGGCCATCATAGTCTTGCGCGGGGTCGGGCTGATCGGGTTTTGGGGAATGGGCGCGGTCGATTGCAGAACCAGGCCGGTTCCCGACACCAGCGCCGCCCCCAATTGCTTGAGACGCCCGGACAACCCCAGATAGAGGCCGCGTTGGGTTTCCGCGGCGCGCTCCAGTTCAGCGAGCTTAACGCCCGCCTCATTATTCTGATAGGCCTTGGTGGTAAGCGCGGCCAGATTGCTCTGAAGCACCGATTCACGGGCCGCCGCGCCCTGCGCGTCGCTGCGCGCGAGCGTGCTTTCATGAGAGGCTTCGATCGCCGCGTCGGCGGCTGCCCGTTGCCGGACCCGCAGCCGTTCAGCCTCCATCGTGCGCTTCACCTCGTCGATCTGTGCCAGCACATTGGCAAGGGCGGGATGGCCCGATCCGTAAAAGCCGGACAGTTCCGCCTTGCGCTGCATCAGATCGGCATAGCGCTGTTGTTGCGCGGACAGCAGGGGAGAGGTGGCGCTTTCCGGCCCCGGTCGCATCGCGGCCGCGGCACTGACGCCAGCCGCCTTTGCCGCGGCTGCGGCGCGCGCACTGGCGGCGGACACTGTTTCGGCCGCCAACTGGGTGATGCCGGCCAGCGCGTTCGTGCTGTCGCCTCCACCCAGCATGCGATGCTCATTGCGATAGTCCGCAACGGCCTGTTCCGCGTGACGCAGTTCCTCGCCTGCCTTGTTCGTCCGCTCTGCCAGCGCCGCGACGATGCCTTCCTGTCTCTGCAGACGATCCACCATGCTGTTCATCTGACGCACATGCACATAGCGGTTGGCGATCATGGCGGCGAATTTGGGATGGGGCGACCGGACGGTCACGGTGATGAGCTGGGTATGGGGAATCCGCTGGACGGTCACCATCGACAGAAGCTGTTCCGCGGCATTGTCTATGCGGAACTGGGACGCACGGGCGGTGCGTCCCTTGCTCATCTTCCGGCCGGAAAAGGCAGGATTGTCGAGCAGTTCCAGATCCCGGACCATGGCGGCCGCCAGATCATGCGACGACAAGGCGCGGATTTCCGTTTCGATCTGCATTTCGCTTTCCGCGCTCTGCTGGACGCGGTCGCTGCCGTCGGCCGCGACCGGAACGTCCATCCGCAGCGTGGCTTTCGCTTCATATATGGGCGTTTGCGTGAAGACGATAAGCGCCGTGGACGCCAGCACGACCGCGACGATGCCCAATATCAGGATGCGTCTTCGGCGGAAGACATTGGCGATTTGCTCCAGCCCCATAAGCGGTCCGCCAGAGGGTATACGTGCGCCCGGATGGACATCGGGCGAAGGCAAGGCAAGCGTCATGTCTGCTCTGGAGTTCACGATGGTCTATCCCTGGTCTGACGGATGGGGCGCAATGATTGCGGTGCATATTGTGGGCCGGGACAGGAGCGGCTTCAAAAGCAATTGGGGCCGACGTCCGGGCGCATAGGGGCTACGTCCTTGGCATTATGATGCTGCATGCAAAGGGACATATGCTGCGGGGTGGAGGACGCGGGCGGCCGCTGCCGCTCTTTGCGGCTCTCGGCAAACTGTCTGTCATTCGGGGTAATGCCGAAGTCTGCTCACGACGAACCGATGCGTGGGCTAGTCTTTTGGCACCATCAATCCAGAGCGGTCCTGATATATCAAGATGCCAATCCAGCCACCAGACGCTGTTTCCCGACGACGTTCGTCATGAACGGCGCGCTTCACATTTCCATTTGGGGTCGCAACGAAATCGACAGTTTCGGTTTGCGTCATATCCTGATGGAGGCGGATTTCGTTATCGAGCGCGTTCTGTCCGGCCATGTGGAAACGCATTTCCCGGACTGGAGGGACGGCCCCGATCAGATGGTCCTTATCGACAGTCCCTCCGTGCCCCCCATCCTGCCCCGTTGCGGCGCGCTGCGAGCCGCTTTGCCGACCGCGCGCATTGTCCTGTTGTGCGATGCTTGTGACATCGACACTGCAAAGCAGGCATTTGCCATTGGCATAGACGGCCTGCTGTCCACCCATATGGCGGCGGAACCTTTATTGTGCGCGGTCCGGCTGATCGCGACAGGGATGAAGGTCATGCCCTCCGAAATCATCCAGCATCTGGCCGCTGACGCCCCGCCATCGACTCTTCAGGACATGCATGCCCGCGACGCGAGGCCCGACCTGTCCGAACGGGAAATCCAGATTCTCCATTGCCTTGCCGCAGGGGAAGCCAACAAGGATATCGCAAGCAGGCTGGCCGTGGCGGAAGCGACGGTGAAAGCGCATGTCAAGGCCATCCTGCGTAAGCTTCAAGTCGACAACCGTACGCAGGCGGCGATCTGGGCCATCAATCAGGGCAAGCTTCCCGAACGCGAGGAGTCCTCCGCGCCAACACCCGATTAGCCGAAGCATGGCATTGCCGCAGAACTGCCGTCATGGCGGAATTAGGCGATCCGTAGATCCATCCTCAAACGCCCTCAGTGATAGGCCTGCATATAGCCACCATCGACAACGATATACTGACCGGTAATATAGCCCGCATCCTGAGAACACAGGAAAGCGACCAGCGCACCCACTTCTGAGAACGGCGGAGCAATATTCGACCACGGTAGCGGCGGGATAGTCCTGCTGCGGGCGGCGTAAAAGTCGTCCACCTTGAAGCCTTTCTGCCGAGTCAGGGAGGTGTGGGGATCTACAGCGTGGAACTTTATCTTCAGGTCCGTCTGGCTTGCGCGGATGGCATGAGCCAACGGGCGGCGGCGAAGCGTTTCAATGTGTCGCGCGAAACGGTACGCAAGATGCTGTCGTTTTCATCGCCGCCGGGTTACCGGCGCCAGTCCGTACCGCAGCGCCCGAAGCTGGACGGGTTTGTGGCGATCATTGATGGATGGCTTGAGGGTGACCGCAGTGTCCCGCGCAAGCAACGCCATACGGCGAAGCGGGTATTCGACCGTTTGCGCACCGAGCATGGTTTCACCGGCGGCTATACGATCATCAAGGATTACATCCGGGAGCGCGAACAGCGCAGCCGGGAGATGTTCGTGCCGCTGGCGCACCCTGCGGGAGATGCGCAGGCCGATTTCGGGGAAGCGCTGGTGGAGATCGGCGGGGTGGAGCAGAAGGCCTACTTCTTCGCGCTCGATCTGCCGCACAGTGATGCCTGCTATGTGCGGGCCTATCCGGCGGCGGTGGCGGAGGCCTGGGTGGACGGACACGTGCATGCCTTCGCGTTTTTCGGCGCGGTACCGCGCTCGATCGTCTATGACAACGATCGCTGCCTTGTGACGAAGATCCTGCCCGACGGCACGCGGCAGCGTGCCACGCTGTTCAGCGCTTTCCTGTCACATTACGTGATCCGCGACCGCTATGCTCGCCCGGGCAAGGGGAACGAGAAAGGCAATGTGGAGGGGCTGGTAGGCTATTGCCGGCGCAACTTCATGGTGCCGATCCCGAAGTTCCCGACCTGGGAGGCGTTCAACCTGTGGCTGGAGGAGCAATGCCGCAAGCGCCAGCAGGACAAGGTGCGCGGGCAGAGCGAGACGATCGGTGAGCGGCTGCAGCGCGATCTCGCGGCCATGCAGCCTCTGCCCGCTACACCCTTCGAGGCCTGCGATCAGAAAGGCGGGCGGGTCTCCTCGCAATCCCTGGTGCGCTACAGGACCAACGATTATTCGGTTCCGGTGGCCTGGGGCCATCAGGAGGTCTGGATCAGGGCCTATGTCGATGAGGTGGTGATCGGCTGCCGCAGCGAAGTCATCGCCCGTCATCCTCGTTGCTATGCCCGCGAGGAGGTTGTCTTCGACCCGCTCCATTATCTCCCGCTGATCGAGCAGAAGATCAACGCATTCGACCAGGCTGCGCCTTTGCAGGGCTGGGACCTGCCCGAAGCGTTCACGACACTGCAGCGGTTGATGGAAGGGCGCATGCACAAACATGGCAGGCGCGAATATGTGCAGGTACTGCGCCTGCTGGAAACGTTCACCCTCGCCGATCTCCAGGCGGCGGTCGAACAGGCCATCGATCTTGGCGCCATCGGCTTCGATGCCGTCAAGCACCTCGTCCTGTGCCGGATCGAACGCGTACCGCCCAGGCTGGACCTGGACGTCTATCCCTTCCTGCCACGCACCACGGTCGAGAAGACCTTTGCCAGAGCCTATCTGAGCCTGCTCTCCGACCGGCAGGAGGCCGCATGAGCGATCAGGCCCCGGAGATCCTTCTCGCTCACCATCTCAAGGCGCTCAAGCTGCCTACGTGCCTGCGTGAGCATCACAAGCTCGCGCGGCAATGTGCCGCTGAAGGCGTCGATCATATCCGCTTCCTCGCCCGCCTCGTCGAGATGGAAATGATCGACAGGGAGCGTCGCATGGTCGAGCGGCGCATCAAGGCCGCGCGCTTCCCCGCCGTCAAAAGCCTCGACAGCTTCGACTTCGCCGCCATCCCCAGGCTCAACAAGATGCAGGTGCTCGAGATGGCGCGCTGCGAGTGGATCGAGCGGCGTGAGAACGCCATCGCTCTGGGGCCATCAGGCACCGGAAAGACGCACGTAGCGTTGGGGCTCGGACTGGCAGCATGCCAGAAAGGACTGTCGGTGGGCTTCACCACCGCGGCAGCGCTGGTCAGCGAAATGATGGAGGCCCGCGACGAGCGCCGTCTTCTGCGCTTCCAGAAGCAGATGGCCGGATACAAGCTGCTCATCATCGACGAACTGGGCTTTGTGCCGCTCTCCAAGACCGGCGCCGAACTGTTGTTCGAGCTGATCTCCCAGCGTTACGAACGCGGCTCCACCTTCATCACCAGCAACCTGCCCTTCGACGAATGGACCGAAACCTTCGGATCTGAGCGTCTCACAGGCGCGCTCCTCGATCGCCTGACCCATCACGTCAGCATCCTCGAGATGAACGGCGAAAGCTATCGCCTCGCGCACAGCCGGGCCCGCAAGGCCAAAACCAGACCCTGAAAATTACACCAATGCCGGGGGGAGTGGCCCTCGGGCTACGCCCTCACGCCACTCCCCCCGGCATGTAACACGATGGCCTGGTTTTACGCCGCCGAATGGCCGACTTTTGCTCCGCCGTTGACAGCGCCTATTACGAATATATCTGCAAACGGGCCGGGATCGCTGTCGAGTATTGCGCCGAGCAGTTCGAGAATGACGGAAGCCCGGTCTCCACAATCGTCAAAGGCGTCAAACGCGCCATGGCTGGGGAGTACAGCCGCGAACTATCCACCAAGGTGTTCGCAGGCCAGGGGCGCCTGATCGAGAAAGGCTACCGGCAGGGAGGCCCCGCAGGCTTTGGGCTTCGTCGAACTCTGATCGACGAACATGGGAACGTCAAAGCCGCTCTTGCTCGCGGCGAACACAAAAGCATCCAGACGGATCGGGTGATCCTCACACCCGGCCCGGACGAGGAAGTCGCAATCGTTCGCGATGTATATCGCGCCTTCGTCCACGACAAGCGAGGTGAGCAGGACATAGCTGATGACCTCAACCGTCGCGGCATTCCAACGGACCTTGGTCGCACCTGGACGCGAGGAACGATCCACCAATTGCTGATCAATGAGAAATACGTCGGCGACAATGTCTGGAACCGGCGCTCCTTCAAGCTGAAGAAAAAGCGTGTCCGCAACGATCCCGACATGTGGATCCGGGCCCAAGGGGTCTTCGAGGCGATTATCGAAAGGGATATTTTCGAGGCAGCCCGGGCGATCATCAATGCGCGCTCCTTCCGCCTTTCCGATGATGAGATGCTCTTGACCCTTCGCGAGCTTTACGAACGCGAGGGGCTGCTCTCCGGAATCATCATCGACGAATGTGACGGAATGCCGTCGAGCAGTGCCTTCAGTTCCCGGTTCGGTAGCCTCTTGCGCGCCTACAGCCTGGTCGGATTCAGGCCAGATCGCGATTATCGCTATGTCGAGATCAACCGCTTCCTGCGCAATCTCCATCCCGACGTTCTCGATGAGGTGCTCGACGGCTTTCGGGGCATGGGCAGCAAAATCCAGCAAGAGGACGAAACCGATCGCATCATCGTCAATGACGAATTCAGCGTCAGCCTGGTCATCGTCCGCTGCACCTCGACACCCACCGGTTTGCTCCGGTGGAAACTGCGTTTTGACACATCCCTCGGCACCGACATCACCATCGTGGTGCGGATGGATTCCGCGAACCGTGCGCCTTTGGATTATTATCTGTTTCCCAGGATCGATATCGCTTCCGACCGCGTGAGGCTTGCCGAAGAGAACGGCCTGTCCCTCGATGCCTACCGGTTCGAAAGCCTCGACTATCTCTACGAGATCGCAGCCCCAGTCAGCATTGCGGAGGCCGCCTGATGATCACATCACTTCCCCAGAACATCGAGATGATACCGATTTCCAAGATCACCGTGCTGAACCCGCGAGCACGAAACAAGCGGCAGCACCGGGAAATCGTGAACAACATCGAGGCCATCGGACTCAAACGCCCCATAACGGTCAGCCGTCGAACCGGTCCGGGAGGCCCGCGCTATGATCTGGTTTGCGGCGAAGGTCGCCTCGATGCCTTTCAGATGCTTGGGCAGACGGAAATCCCGGCTGTGGTTATCGAAGCGCCGGAGAGTGATTGTCTGGTCATGAGCCTGGTGGAGAACATTGCTCGCCCGGTGCAGCGTCCCATCGACGTCATGAAGGAAGTGGGCGCCCTACGTTCACGAGGGCATAATGAAACAGAAATCGCCCAAAAGATCGGCGTCAGTTCCTCTTGGGTCAGCCTGGTGCTGTCGTTGCTGGAGCGCGGTGAGGAACGCCTGCTCGCAGCCGTCGAGACAGGCCTGATCCCGATCACGCTCGCCATGGAGATCGCCCGCTCCGAAGCCGATGATGCGCAGGATGTGCTCCTGGACGCGTATGATAAAGGGAATCTTCGCGGAAAGAAGCTCGCTGCGATGCGCCGGCTTCTCGACTTGCGGGCCCGTAATCGAAACAAAGGACTACCCCGAGGTCGGCTTGGGCAGAAGGGCGGCAATCGGCGCCTGACCGCCAACGACCTGATGGAAATTTATCAGCGCGAGGCAGAGAAGCAGCGCCTGCTCGTCAAGAAGTCGGATTATGCTCAGACGCAGCTGCTTTTCATCGTTGAAGCGATGAAGGACCTTCTTGCCGATGATGGGTTCAGCACACTGCTGCGGGCGGAAAGACTCGAGAAGATGCCGCGAGCCCTGCAATCACGGATGGCCGGTCATGTCGATGAGTGACTGGCCCACGCGCACCGAAGGAGACGGTGCCGCCGTTGCCAACGGGCGAGTGGCGCTTGCATTCGACCGGGAATGCGTGACGGTCCCCATCGAAGCCATCGTGCCGCTCAAAAAGCTCCGCGAAGGGGTTCATCAAAGCAGGAAGTATGCGCAGATCGTCAGCTCTATAAAAGCGGTCGGCCTGGTGGAAGCTCCGGTGGTCATCCCCGATCCGCAGAACTCCGGAAGCTATTTTCTTCTCGACGGCCATTTGCGTATCGAGGTGCTCAAGGAACTCGGCGTTCCCACGGTCGAATGTCTGATCGGGCGAGACGAGGAAACCTATACCTACAACAAGCGGATCAACCGCCTGCCGCCCGTTCAGGAGCATCGGATGATCGCCCGCGCGATGGAGCGCGGCGTGCCTCAGGAAAGGATAGCTGAGGCATTGGGGATCGAGGTCCAATCGGTTCGCAAAAAGTTTCGACTGCTCGACGGCATTTGCAGCGAAGTCGTGGAAACCTTGAAGGACACCAATTGCTCCATGAAGGTGTTCGACGTGCTGCGGCGCATGTCCACACTGCGGCAGATAGAGGCTGCCGATCTGATGATCGGACAGAATAATTTCACGGTCATGTTCGCCCGGGCTGTGCTCGCTGCAACACCAGAAGACCAGTTAGCCAAACCACCTCCGAGAAAGAACGGCGCCACGCCAAATCCCAACCGGCAGCAGATAGCCCGCATGGAACGGGAACTGGCGGTTCTGCAAACCCGCATAAAGTCGGTCGAAGACAGCTACGGTATCGACAATCTGCATCTGACGCTTGCCCGCGGATATCTCGCGAAGCTGCTTGGCAACGCTGCCATCGTTCGCTGGCTGTCGCATCATCGACAGGAATATCTCGCTGAGTTCCAGCGGGTAGCCGAAATCGATACCCTCGCTGGAGCATCCGAACCGGCCTGACGAGTTGATGGGGACCCGGACCCGATAAGCGCGGGGACCATGGGAGACGCCGCACAGTGGGGCGGATCGAGCATGGCGGTGGGGATGGCGGCGAACCCGCACGGAGCCCACTAGGCTGGCCGCTATCAGGTCCAGCTGCGTGCGGAAGCATTACGGCTTCCGCGTCTTGGACCGGTGTGCCGGCTTGGCCAACCGGCACACCGGTAAACACTGCCGATCGAAGCCCCATCTTTTATCACGGGTGTCTTTGGCCATCCCGCCAGTTCCCGTGCAGCCGGTTCTTCGCCCAAAATTAAGCGGCGAGGCTCGCCTCAGCATGTCAGTGCTGACGGCCACGTCGATACTCGCAGTTTTGCAAGATTGTAATGGGTCTGGTGCCTAGCCCAAGCAGGCTATGCGCAACCCATTCAGGGCTGGTTCCGGGCAGGGTCGCGCTCACTCAGCGGCGGCCCACCGCAAGATGCTGCTTAATCGATGCTACGACACAGCGGCAACTAGAAAGCGGGGTTTCAAGGCCTTTCCGCCCATGTCCGCAGTATCCCTCGCCTTCGATGCCAGAGCCGGGCGCTCGTTGCCGAACAACGAGAATACTTCGCCCGACGCGCGATCATGCACTGGAGCGCGGGACCCTCCATCCTTAATGGGATCTCACCGCGCTCCGGGCGATGGTCAAAAGCGGTAGGCAGCGCCAACAAGAACCTGATGGCGGTCGAATTTGTTCGAGCCTTCACCAAGGTCGGCATATCGGTATTCGAGGCGCGCGGAAACATGATCGGTGATCATCCTTTCCGCGCCGCCGCCGACCATCCATCCGTCCCGATTGTCGGACGATGATATCCGTGTCGAGTTGGTTGAGGTCGTCGTGCGAACGCGGGTGTTGCTATAGCCGCCCCGAACATAGATCAGAGTCTTCGGGGTCACGAGATAGCCAGCGCGCGCAGTCAGATCGAACGCATATCGGGGATCGACCCGGAGCGCGCCTGCACTGCCTGCCACTCCAAAATCATCGGAAGCAGCGACGTTGAATTCGGCCTGCGCACCCAGGACGATGCGCGGCGCCACTTCATAATCATAGGCCAGGAACGCCCCGCCGACGAACGCATCCTTCGACTGGTCGACGCCGGGGAGCTCCTTGCCGCCTGCCGGAAGGCGCACATCGGTCCTGTTCCACCCCGCCTGGACGCCGACAGATGGTCCGTTGAAATCCTGCGCGGATGCATGGACCGACCAGCCAGCCAGGGCAGCGGCAATGATAAGACGGGTTTTCATTACAATCTCCAAAGTCATCGGATCACGGCAACAGCTGCGCGTGCCGGGCGGAGTGTCGGGCCTGGGGCCACTTGCCGGGATTGTACGATCGACAGAGACGCACCAGCGCTTCGCCATGCCGGACATGATCTTCGGCATAGCGGCCGGCTGACGAACCGCATGCCCGGCGCCCCGACATGCGCTTCAGTCTTGGGGGTTCCTCGCGAAGCCCCATGGTCACGCAACCCTGAGGCCCGCCGACTGCATATGTTCGCACAGGTGATCCGGATCCTTGGCAGAATGGCCGGGCCGGGCCCGACGCGCCACTTTGCCCTCAGCTCACTGAGGGATATCCTATGAAACCCAAGCATCAATCCACGGCCTGGAGCCAGGCGTCCGCTCTCTTGTGCCCGACGGTGGCCGCCATCGCCGCGGGCGGGGGCATCTTTGCCTCGTTCGGCGATGTGCCGCTGTCCTTGGTGCTGGGATGCGTCGCCTTCATCGCCCTGACGCCGCTGACGGCCGCCACCAGCCACAGGGACGCCGCGCGCAGGCGCCACGACAGGTGAACGCCCGGCGTATCGCGCTGGACAGCGTGATCATGATCGCGACCATCGCCATGCGGCTTTCACCCCTCGAACGCGATCTTCTGGCCGCCAGCCTGATGACGCTGCACCAGCGATTCTGGCCCCGCGACATGCCGGACAATGAGGATCGGCCGGGCTCCTGAACGCTGTCCGGGGCCGGCGGTGGCGCGGCTCCCATCCGGCGGCCCCCTCTCTCGCCTCGCCCCGTGCATCGCTATTCCAAGGCATAGCGATGCATAGCGATTGGCATATCACGGCTAGCCTCCCGCACGGTAGCGGCGGCGCGCGCCGTTCGCGATCCTCGATCCTGCCTCCAGGCCCGGCAGAAGCGGCCCCGCGGGGCACGGCACTCTCAAACGCCGCTCACCGAGGAGATAATCGCATGACACAGCATATCGTTATTATAGGAGCCGGATTTGCCGGCCTCATGGCCGCGCTTTCAGCAGCGCGCCTCCGCGATGAAAAGGGCGTGTCGCCCGAAGATCTGAAGATCACCGTCATTGCGCCCGAACCGGCCCTGATCGTCCGGCCGCGCCTCTACGAACCGGAGCCCGGGACGATGGTGGCGCCGCTGGACGAGCTGTTCGCGGCCACGGACATCGGCTTCCATGAAGGCTGGGTCGACACGCTCGATGTGGAACGCGGCATGGTGACGGTGACCGGGGCGGACGGGATGCCCGCCAGGCTGTTCTACGATCGGCTGATCGTCGCGGCGGGAAGCCACGGCTTCCAGCCGCCCATTCCGGGGCTTTCGGAATTCGGGCACAGCGTCACGGATCGGGCCGGCGCGGTAAAGCTCGACGAGCATCTGCACGGGCTTGCAGGAAAGTCCGCTTCGGCAGCGCGCAACACGGTCGTGGTCGGCGGCGGCGGCTTCACCGGCATAGAGGTGGCGACCGAAATGCCGGCCCGGCTGCGGGAGATTCTCGGGCTGGGCGAGGCGGTCCGCGTCGTCATCGTCGAGAGGGGGTCGGTCGTCGCCCCGGACATGGGAGCAGAATCTCGCCCCTATATCGAGGCGCGGCTGCGCGACCTGGGCATCGAGACGATGCTCGGCTCGGGGATTGCCCGGCTCGATGACGGCAGCGTCACGCTCGAAAATGGCGAACGGATCGAAACGGGGACCGTGATCTGGTCGGCGGGCATGCGCGCCTCGCCGCTGACCGCCCAGTTGCCGGCCGATCGCGACAATCTCGGGCGAATTCTCGTCGAGCCCGACCTGCGCGTGCCCGGCTGTCCGCGTATTTTCGCCACGGGTGATACCGCGAAGGCGGCGACCGACGACAAAGGCAATTTCTCGCTCATGTCGTGCCAGCACGCGCGACGCCTCGGCTCGTTCGCCGGCCATAATGCCGCGGCCGACCTGCTCGGTGAACCCACGCTACCCTATGATCAGCCCGCCTATGTCGTGTGTCTCGATCTCGGCCCCGACACGGCCATCTTCACGCGCGGCTGGTCCCCCCGCACCGTCGAGCTGACCGGCGCCGACGCGAAGAAGGTCAAGATGGATGTCAACGCGGTGTGGATCTACCCGCCGGCGGCAGATCGGCAAACTGCGTTCCAGAATGCCCTTGAGGCTCGGACGATCGACTTCTGAGGACGCGCGGCCGGTCGGATGGAAGCGTCCGACCGGTGCGCTGCCATGCATCCAAGCTCGAGCCTCATGCGAGTTTGCGTCTTTTCCGGATCGAACCAGGGTTGTTCTGCGGATCACGGGGTCGCAGCCAGCGGTCTTAGGCGAGTTACTATTGAACAGGAGATTGTGCATGCCCTCTTTTCAGCAGCCGCTCGAGACTGGCCTCGGACCTTTCACCACCGCTGAAGAGGTCGCCAATGGCCTAGACCTTTCGGGAAAGACCGCCGTCGTGACCGGCGGCGCCTCCAATCTCGGCCGGGAAACGGTCAGGCTCCTCTCCTCCAGAGGCGCGCGCGTGGTCGTGCCTGCACGCGAACCGCATGCGGCGTGCGAGACTCTTTCCGGTCTCGAGAATGTCGAGCTGTTGCCGATGGACCTGCTCGATTCCGCATCGATCGCCGGGCTCGCCGCGCATGTCATAGACAGTACGCCATCGCTCGATCTGCTGATTCTCAGTGCCGGCGTGATGGCAAGCCCGCTGTTTCGCGACGCGGAGGGTCATGAGGGTCAGTTCGCCACGAACCATCTCGGCCATTTCCGGCTGACGGCGGCGCTGTGGCCAGCACTGCTGCGGGCGGCAGGCGCACGGGTTGTCGTTCTCTCTTCGCGTGCACATCAACTCGGTGGGCTCGACCTGTCCGACCTCGATTTCAGGCGCCGCGTCTATGACAAATGGCTTGCTTATGGTCAGGCGAAAACGGCCAATGTCCTCTTCTCCGTCGCGCTCGATGCGCGGGGTGCTGCGCATGATGTTCGGGCTTTCTCGGTCCATCCCGGCTCCATCCTCGGCCCGCTCGCGCGGCATCTCACACGCGAGGAGATCGCGCAGTTCGGAGCCGTGGATGCAGACGGCTCCGCCATTGTCGATCCCGGCCGCGATCTCAAAAGCCCGCAGCAAGGCGCCGCGACGACGATATGGTGCGCCACGTCGCCCGCCCTGGACGGCATCGGCGGGGTCTATTGCGAGGATTGCGACATTGCGGCTGTCGTTCCGGACGGTCAGCTCGGTGGGCCCGGCGTACGCCCGTTCGCCATCGATCGTGCGATGGCGGAAGCGCTCTGGACCGAGAGCGTCCGGCTGACCGGCTGCGATGTCCCGTGAGCCGTCCGGTCGCCCCGTGCCCGCGCATCCTCAGGATCGTCCCGCCATCCGGTCGGCGTCGACGATCGCGCGGGCAAAGGCGTCCGGCGCTTCCTGCGGGAGGTTATGGCCTATGCCGCCTTCAACAAGCCGGTGCTCATAGGCCGGGGTGAAGCGCGCCCGATAGTCACTGGCGCGCGGATGGGGTGCGCCATTCGCATCCCCCTCCAACGTCACGGCGGGGATCGTCACGGCAGGAAAGGATGCGAGCCGCTCTTCCATCGCGGCGTAGCGTGCCTCGCCCTCCGCCAGGCCCAGTCGCCAGCGATAATTGTGGATCGTGATCGAAACATGATCGGGATTGTCGAGCGCGGCGGCCGAGCGCAGGAACGTCGGCTCGTCGAAGGTCCAGCGGGGAGAGGCGGTTTTCCATATCAGCCGCGCGAAATCATGCGTGTGCAACGCATATCCCTGGCGCCCGCGCTCCGTCGCGAAATAATATTGATACCACCAGCTCCGCTCCGCTTCGGGCGCAAGCGGTGTTGCGCCCGCGGCCTGGCTGCCGATGAGATAGCCGCTCACCGAGACGAGCGCGCGGACCTGTGCGGGATAGAGGACGGCGAGAATGCACGCCGTTCGGGCGCCCCAGTCACAGCCGCCGACGATGGGACGTTCGAGACCCAGCGCCTCGATGAGCTCGATCGCATCGCTTGCCAGCGCGGCCTGCTGGCCGTTGCGAAGAGAAGCTTCGGAGAGGAAGCGGGTCGGGCCGAAACCGCGCAGATAGGGAATGATCACCCGGAAGCCCGCAGCTGCAAGCAACGGCGCGGCGTCGGCATAGCTGTGAATGTCGTAGGGCCAGCCATGAAGCAGCAGGACGGGTCGGCCGTCCGCTGGCCCTGCTTCGGCATAAGCAATGTCGAGCACGCTCGTGCGCACCCGCTTGAGCAGACCGAAACTGGAGGATGGCGTCGGTATGTACCCGCTCGCCGGTTCGGCGCGCGCCGTTGCCGCGGACGTTGCGAGACAGGCCGCCCCGCCGAGCGCAGACAGGAGGAAGCCGCGCCGTTCCAGCCGCGCACCGTCCGGGCCGATCGACAACTGCGCCCGAGATCCGTGTTCGGACGCACGCACCGGGATCGGCGAGGTTGAAGGGAAGATGTCCCGCCACGAGTCTTGCCGGTGACCATCGCCAGCCATGCCCATCTCGCTCTCCTTCCGTTTCTGTCGCGGCGGTTGCGCCTTGCCGGGACGAACGGGCTTGTCCGTCCCGGCGCCGGACGTCAGCTGCGAATGAAGGCCAGCATATCCGCATTGATCACGTCGGCGTGGGTTGCCGCCATGCCGTGTGGATAGCCGTCATAGGCCTTGAGCACACCGTTCGCGAGGAGCTTGACGGACAAGGGGGCGGAATCTGCAAACGGCACGACCTGATCGTCTTTGCCATGCATGACGAGCGTGGGCACCTTGATCGCTTTCAGGTCTTCGGTGAAATCCGTCTCCGAAAACGCCTTGATGCAGTCATAATGGGCCTTGGCGCTGCCCACCATGCCCTGACGCCACCAGTTCTGGATAAGCCCCTGGCTGATCTTCGCGCCCTCGCGGTTGAAGCCGTAGAACGGCCCGGAGGCGACATCGAGGTAGAATTGGGAACGGTCCTCGGCGAGCGCCTTGCGGAATCCGTCGAACACCTCGATCGGTAGACCGCCCGGATTGCTCTCCTTCCTGACCATCACCGGCGGCACCGCGCCGACGAGAATGAGCTTTGCGAGCGAACCGGGTGTGGCGCGCGCAGCATAATGCGCCGCTTCGCCGCCGCCGGTCGAATGGCCGATATGCACGGCGTCCTTGAGATCGAGCGCGACGATCAGTGCGGCAACGTCCGCGGCATAAGTATCCATCTCGTTGCCGCCGTCGGTCTGGGTCGAGCGACCGTGGCCACGGCGATCATGGGCAATGACCCGATAGCCCTGCGAGAGAAAAAACAGCAGCTGGTTATCCCACTCGTCAGCGGTGAGCGGCCAGCCATGATGGAAGACGAGCGGTTGCGCGTCGCGAGGACCCCAGTCCTTGTAGAAGATCTGGGCTCCGTCATTTGCGGAAATAAAATTCATCGGATGAACTCCTTGATTTGCGCCAGGGTGAGATGCGCCGAGGCTTGCAACCGGCCAGGTCAGACCCGCGAACACAGCAGTGCCGCCGGCGACGCAGAAGTCCCGGCGATCGATCATGAAATCCTTGAGTGGCGGCATTTTGCGCTCCTCTGCACGACGCCAACTCCGTATCGGTTTGAATTCGGTGGAGCGGCCCCTGTCGAGATAACGAAAACCGGTGATTTCACGATCATACGGGAGGCGCGCCAGCGCTATGCTAAAGGCGGGTATTTCCCGGCCAACAGGTCAGGGCGCGCCGGCAGTCCGCTCAGGAAATCTGTCATCACCACCTTTTCCCGGCATGACCATGTTCGAATGGACTGCTCTCCCTACCACCCAAGTGAAATCGCAGGTCTGCGTCCGGGCCAGGTCTTCCTGCATCGACGGCAAGGAGACGAACGAGATTGCGGCAAATCCAACCTGCCTGCGTCCACCCCACCTCTTCTGTGATCGGGCGCTCATCGTTTTCACCTATCCACCGCGGCTGATGCCTGTCGGGTTACCGGGGCTTCCCCGACCGGCAGCGAAAAGATGAAAGTCGCGCCGTTCGGTTCATTGTTTTCGACCCACAATCGCCCACCGTGCGCTTCGACGATGGATCGGCAAATGGCGAGGCCTATTCCCATGCCGTGCGGCTTGGTCGTGTAAAATGGTTCGAACATCCTGTTGGGCAATTCGACGCCGGGGCCGCTGTCACTAATCCACGTCTTGACGACATCGTCAACGCGACGCACGCCCAGCCGAAGTACTCGGTGTGTTGCTATAACGTCCATCGCTTCCATTCCGTTACGCATGAGGTTGATCAAAACCTGTTGGATCTGGACGCGATCGAAGGCGAGAGTAGGAATATTGTTCGCAATGTCGATCTCTACGCAAACATGCCGTCGCGCTGCTTCGTCCGCCAAAAGTTCGCGCGTCTCGGCAATGACTCCATCCAGCGAATGGATAGTTCGAGTCTCCGTCGATTGACTGAACAGCGCGCGGGTGCGGCTGACGATGTCGGCCGCAGCGTTGGCGTTTCGGATGATACGCTCGGCGGTGATTTTCGCGCGTTCGATGTTTGCCGGCTGGGCCGAAAGCCAGCGATGGCAGGCATGGGAATTCGCCACGATTGCCGCTAGGGGCTGGTTTACCTCATGGGCAATCGAGGCCGAGAGTTCTGCAAGGCTCGCCGCCTGGCTTGCGCGGGCAAGACGCTCCTGTGCGAGCTGCAATTCCTGCTGGGCCCTGACTTCAGGGTCGATATCGAGGCAGATAACGTTCCACTGTACGATCGCGCCTCTGGCATCGCGCATGGGCGCGGCACGTGTTTCAACCCAGCGATATTCACCATTTGAACGTTTCAGGCGGTGCCTCCGGGCATAGAGCGCGCCAGTCGTCAGCGAATGGCCATAATTTGCCTTGACGCCTGCCAGATCGTCGGGATGGACGCTGGCTTCGAGCGTGCCGTTCAGGCGGGACTTCGCCGACGAGTCCAGATGCTCGAAATCATAGCCGAGATACTCGCTCATCTGCTGACTGCGATAGATGGGCTCCCCGTCCGGGGTCGAACAATCGATCATGGCCGGCAGTGTTTCGACCAATTGGTGGAGCATGCGCTCCCTTTCGCGCAAGACCTCCTGGGCGCGCATTTCACCTTCAATATCTATGGAAGCGACATACCATTGCACAATCGTGCCATCGGAAGCGCGCATCGGTTCGGCACTTGCCGCCATCCAGCGATACACACCATCGGCACGACGCATCCGCCATTTCATGGACAGGATATCGCCGCTTGCCAGCGATCGTTCAAATGCGCCGGCCACTCCGGCAGCGTCATCCGGATGAATGACGGCCTCGATGAAGGCTGTGAGTCGGCTTGTGTCCGGCTTGTTCACTCCGGCCACGTCCAATCCCAGGAAATCGATCAGTCGACGATTGAAAAACTCCGGCACGCCTTCCGGCGTGACCCGCCACAAATAGCTCGGGATCATATCGACGAGCTGGGACAACTCGCGTTTCTGGTCATGTAAAGCCTCTTCGGCTCGCTTTCGTTCGGTCAGATCGAGAATGTAGGCAACGCCCTGCCTGGACTGCCCGTCGAAGCAGGCGCCCCCGATCAGCACCGGCACACGGCTACCATCCTTGCGAAAGAACGCCTTCTCGCGGGGTTCCATCTTTCCCGTAGCGGCAAGCTCTTCAGCTTCCTCGCGCCCATGAACTTCCTGCCATTCGGGTGGCGTCATATCGAACCACCGCAGTCCGGCCTTCACATCCTCCCGATCGTACTGCACCATACGGAGGAACGCGTCATTTGCGTCGATGAGGGTTCCATCCAGATCCCAGATGACAATGCCGATAATATCGGAGTCTACGAGCCGGCGTATTCTGGCTTCACGTTCCGCAATGTCATGGCAGAGCCTGACCTGGTCATCGATGTCGATCGTGGTCCCGAACCATTCGGTGATGGTCCCCTGATCGTCCCGGAATGGCCGGCCCGAATTGCGGAACCAGCGATAGCTGCCGTCCGCACGCCGTAGTCGATGTTCCGTATCATAATGATCGCCGGTCCGCAGGCAATGTCGCCATCTCGCAGCGACGCGCTCATAGTCGTCCGGGTGAATGAGCTGTCGCCATCCAAATTCGTCATCGGCGTCGGACGTATTGAGATCCTCGCCGGTAACGCCAAGGAAGCTCAACGTATTGGGCGTGACATATGTGAACTGCCCGGCGGGATTGGCGGACCATCCAAAGCCCGGCATAGTTTCCAGGATACGCAGCTTTCGCTCAACATCGCGAGGCGTTTCCTTGGTCATCGCAGCACCTCTCCCCGACACGGGCCAGACAGCATCCGTCTCACGAGGCGCTTCATGTCCTCATTTGGCACCGGCGCCTTGTTGATGCGTTCGGGGTCGCCGGGGCGGGCGGCATTGCGGTCCTTGCCCTGAGGGACTATTCGCGCTTCGCCCGGCAGGCCGATTTCCGCCGCACGCACCGTTGCTATCGTGTCAATAGCCATGAGAGCAATCGCGATGACCAGCCCGCCTTGCGAAACGGAATACCCCGTCGAACCTTCTGCATCAGGTCGCTGAGCATAGGGCGAGGTCGTCATGATCGCACCTGTGCCAAGGTATAGCGTCGCGGCGTCAGCGATCGGCCGGGATATCCATCGCCTGCCACCCACCGCCCAGAGCCTTGTACAAGGCGGCCAGTTGGCGCAGCTCGGCCGACTGCGCTTCGATACCTGCCCGATCTGCAGCATGTTGCGCGAGCCGTGCCTGGAGGAGTGTGGTCAGATTCTCTTCACCGGCCCGGTAACGGCGCTCCGCAAGCCCGGTGGCTTCGGCCGCCGATGCGCTGGCCGCATCGCGCTCGATCCGGACCTCTCCTATGGCTGCAAAGCGATTGATCGCGGCCTCGCTGTCCGCAAGTGCCGCGAGTATTGCGCGATCATAGCGCGCAAGCGCTGCATCGGCGCGCGCATCGGCCGCCCTTATCCGAGCCCGGATGCGGCCGCCGGAGAAAAGCGGCCAGTGCAGCGCCGGCCCGAATTGGAAGCGCAGACTGTCGCCCGAGAAAAGATCGCCTGCCTCACGCGCCTGAAGTCCGACACCTCCGAGCAGCGAGAATCGTGGGAAGAGTTCGGCAGTGGCAATCCCGACATCCGCCGTCGCGGCGGCGAGTTCACGTTCCGCACGGCGAATGTCTGGCCTGCGGCGAAGCAGATCGGAGCGAAGCCCCGCTCGTACCTCCCGGCGGGCTGACGGCAGCGGACGCGACATCCGCAGGCGATCATAGTGCATTTCGGGCGGCTCTCCGGTGAGCAGTGCGAGCCGGAAGGCGGCAGCATCGGCTTCGGCGTGGAAATGCGGAATGCTCGCTGCCGTGGCGTGTGCGAGCGTTTCGGCACGGGTCAGATCCTCGCGTGAGGCAAGGCCCGCATGCACCCGATCGGCAACGAGGTGCGCGATCTGCGCCTGGGCTGCGGCAGCGGCGGCCGCGTTCGCGCCCAAGGCCTGCGCCGCGCGCAGGTCAATATAGGTCCGCACCACTTCGGCGATGACCTGGATCACCGCACCGCGCTTCGCTTCCTCCGCTGCCTGGGCACGTGCCTCCGCGCTCTCTACGGCGCGCCGCGTGCCGCCCCAGAGGTCGATTTCCCATGACGCATCAAAGCCTCCATCGAAGATCGACAGATCACGGCCGAGACCGGGCACTTTTCCAACAGGAAGCTGTCCATTCTCGCTGAGTCGGTTCTGCGTCGCGACAGCGGTAACACCAGCCTGCGGTAGTGTCCGGCCCCGGACCGCATCGCGTAATGCACGCGCTTCGCGAAGCCGCGCTTCGGCCTCATCGATATCCTTGTTTCCTGCAATCGCGCGATCGACGAGCTCGCTGAGCATTGGATCGTTGAAAGCGTGCCACCAGGCTGCATCCACGGCGCCCGATTCAACTGAACCGATCCAGGTCTCGCTGACCTTGATCGGCGGAGGGCTATAGTCGGGGCCAACGGTACAACCGGCGAGCGCGAGCGTCCCTGGAATCGCGAGCAGACGCCAGCCAATGGGTCTACAGAACGTCATGACAGTGACCCCGCAGCCGATCGCGTCGCCTGCCGCGCAAGTACGACCTTCACGGCGACGACGATGGGAACCGCGGCGACGAACATCAGCGCTACAGCAATAAAGGCGGTGTTGAAGGCAATGACGGTTCCCTGTCCGCCGAGGGAACGCGCAAGCAAGGTACGGGCTGCGGATGCGGCAGATCCCGGGTCCAGGCCGCGCCCTGCCAGCAGCATGGAATATTCGCCCATGCGATCGGTCAACGTGTGCGACCCCGACGTGAGCGCTGCTCCGAGCAGGGTGCGGTTCGTTACCGCCTGATGGTCAATCAATGTCTGGAGCCCAGCGACCCCGATCAGACCACCAAGCTGACGCCCGATATTGAAGAGGCCGATGCCGAAAGCGAGATGCGACGGCGCCAGACGGCTGAACGCAATCAGCGTGATCGACAGGAACAGGCAGCCGAGGCCAAAGCCGCGTAGTAGGAGTGCGGCCATCATGTCATCCGATCCGCTCTCAAGCGTGGAACCCGAGAGCATCCACATGGCGATCATCATGGAAAGGACGCCGAAAGGAACGGTTGCAACAGGCGGAACACGCCGAAACCGGATTAGAAGCGCCACGACAAAGAGTGTTGCAGCGAAAACTAGGCCGCTCGGCAGAAGGAGCGCACCTGCCTCTGTCGGTGTCATCCCAAGTACCGAGAGCGCGAATGTCGGGATGAGAAATGCGCTGCCGAACAGCGCAGCACCGGCAACGAAGCTGACGACAAATGCAAAGGCGAAATCGTCGTTGCGAAATAGCGCAAGGTCCAGGAGCGGCGCACGTGCCCGACGCTGGCGATCCACCACGAAGAGAAAGGCGATCACGGCAAGCCCAAGCGCTTTTGCCACGCGCGCTTCCTCGAGCCAGTCCCAGCGGCTCCCTTGCGAAAGCAGCCACACTGCGCTGGAGAATGCGAGCGCTAGCGCGGCCAACCCCACCCCGTCGAGGGCACGTCGATCGAGTACTGGCAATTGAACGGACCCAGCCATGAACATGAGACCGATCGCGGCGAGTGCAAGCGGCAGCACGAGGAAGAAGATCCATGTCCAGTCACGCGTATCGATCAGCCACCCATGGAGCATGGGCGCGAGCGTGGCCGGCGCCACGACTGCACCCATCGCGAAAATCGCCTGCAAAGCCGGTTGCCGTTCCGGTTCATAACGCCAGAAGAGAATGGCTTGCCCGGTCACGAGCAGAATTGCGCCGGCCAGCCCCTGGACAAGACGCAAGGCGACCAGCACGCCGAGCTGTACGGATAAAGCCGCAAGCATTGCCGCAATTCCCATCGACGCAGTCGCGCCGAGTAGTGCGCGGCGGGGCTCGATACGCGTGAGAAGCCACGGTGCGGCAGCAAAACCCGTCAGCTTCATGGCGGTGTAACAGACGTCCAGCCAGGCAAATTCATCCGGGGTTGAATGGATGTCGCCCATGATGTCGTTGCGTCCGATTGCGAGCATTGTACCAGTGATCGCTTCCGTCAGGCTCGCGATAACGATGCCGGCGACAAGCCAGCCCCCGCCTGTGGATTCGCGCGCGGGTGCACTGGTGGCGGCAATCATGACGTGCCCCCGCGCCGGATTTCAACACGCGCAGAGAGACCTGGCACGAGCCGCCCGGGAAAGGGGTTCCGGACGAGGCGAATCTTGACCGCGACACGCTGGACGACACGGACGAAATTTCCGGTCGCATTGTCGGATGGTATCAGGCTGAAGGCGGCGCCGCTGCCTGGAGCGAAGCTGTCGACGACCCCTTCGATCGCCTCGTCCGAATAGCCGTCAATCCATATCAGCGCTCGCTGGCCCCGGCGGATATCCTTAAGCTGTGTTTCCTTGAAATTGGCAATTACATAGACTGATGCGACCGGTACAATGTCGAGAAGCGGCGTTCCAGGTGCGACAAGCCGCCCGACACGGACCTGCCGGTTGCCAATCACCCCGTCGACCGGCGCGCGCACTTCGGTACTCTCCAGATCGATCCGGGCGAGGTCACGAAGAGCTTCGGCTTGCGCGAGTGCTGCGGCGGCGATGTCTCCCTGGGCGCCGAGCACGCCGAGTTTCTGGCGTTGCGCATCGGTGTTCGCCCGCGACGCAGCGGCTCCCGCCTCAGCCCGACTTTGCCCCGCGTCTGCTTCGTCGAACTGCGTCTGGCTGACCGCACCGCCTTCAACAAGGCCGCTGCGCCTCGCGCGCGCCTTCCTTGCGAGCGCAAGATCGGAAAGAGCCGATCGTCGCTGGGCTTCGGCCTGGCGGATCAGTGCATGCTGGAGCCCCGTTTCCTCAACCACGTTAGCCAGACGCGCCCGCGCCGCCTCGACATTCGCTTCAGCCTGCGCGAGCTTGGCGCGATAGTCGCGATCATCGATGCGAAAGAGGAGGTCTCCCGCCTTCACAGCCTGGTTATCAGCGACAGCAACGGCAGTGACATAACCAGCAACTCTCGGCGCAAGAGACGTGATATCGCCGCGTACGTAGGCATTGTCGGTCGACGCCGCCGCATCCGCACCAGCCCATGCCCACCAGCCTGTGAAGATCAGGACTGCCGCGAGCACGAGCAGGGCACCGGCCGCCTTGCGCCGATCAAAGCCTGATCTGGTCGATGCCGCCTCGGTGCTCACTGTCCTGCCTCTATCTATCGGGTGAGAGCAGATTCATGCCGGGAGGTCTCGCCAGCGACTATTGAGTCAAAGCATCTTCCTTCCCAGACTTTCGTTTGGTTCACCCTCGACCAAGGGTGAGCAGACTCGCAAATCGCGATCAGGATAGGGGCGCAGCGATGCGCTTCAGCCGCAAGGGAAGTACGCCCGGCTTGATGGATCCAATCCAGCCGCAAAGACCTGGACCCCGGTTCTCTTACGATCAGCACGCACGGCGCACGCGCAACCTCTGCCCGGCTTTTAGGTCAGCTTATATTCGATATGTCATCGGCAAATGCACGGGCCAGGCTCGTCGCAATTTGGGCCCCCGCGGTGAAACGTCCGGCTCGAGGTAGAATGAGGCGAAATTCCGCGCCGCCTTCGGGACGGTTCGATGCCGACAACTCTCCGCCATGGGCGGCGACAATCGATTGGCAGATGGCCAGGCCGATACCCATGCCATGGGTCTTTGTCGTGAAAAAGCCGTCGAATATGCGTTCGATATGATCGAGGGCTATGCCCGGCCCACGATCACGCAGCGTGAAAAGAAGATCACCCTTTTTGTCGGTCCCGGTAGAAATGGCGATCTCCCGCAGGGTTTCATCGCATCCCTCAACGGCCTGTATCGCGTTGATGAGCATATTCACGATCACCTGCTGGAGCTGTATTCGATCACCAATCACCGAAGGCAATCCACGAGCGTAGGCACTCGTCACACGGACTGAGCGTGTTTCGATCTCGTGACGGACAAAGAGCAGGCTTTCCTGGACGATCTCGTTGAATGCGAGTTCGACCGGAGTAGGCGTCTGCTTGACGGCCATACCGCGCACGCGTTGCACGATCTCATCCGCACGCCGTGCGCTTGCAGCAATCCTGGCCGTGAGTTGCCCGACCTTTTCGATATCCGGCTTGTCACGCCCCAGCCAACGCAGGCTCGTCTCGGCGTTCGTGACGATGGCCGCGAGCGGTTGGTTAACCTCATGGGCAATTGAGCTGGCGAGTTCGCCGAGCATCGACACGCGCGCGGCGTGGCTGAAATCTGCCTGAAGTTGGCGCAACTGTGTTTCCATTCGCAATTGATCCGTCACATCCTCCAAGCTGAAGATGGTGGCGTCGAGCTCAAGGCGTGGTTCAGGATAGGTAACGGAAAAGCGCACGTCGAGCGCCCGATTGTCGAGAGTCCGAAGCTTCATGAGTTCGCTGTAGTTCTTCCGCCCGGTGAATCGACCGATCATCACGCGCCGCAACGCAGCAGGATCTGCGGCGAACAGGTATCCGACGGGCCGGATCAGGTCTTGCACCCCCGCGCCGCCGACCAACTCGATCGCTCGGCGATTGACGTCGGTGACATTGACCGTGTCCGCCGCAAGCTCGACCAGTTCGGGATGCTCTTCCAGGTATCGCTCGAAATCGATGACGCCATCTGCTCTCAATCGTGCATAGATCTTACCCATGTGACTGGCGTCGACCTGCCAGAGGGCAACCGGCATATAATCGATAAGCTTGCGATAGCGGGCTTCACTTGCCCGCAGGAACAGATAGGAGCGATCATCATCGACTGTGCCGTTCACCGCTATGAACAGGCGTTCGCGATGCGTGCCACCCGCTCGCCAGACCGTGACGAGGGGATCACGCAATATTCCGTCTGACGCGAGTTGGCGGCGGCAGGCCTTTCCGCCCCGATCACGCAAGACCTCGAGGATGAGCTCGGCTAGTATGCTGCGGCTTCCCACCGGCCAAAATGCCGCCACGGATTGCCCAACCATCAGATCGGGACCACGGTTGCCGCCCACCAGGCGCGCGGTACGCTCGTTGACCTCGACAATCCGCGCCAGCTCGACAAGACGGCCGTAAAGATCCTGCAATTCCTCCTCGGGAACAGAACCGGTCCGCGCGGCAATCCGCTCGATGATCCGCGAGGCGGGCGAGACGTCAATCTCCCAACTCGCGGCCGTCATGCGGTCGAGAACAAATTCTTCTTCATATTGCGGCTCTCCGGCATCCCGTGCCGGACGCGCGAATTCGATGACGTCGCGGTGCATGCCCACGTCATCATATCGTAGGTGGCGCCGCACGTCGGCAAAGACGATCCCGCCATCGCGCGTATATCGGCTGATGCGGCCGCGCCAGAATCCTTCCTGCAGAAGATGTGCCCAGGCGCGCTTTTCGTCGGCAGGCGATGGAGACAAATCCTGGACCTGTGTCCCTCGAACGGCAAGTGCGGGCCAGCCAAAGATGTGTTCCGCGGCGGGGTTCCAGTCGCGCACCCTGCTGGACTCATCGAGAATGATGATGCTTTCCCACGCGAGATCCGCGATGCCTGCTTCATCATGGTCACGAAGCAGGGAGGTCATCGCCCGCCGCCTCGGCCACCGTCGACGGCCGCCGCAATGGCACCCAATAGCCGGTCATCAGAGACAGGTTTGGTAAACCATGCCCTGACGCCGAGCGAGAGCGCGTAGGCGCGAGCCTGCTGGTCCAGTACGGATGAGAGAACGATCATCGGTAGATCGGCGCCCTCTTCATGAAGGTGCTCGATCAGCTCCATCCCAGTCATTCCCGGCATGCGGATATCAGTGACGAGGCAGTCAAAACGGCACTCGGTCCGCGCGGCGAGGAAGGAAGCTGCACCCGCGAATGTGTGGCAGGCGAGCCCCGAGACCATCAGCAGGTCTCCAAGAGCTTCACGTACAGCCTCGTCATCGTCCACGATGGCGACGGTCGGCAGTTCAGGCAAAGGGCGACATCCTCTTTAACGCAGGCTCCGAAGCAGAAGCCATCTATGTCGCGCAGCTTGCAAAGCATTGTTACCATACCAAAGACTAGGCTGGGGCGGCTTCGCGTATATCGGTTGGCAGCTTTTCCCAGGCGCGTATCAGCTCGCCGACCGAAGCGGCTTGCATCTTGCGCATCACATTGCTGCGATGCAGTTTCACGGTGATCTCGGTGATACCGAGATCGAAGGCGATCTGCTTGTTCAGCCGCCCCAGGGCGACTTCGCGCATGACCTGGCATTCGCGCGGTGTCAGCGTCTCGAAATGCTCGACATGCCTTTGCACGGCACGCGCATTCGCCCGCCCTGCGATGTCCCGCTCGATTCCGGCCGTCACGGCATCCAGCAACGTCTGGTCGCGGACCGGCTTGGTGAGAAAGTCCACGGCGCCTGCCTTCATCGCCTGGACCGACATCGGAATATCGCCATGGCCGGTCAGGAATATGATCGGCTTGACGATACCCGCTGAGGCAAAATGTTGCTGGAGGTCGAGACCGCTTGCTCCCGGCATGCGGACGTCAAGGACAATACATCCCGGCCGCTCGAGAAGCGGAGAATCCATCAGGTCGCGCGTGGAGGCACAGCACAAGGCCTCGATGCCGACTGAGAGCATCAACTCACGGATAGCCGTGCGAACCTCTTCGTCATCGTCGACGATGAAGACGAGCGGTAGCTCATCTTCAGCTATAGTACTGATCATGTCGTCCTGTCCTTCGCTCGCGCCAGACTTCCCGATCGCCGCTGAACGATCCGCCGGTCGAACCATGACCTGGTGTCCATGCCGAACGTGGGTGGCGCCTTTCGTTCAATCCGCCCGGCAATATCGGCAAGACTCTCACTCGCGAGAGCCTCGCGCATTGCATTCTCGGCCTTGAGCATGACCGCGTGTATCGAACAGACGCCGCGTGTTGCCCAGATGGGCGCTTCTTGGTCGAACAGGGCACAGCGACTGCGGATTTCCTGGCACTCGAACAGCGGCTTTCGCCCCTCGATAGCGTCAACCAGTTCGAGCACGGAAATCGTCTCCGGCGCGCGCGCGAGTCGGTAGCCGCCACGCACGCCTTCGGCCGCCTCGACGATCCCCGCCTTTTCGAGCTTGGGAAAGATCTTTGCGACGAAGGAGGGCGAAACGCCCTGAAACGCGGCGAGGTCACGCGCACTGCGCGGCTGCTCGCCGGCATCGAGCAGTCCCAGCAGGCAATGCAGCCCATACTCCACGCTTACGGTAAGGTGCGCCATAACAGAGACTATATTTATCTGCGTTTGGCGAGGCAAGGAATTCCTCCCTTGTCTCGCCAGTGCCGGCCGACGCTTCTCTTCCATGAGCCTGTCCGAAAATGCGGCCATCGAATGAACCTCAGGCCACCTTCCGCCGCGGTGGAAGGAAGTTCCCATCAATCCCACCGGGCCAGGGCGTTACCGTTTCCCCCGCCACCATCCAGGTGCCGAAATCCCGGCGCAAACGAAGTTCGTACATTGCCGGAGGAGCATCGGGACTCATGCGACGATAGAGGATCGCGGTAGCATGATCACCCTGCTGTTCGACATGGAGGACGCGATGCTCGGTCGAAAGCGGTGCCTCACCCGCGTCCCGGCGAGAACGGAACTCGGCAATGGAATCGTCGCGACGGATCCGCGTCACCCCGCCGTCGCTTCCAAGCACCAGAAAAATCTGATCCGGCGTATAGAGCGTCTCCATGCCCTCGATGTCATAGGCGCTGCCGACGTGCACGACGTTGCGGATCAGGTCGTGGATCGCGGGATCGATTTCGGGTTTGGTCATTATGATTTCCTTTCCAGGTGGATAAGCAGGGTCAAAGCAGCGCCATGCCGCCATCGACGCGAAGATTGATGCCGGTGACGAAGCTGCTGGCGTCCGAGGCGAGGAACAGCGCGGCACGCGCCAGTTCTTCGGGCCGGCCAAGCCGGCCGAGCGGGATCGCGCCCGCCATCATCGTTGTGAAAGTCTCGCGTTCCCCAGCGGGGACGCCAAGCTTTGCGAGGATTTCCGTTTCCGTCGGTCCAGGGCTCAGAATGTTGACGCGGATGCCGCGGTCCTTGAATTCGAGTGCCCAACTGCGCGCGAAGGCACCGATCGCCGCCTTGGTTCCCGCATAGACCGCATGGCCTTCAAGCACCTTGTCGCTCGCGAGCGACCCCAGGAGAATGATCGAGCCTCCGTCGCGCAGTTCGGGGGCGACCGCTTGAACGCCGAAGAAAGTGCCGCGCGTATTGACCCCGAACTGGGCATCATATTCGGCGGGGGATACCGCAGGCGACGCCGTGATCGTGTTGACGCCGGCGTTCGCCATATAAATGTCGGCACCGGCGAAGCGATTGCGAACGAAGTCCGCGACCTTGCGATGGTGATCGGGATCGGCGACGTCACCCCGGATGGCGATCGCGGATGGGCCGATGGCGCGCACCGCGTCGTCAAGGGCTTGCTGGCGTCGCCCGGTAATCACCACATGGGCGCCTTGCTCTGCAAAGAGCCTCGCACTCGCGAACCCGATGCCACTGTTGCCACCCGTGATTACGGCAACCTTTCCGTTCAGATTTGTCATATTTTACCTCCGGTGAAGTCAGCGGGGTATTTCGTTTTTCCAGAACGGAATATTAGAGTGGCTTGAAGCAAAGGATTTTTGATAAAAACTATCGAATGGGTGCAGGACTCGAACCGATCAGCGGATTGCACGCCTTTGTCCGGGCCGCAGAGGCAGGTTCGTTCAGCGCGGCTGCGAGGCTTGCCGGCACGACACCATCCGCCGTCTCCAAGAGCGTGGAGCGGCTTGAACAGCGTCTGGGCGTCAAGCTCTTCCTGCGCTCGACACGTTCGCTCGCACTGACGGTCGACGGAACTGCCTATTATGAGCGCGTGGCGCCCCTGCTGCGCTCCCTTGACGAGGCCGGCGACGTCCTGAGCAGCGCCGAGCGGGCCGGTGGATTGCTGCGGGTCAGCCTGCCCGGCGTTCTTGGTCCTACGCTCGTCGAGCACCTGACCGGCGGCTTCGTCCGACGTCACCCCGACATCAAGCTCGAGATCAGCATCACCGACCGTCATGTCGATCTCGTTCGCGAAGGATTCGACGCCGCACTGCGCGTGGGTGCGGTGGAAGCGGTCGACTGGATGGTTCGGCGCATCGCGACTTTACCCCTCGTCCTCGTCGCGGCACCCGATTGGCTCGATCGTACCGGTTATCCTTCAACACGCGATGATCTCCTGCAGGCGTCCCATGTTCGCTATCGCCTTGGCTCGCGCGCGTATCCGATCCGCTTCGCCGATGGCTTCGAACTCGCAATCGATGGGGCGCTCGACACCGACTCTGGACTGGTGATGCGCACCGCTGCGCGTGCCGGGATCGGTATCGCGCAGTTGCTTCGGCTCGCGGTGGCAGACGATCTCGCCGCCGGACACCTCGTTGAACTGCTACCGCACGACCCTCTCGCGTCGATCCCGGTGCAGGCACTGCACGCATTCGGGCGCCTGGCTCCGTTGCGCGTGCAGTTGTTCACCGACTATCTGGCCGAAGTGCTGGCGCCGCACTCGATTTGAGAGGAACGCGAGTTTCTGATCCGAATGCTCGCGCAGTGAGGCGCCCGGCATGCACTCCAGCATGCTGTTGGGTCAGTTCGTCGCTGCTTCCGTCAGCTTCAGGTGGTGGGGGCGCGCGCTCCCGACAGATGAATGCGCGCCCCGACCTGGTTGAGCTGCCCGGCGATCAATAATCCCAGATCGACGCCACCCAACGAAAGGCATCGCCGTCGAGCGCCACCCGTCCGAGAGACGGGAAGGCAAGGTGTGTCGCCACCAGCAGTTCACCGCTCTGCGCGGCCTCACGAAGGAGGTCGACCCGAACGCGCACAGCCTCTTCGGGGTCATGCTCGAAACCGTTATGCCAGTCCGGATGGTCGAATCCCACGGGGAACAGGGCATCACCCGCGAACGTCAGGCGCTCGCCGTTGGATTCAACCCTAACCACGCAGTGGCCCGGAGTATGTCCGCCGGTCAGCTTCGCCGTAACCCCTGGCGCCACCTCAAGCTCGTTCTCGAACGTGCTGATTTTGTCGCCATAGGCTTGGACGAATTCGGCAGCGGTCGAACGGAGCACGTCCGGCACGGGCGACGGCATCGAAGTCAGCGAGAAATCGGGATCCTTCCAGAATTCGACTTCCGTCGAGGTCACATGGATCCGGACATCGGGCCGCAGCCTGCTGCGAACCTCATCAACCAGCAGCCCGCCGACATGATCCATGTGCATGTGGGTGATGACGACGTCCGTAACCGCTTCCAGTGGAATGCCAGCAGCTTCGAGGCGCTTGGGAAACTGGCCAGCGCGAGGAAAGCCAGGGAATTGCCCGCCGAGGCCCGCATCCACCAGGATGACCTGCTCGCCACTGCGCACGACGAGAACGTTCAGGGCCCAGTCGAACATATCGGGACCCAGGAACATGTCATTGAACCATGCCGCGCGCGCATCGGGCGTCACGTTGGTCGACATGGTTTCAGTCGGCAGCGGCAGCACACCGTCGCTGACGATGAGAACATCCAAACCGCCAACGCTGAGCGCGTATCGCGAAGGGACAAGGTCGTCGGCGTCGGTCCGGCCGGGTTTGGCAATGGTTTCGAGTTTCATGCTTCGTTCCTTTCGAGATGCCGCAATGCCACGGCGACAGTCAGGCTACGGAACGGCATTCGAAGGGACGATTGGGTGGAAGCATTGTCCGAGACATACGATCGTATAGGCGCGTAGACGCGGGCGTTCATGAGGGCCTGGTCGGAATATGGGGTTTGAAGTTGCTCTCTCCCGCTTGCGTTCTGGTGGTGGGTTCAGATGTGGGCCGGAGCGAGCGATGGCCGGATTTCGAGGGTCGCGCAAAGGCTCGCCCCAGGGATTTGGCCGATGAGGAAATAGCCACAGTTCGCATCGTCCGTGCCCGACCGGAACGCGCGGCTCGCCTTGCGAGATGGAGTTCCTAGAGAAAATTCAACGCGGTGCGCGTGGGGGCGGCGGATTCTACCCTACATTTCGGAGCATGGCTGACACCTTGCTACCTATGCATTGGAATGGAGCGCCTGAGACTTGCGTAGTATCGCACCCGGCGTGTCGGTCCAGTAAACCGATAAGGCAGCCCGCAGGAATTTGCCCCCTCCCGCCTCGGGCTGACCGCACATAGGCGGTATCTCGAGCGGGCCGGTCACTCCCCCGACCGGCCCGCTCCCTTGTCGTGTGCTCGTCCGGCGAGAGCGTAAATCGGATTAGAATTGCAATGGGAGCACCAGAAAGCATATAAGACCCACGTGTCTGGAGACAGGCACACGACTCATCCATGGAGGGAACGGTCGGCTTGGATTGCGCTTTGGCGTGGTCGAGCTTTCGTTCCTTCAAGCGAAGCCGCCTCGCGAAAGCGTTGGCGGTTTTTTGTTTGGATGGGTCGATATGGGAACGAAGAGACGACTGGAGCGAGATCAGGCTTTCAAGAGCCAGAAGCTGGCGAAGACGGCGCAGCGGCGGCACAAGCTCGAAACTGAGCGCGAGATTTCGGAACGGGTTGGCAGCAATCGCCGGAATGACCTCCTGCCAGAATTGCGATTGCAGTACATTGCCCTCGCGGAGCTGCGCCCCTCTCCGCATCGTTCGCGGCGATCGACGGTGGAGCACGTCGGACGGCTGACGGCATCCATCTCCGATCTCGGATTCACGGTACCGATCCTCGTTCGCGAAACCGAGATTGTCGATGGTCACATCCGTGTCGAGGCGGCCACGCGCTTAGGCCTGGACCGCGTCCCCGCCATCGAGATCAGCCATCTTTCGCCTGCGGAAATCCGCAAGCTGAGGCTCACCCTCAATCGCACGGCGGAAATGGGCGAATGGGATCTGGACCAGTTGCGCATCGAGATCGCGGATCTGATCGACCTCAATGTAGACCTGTCCTCGACCGGTTTCAGTGTCCAGGAGCTGGATATCATCCTGCTCGACGAGGACGATGAAGGCAGCGAGGAAGCCGGCGATCAGCTTCCCGATGCCGCCGGACCTTCGGTTACGCGCACGGGTGATCTGTGGTTACTAGGCGATCATCGAATCATCTGCGGCAACGCGCTGGATTCCGATGTTCACGCCACGTTACTTGATGGACGAACCGTCCACCTGGTGCTCACCGATCCGCCTTATAACGTCTCGATCCCCGGCAATGTCAGTGGCCTGGGTAAGCAGAAGCATGCCGATTTCGCCATGGCTTCGGGCGAGATGAACGATGCGGAATGGCAGGCCTTCCTTGATAGGGTCCTGATGCTGCTTGCGGCACCGCTCATCGAGGGCGGCATTATTTTCGCTTTCATGGATTGGCGATCGATCCACCGCGTCTACACGGCTGGTTTCGCGGCCGGGCTCAACCTCGTCAATCTGGTCGTCTGGTACAAGGAAGCCGGCGCCATGGGCGGCCTCTATCGTTCGGCGCACGAACTGATCGCGCTCTTCTGCAAGGGCAAGGTCCCCCGGACCAACAATGTCGAGCTTGGCCGGCATGGACGCAACCGCAACAATGTGTGGATTGCGCCAGGCGCCAACAGGCGTGGTTCCTCCGCCAACCAGATGCTGGAGTTCCATGCCACGCCCAAACCCGTGGAATTGTGCGTCGACGCCATTCTCGACGTCAGCCAGCGCGGGGACACTGTCCTTGATATCTTCCTCGGCAGCGGCACGACCCTGATCGCAGCGGAAAAGACAGGCCGCGCCTGCTGCGGCATCGAGATCGAACCGCGCTTCGTGGATGTCGTTATCCGTCGCTGGGAGCAACTGACAGGCCAGGAGGCGATTCTCGCGGAGACCGGTGAGACATTCACGCGGGTGAGTGAAGTCCGGAAACAGGCAGCCGCCGATCAGCAGGTGGAGGCCGGCCATGACTGACGACGAATTCCCGCCCGATGCGGAGAACCAGGAGGCCTCTTATGAGGTGGGTTACCGCAAACCTCCCAGGCACAGTCAGTTTAAATCGGGCAACAAGCACGGAAAAGGACGGCCGCGCGGATCCCGGAACATGAAGTCTATCGTGCGGGACGTCCTCGAAGACAAGATTCCGGTGAAAATCAACGGTAAAACCCGAAAAGTCTCACCCGTCGAGCTTGGCCTGCGGCAATTGGTCAGGAAGGCCAATGCCGGTGACCTTAAGGCCATCTCTCAGGTCCTGACCCTCGGTGAACGCTACAGTCCACCTGATGATGATACCCCAATCCCTGAGGAGGAGGCCGCCTACGCTCTTGAAACGATAAAACACTATTTGCTGATGCAGGGGGATTTTGGCGATGAATGATCAGACGCTCATAGCGCTCGATCCCCGCCGGATCGCCGCCACTGCTCGTGCGCTGGCCCGCGAAGATCTGAGCGTGTTCGTGCAGGAAGCGTTCCGTATCCTGCATAACGAAGAACTTCTTCGCAACTGGCACATCGACGCCATATGCTATGAACTGATGCGGCTGGCTGAAGGCGACAACCGGCGCCTCCTCATTACGATGCCCCCACGGACAATGAAGAGCTTCATAAGCAGTGTGTGCTTTCCCGCATGGCTTCTAGGCCGCAATCCCGGCGAAAAGATCATCTGCGTGTCCTATGCTCATGATTTGTCCAAGGACTTTGGAGGCCAGACCCGCAAGTTGATGGAATCCGATTGGTATCGACGCATCTTTCCAGATACCCATATCGATCGCAAACGGGCCAGTCTTGATAAGTTGACCACGACACGCGGGGGTTACCGTTATGCCACCTCCACTGGCGGAACGCTGACAGGACGAGGCGGCGCATTCATCATTATCGACGATCCCATAAAGGCCGCCGATGCCCACTCGGAAACCATGCGTGAAAACGCCACCAAGTGGTTCAGGAGCACGGTCCTCAGCCGTCTCAACAATCCGAAAAAAGGCAGGATCGCGGTCATCGCCCAGCGTCTCCACATGGAAGACTTACCCGGCCAGCTGATTGCTCACGGTGGCTGGCATGAACTGCGCTTACCGCTCATCGCTGACAGGGATCTCGAAATTCCGGTGTCGCACAGCGCCTATATGGACTTCCCTGCCGGACAGATTCTTCATGAAGAGCGGTTTGATGAGGAAGAAATCGTCCAGCTTCGGGCGCTCATGGGAGAGCGGGATTTCGAAGCGCAATATAATCAGCGCCCGATGCCACCGGGTGGCGCCCTGTTCAAACTGCAGTGGCTCTCACGCTATGATGAGCGGCCGCCGACGCACAAGGTGCAGGGCATATTCCAGTCTTGGGATACCGCCTATGATATTCAGGACAGCAACGATTACAGCGTGTGCACGACATGGGCGCTTTCGGGGAAGAATTGCTATCTTCTGGACGTCCATCGGGAGCGCCTGGAATTTTATGCCCTCGAAAAAGCTGTCTACGCCCAGCGGGAAAAATGGAAAGCTGATCTCGTGATCGTGGAATGGGCCGGATCGGGGGTCAGCCTTTACCAGAACATACATAACAATGCCGGACATCGATGGATCGATCTGAAGAAACCGGTAGGCTCCAAGGAAGACAGGGCATCCCAGCAATCGCCGAAGTTCGAACGTGGAGAAATCTGGGTTCCCCGCGAAGCTCCCTGGCTCCAGACCTTTGAGGACGAACTGGCCAGCTTCCCGCATGGCAAGCACGACGATCAGGTCGATAGTGTGGTCCAGTTCCTGGCCGCTTTCGATACGGGTCAATTGCTCCGGCTGGCCAATCAGGCCCGGCGACGCTGATATCCGGACGGATCATTATCGGATATGATCCAGCACCCGTTTCATCCATTGCTCCACCGCCGCGGCAATGGATGGCTGGGTCAACAGGGCGACAGGAAAAGCGGGATAGCCCTTTGTGTTCATCGTCTTGAGAGGCCCGACGATCCCGACGAGTTCATCCAGTAGGCGTATGCGCACATCCTCATCCTGCAGCCCTTCACGCGCGTGGATGAAGCGCAGGGTGAATGAGAGGTGGGCGTCTTTCCAGAGGTGGAACGGATAGAGAAGCTTGCCGTCATCACCCACGAAGCTTGCATAAATCGAGCCCTGCGAGGAGTGGATGCCCACTGTGCCGCCAAGGCGCTCGATCATGGACATGTAGACGTTCGCGCCCCGGATAACGTCGGCCCCCATCGCGGCCAGATTCCTCTCCAGCCATTCCGGCGGCGAAACCGGTTCCAGCGTTGCCGAAGGGCGTTTGGCAGCCGCGGCGCGTTCCGTTTCGCCGATCACCCTCGGGCTGAGCGTTATGGCGCCGTTGCCTCCCGCAAACCATCGCAGTTCCACGGCCCGAACATCGGCGCGCATCTGATCGTTCAGGAACTCGACGATCCGGGCAAGCTCCCGGGGTATCTGGTCGGCAACGAACACGAGCTTGATGCGCCCCGCCTTGAAATTGGCATCGACCTGTTCCCAGAACCGATCGGGATCCTCGTCACCCAGAAATGCCCGCAAAAGTTCTTCCGGCTCCTGCTCCGCCTGCAGGGCGGTTTGCGCGAAGCTGTCGGCGATCCTGCCGGTTTGCCAGTAGGCCGTGGCGTTGGCGGCATAATCCAGCATCTGGCCTATGACCTCCCGCCGCAGTCGCGTGTCGACCGCACGCTTGAGTTCGACGAGAACCGGCACGGCGTCGCGAGTGACGAAGAGGTGATCCAGTGACCAACGGCCGGCCCCCATATCACTGTCCATGATAGCCTGTTCGCGGCGGATCAGCAGTAGTTCGCCATCGCCATCGCTGATCAGTTCAGGATATCGCGCGACCAGCATCTGCATATGATCTTCGTTGTCCGGCGTGGAGGGCCGCATGCGCTGGAGCTCGCCATCGGTGCCGACCATGTAGAGCGAGCCGGGCGTCATTCGGCATGCCCCCATTCCTCGCGATATTCGCCGACAACCCAGACGAAGCTCTGCAGATCGATATTGTCCCGGGGGTTCAGCACCCGGGTGTTTTCGCGGGTGGTCTCCGTTAGATCGAGCAGGCTCGAATAGACGGCAGGGTCGAGCGCCGGCCGATAATCATGGGAGAACGGATGCCCGACGCGCTCGGCGAAATCACCGGTGACAACCGGTTTCAGGAACATGTGGTTTTCCGGGCGCCACAGAAACGGCAGATATGTCACCACCGTCCATTTGGCGCAGTCATGCCGGGCCAGCGCAGGAGTCATCATTGCCAGCGCCTGCACGACGTCACCTGTCGCGAACCGTGCCGCCGCCTGCACAAATATATCGGCGTCAGGCCCACGCAGCAGCGGCTGCAGCCTGGTCTTCTCATAGGGAGACAGCAGGTTGGTGGCCCGGAAGACGGCGAGTACCACCTCGCCATATCCCGTTCCCGACATCGCCTCGTCCAGCGGCGCCTGTTCATCGAGCCTGCGCTTGGCCTCAAGCTTGTAATCGCGTTCGCTCTTCTCGAAATGCGCGGACTGGAAACCATCCGGGAAGAAGCTCCGGAAACGGGTCAGCGCGCCCTCAAACCCGAAATAGGCGTCACTGCTCTTGCCGACGAGCGCTTTCAGCTCTCGCCATACCGCATCGGGATCCTCGCCATCGATACGCGCCTTCTGCTTGCCCGCCGTTATCAGCAGGCCAGCGAACGTCTTGCCGACGGCGACCAGCCGGAGGATGTGCTTCCCGATTGTGTCGGTGCGAATGGTCCGGGGGACCCCGGCCGGGGATGCGACGGTCGCGCTATCATCATGTGCTGCCATATTTACCTCGTGTCGACGAACAGTGACAGTGACTGACGCTTGTTCACCCCGGCGAAGTCAAGCACGAATGTCACTGATCGTCTGTAGATTGATCGTCGACATGAACGGCACCGTTCCGCCGTGGATGTCACGCAGCGCCTTGCCCATAATCTTCGTCGCCTGCGCCAGCAGAAAGGCTGGTCGCAGGAAGAGTTTGCGTTCCGCGCGGATATTCATCGCACCTATGTCAGCGACCTGGAACGCGGCGCGCGCAATCCCACCATCACCGTTGTGGACAGGCTGGCGATGGCACTGGACGTAAAGCTGGGTGAATTGCTGGATTAATATCGAGCTGAGGCTACGTCCTGGCTGCGGACGCCACGCTAGAGACTGTCGTACCTGACGATATCCTGAAGGCGATGTCGGACGCCGGGTTGCACGCGTCAGCGACGGAGCCCAGATTCATTCTTCTACCGCCATTGATGAACCCATACCCTGGACCGAGATTTATCAAGACATTTTAGACAAATCCATGGGAACGGTCGATGAGCCGGGCATGTTCGCACACGATCTGACCTTCGGCTGCTATGACCAGACGATCCGGGTAGACCCTCAGGCTGACCGGCCGGTTCGCGAAGGAAGCAGGCACCGAATAGCGGTTGCGGTCGAAGGCGACGAGGCAGGTCGGCGACACGCGCTTTATTTGCTCGACAAAGCTATCGAAGGGCCGGCCCAGAGGCATCAGACAGGAAACTTCCTCGGCGTGCGCATCGGCCACGGTGCCGGGCAGGACGCCGTGCTGGATCCGCCCCATTGGGCTACGCATTGTTCTTCCAGCCAGGCGTTCAACTCAGCCAGATCGCGGAAGCTGGGCATCGGTTGCCACAACCGGCGCCGAGCGTCCTGGACGTTCTTCTCGACCTGTCCCTTCTCCCAACCAGAAGCCGGATTGCAGAAATCCGGCTCGAACAGATAGTGGCTGGCCATGGCGGCAAATCTTGCGTTGACCTGCCGCGCCTTCCCGGTCCCGATCTTGTCGACAGCGGTCCGCATATTGTCGAAGATGCCACGCTGCGGCACGCCGCCCAGCACCCGAAATGCCTGCGCCAGCGCGTCGAACAGCATCTCATGGGTCTGGAGCAGATAGGCCCGCACGATGAGGGCTCGGCTATGTGCCGGCTTGGTATGGGCAACCTGCAGCTTCGCAACCTTGCCGTCCAGCACGGCATAATCCTCGCTCCAGTCGAACTGGAACGCTTCGCCAGGCTGGAAAACCAAAGGCACGAACGTCCCGCGCCCGCTGGTCTGTTGTTCATACTGAAGCTCGGTCCGCCACCGCCGGGCGAAGGCGGCCACCCGGTTATCCGCTCCAGCACCTCTGACCCTGGCCAGGCTCAGCAAGCGGGCGCGTGACCATAGCTCCAGGATGCCGGTTGGCCGAGGCGCAGCCGCCATCCCCGCCCTCTCCCCTGCTTGCAGACCCTACCCATTTCGATTGAACCCACTCCGCTTCTCGGATAGCTTGATTGAAAATCCAGAAACTGGGCTAGCCTAGTTTCGGGACGGATCATGTCACCGGGAGTGCATGGTGGGAACAGAGAAGGCTGATCTTCGGTGGGGCGTCGAGCGACGGCTCGAATTCATCGAGTTCCGCCTGTTTTGGGAGGGGCATGTGAATCGGGGCGATCTGATGGATGCGTTCAGTGTGTCGGTGAACCAGGCGTCCACCGACCTGAACCGCTACATCGGCATGGCTCCGGACAACATGACCTACGACAAGAGCGCCCGGACCTACATCCGAGGCAGCAAGTTCGACCCACTGTTTCTGAAGCCGGACGCTAGCCGATACCTCTCTCAGCTTCGTTCTGTCGCCGATGGCATCCTCGACCGGGCTGATGCCTGGATCGGGCAATTTCCGTCCTACGACTCCGCGCCGACGCCCGTGCGGGGCGTCAACGCCAAGACCCTGCGTTCGGTGGTCGCCGCAATCCGCCGATCAGAAGCCATCGAGGTCAAGTATCAGTCGCTGTCCCAGCCGGAGCCGCGCTGGCGCTGGATTGCGCCACACGCGATCGGGTTCGACGGTTTCCGCTGGCACACAAGGGCCTTCTGTCTCACCGATCAGAGCTTCAAGGACTTCTTGCTCTCGCGGATCATCGAGACCTGCGGCACCAAGCCGAGCGAGCTCGGTGCCGATGACGACGCCGACTGGAACGAGCAGGTGACTTTGGAGATCGGACCGCACCCAGAGCTGTCCGAGACGCAGCAGAAAGTCATTGCTCTCGATTACGGGATGCGTAGCGGTCGGGCGAAGATCTCCGTGCGCAAGGCGCTTCTCCACTACGCGCTCAAGCGGCTCGGTCTGGACACAGACCCAGCTGCGCGGCAACCGCAGGACCAGCAGATCATCCTTCTGAACCGTCAAGCGGTCGTCGGGACGAGAAATGCTGCGGGCAGCCACCAGGAGCTTTCATGAGAGCTTTCGAATTTGATCACCACTTGATCAGCTCCTACGAGCGCTTCTCGCGCTCTTTCAGCAGCATTCGTTCAGAAGATCTTCGAGCCGCGATTGACGCACAATATGATGCCGGGCGGTTCTGGCCTGATGCTCTCCTCTCCTTGAATCCTAGGTATCTTTCAGGTCCCACCGTGGATGACCTGGTCGCCTCGGGTGACCTCGACGAGGGAGCTGGACGGGTCTTCCGGTTCGGCGAGAAACCTCTCCGATTTCATCGACATCAGGCGGAATCGATTGCCAAGGCGAAATCTGGAAAGAGCTTTGTCGTCACGACAGGGACCGGCTCCGGCAAATCGTTGTGCTTCTTCGTGCCGGTGGTCGACACCATCGTTCGTGCCTTGCGCGCCGGAAAACCGCGTACCACCCGGGCAATCATCGTCTATCCGATGAATGCTCTGGCGAACAGCCAGATGAAGGAAATCGAAAAATTCATCGGACAATCGGGTCTGCCGGACGCTCTGAAACCTGTCGTCAAGCGATACACGGGCCAGGAAAGCCACGAGGAGCGTCAACGGATCGCCGCCAACCCGCCCGACATCCTGCTCACCAACTACATGATGGCGGAACTCCTTCTGACCCGCCAAGACGACCTGGACGCCCAGGTGGTCAAAAACGCAACCGGCCTTGAGTTCATCATCCTAGACGAACTCCACACCTACAGAGGGCGCCAAGGCGCGGATGTGGCGGTGCTTGTTCGACGGCTACGAGACCGGTGCACCCCTGACAAAGCTCCGATCTGCATAGGCACGTCGGCGACGATGGCTTCGGAAGGAACCGAAGAAAGCCGAGCGGTTGCCGTGGCCAAAGTTGCAACCCGGCTTTTCGGCTCCGAGATCGGCCCGGACGCCGTTATCGATGAGTCTCTTCAGCGAGCTACTGACGACACCATCACTCTTGCGCATGCAATCGCCGGGCTGGCTGACGTGTTGAAACAGCCTATTCCGACGAACCTTGATGACGAACAGCTGAGGAAACATCCGCTTGCGGTATGGGCAGAACTCGCTCTCGGTCTCGATGACGGGCTAGAGCTAAAACGAAAGAAGCCTATTCCCTTCGAGGACGCCGTCAAACGGCTGGCCAACGACAGTGGGGTCGATCAGAAGCAGTGCCGGAAGCATCTCGAAGACTTCCTGACGCTTGTAAGCCTTCCCGAGGATCAGCGCGGTGGCACCGGCGATGGGGCATTTCTTGCCTTCAAGCTACACAGGTTCATCTCCGGCGCTGGTGAGATCTTCACCACTTTGACGGACAAGCCTCGGGCGGTTCTGTTCGAGGGCCAGCTCGAGGATCCAGATGCTCCGGGGAACCGGCTTTACCCGACACGCTTCTGCAGGAACTGCGGGCACGAATACCACGTCGTCACCAAGAACGAAGACGACGGTCACATCAGGTTTCTCCCCCGCAACATCGACGATACACCGCTGGAAGCCGAGGATGACGATGATGTGGCCGGGTATCTTTGTCCGACTCCGGATAATGATCCCGATTTCGCTTTCGACGGCGAATTGAGTGGCTATCCTGAGAGCTGGCTTGAAGAGCGCAACGGCATCGAGCGGCTTCGTTCGTATCGCAAGAAACGCGCGCCCATCTCCTATCTCGTGACGCCGGACGGCCGGCATGGTGCCGGGGGCAGAGAGTTCTGGTTCATACCCGGAAAGTTTGCATTCTGCCTCTGCTGCAAGGATGAGCCCAATCAGGGGATGCGTGAGCGCAGCAAGCTGGCAGGCCTGTCCGGCGAAGGGCGGAGCTCTGCGACAACGCTTCTGGTGTCCAGTGCTCTCGAGTGGATGAACAAGCCGACGAGCGGCGTTCCAAAGACGAAGCGCAAGCTGCTAGGGTTCACGGACAATCGGCAAGACGCGGCGCTTCAGTCGGGCCACTTCAACGACTTTCTGTTCGTGAGCCTTCTCCGTGGGGCCATTCTGCGGGCCATCATTGCGGCTGGGCCCGAGGGCCTAACCGAAGATGGGTTCGGTCTGAGCGTCGTTAAGGCGCTTGGCTTCACGTCTGCAAACAAGGATGCGCGCGCCCACTGGATGCTCGATCCAACGGCTGGCGCCGTCATTCGGGAAGACGCTCAGCGCGCACTCGCAAAAGTCCTGGCTCACCGCGTATGGACTGATCTCCGCCGGGGTTGGCGCTACACCAACCCCAGTCTCTCTGTCCTGAACCTCCTCGATGTTGAGTTCGTCGGCGTCACCGACATGGCTTTAGACCGGGGAAGGCTGATGACAGTTCTCCCCGAGCTCGGCGATCAAACGGAAGAGCAACGGGCCGCCCTGCTGAAGAGCGTGCTAGGCGCAATGCTTGAAGGGCTGGCCGTCAATACCGAGGCCCTCGATCTGACTGTCCTCGATGGTGTCGCACAGAAATCGCGTTCGCTGTTGCGCGCTCCGTGGGCGATTGATGCCAAGGAGAATCCACGTGGGCGATCGTCTCTTCTCTTGCGTGCACCTGGCAAGAATGCTGTGGGCCTTCGTGAGGAACAGACCCTCCTTCGCGCGGGCCACAATTCGCGCATCGCTCGGCTGATCAACAAAAAGAGCGTGCTGGGCACGAAGCTCGGGCGAGACGACTATCTTGAGTTTTTCTCGCGCTTGCTTGAGCTGTTCGCCGATGAGGGTCTGGTCGTTCCCGTTGAACTGGACGCCGACCTCGTGGGCTGGCGGCTGACACCTTCGGCCGTCCGCCTCGTTCCCGGGCCTGCGCTTTCAGACGAGAGCAAACGCGGAAACCGATACTTTCATGATCTATACGCGTCCATTGCTGACGACTTGGCATCTGGCCATAGCGCCTATTGGGGGCTGGAAGGTCGCGAGCACACCGCGCAGGTGTCTCAAAGGCAGCGGGAATGGCGCGAGTGGCGGTTCAGGTACGAAGACGACGACCTGGAGAACCTAAGCACCTCGGAGTATCGGACCGAAATCAAGGCGACCGGGGAATCCGACCAGTTCCTCCCGGCGCTGTTCTGCTCGCCGACCATGGAGCTTGGGGTCGACATCTCGGCTCTCAATGCTGTCTATCTAAGGAATGTCCCGCCGACGCCCGCCAACTACGCGCAGCGCGCTGGCCGCTCGGGCCGGTCCGGCCAGGCAGCGGTTGTGGTGACGTACTGTGCATCGGGCTCTCCACACGATCAGTACTTCTTCGAGCGCCGCAATGACATGGTGGCGGGTGTCGTGCGCCCGCCTGCGCTGGACATCACGAACGAAGAACTGGTGCGCTCGCACCTGCATGCGGTCTGGCTCGCTGAGAGCCGCCTAGCACTCTCGCCGGACATCCCGGACATCCTCGATCTTGGTGGCGACCGCTATCCGCTCAAGGAAGAGATCCTGACCAGCATTTCCAAGGCCGATCTCGTCTCCCGTGCGCGCGCACCCATGCAGCGGGTCCTCGAACAGATTCTGGCAGCTGATCAAGGGGCAATACCTGTCTGGATGGAGGACCCGGAAGAGTTCGTGCTTCATGTGGCAATGAACGCTCCGAAGGAATTCGATCGAGCGTTCGACCGCTGGCGCGAACTTTACAATTCTGCTCGCACCCAGCTGGCCGAAGCCAACGCCCGCTCGGAGATAACAGGTCTCTCGGCCGTCGACCGCCGCAAGATCAAGGCGGCGCAGATGCAGGCCAGCGACCAGATAGCGATCCTTGAGCAAGGGAAGGCTTCAAACGGTTCCGACTTCTACTCATACCGCTACCTCGCGACGGAAGGCTTCCTGCCTGGATACAATTTTCCTCGTCTGCCGCTCTACGCCTTTGTGCCCGGCGAGGGAAAAACCGGCTCCTTCCTCTCTCGCGCACGTTTTCTCGCAATCTCAGAGTTTGGGCCACGGAGCCTGATCTACCACGAAGGTCGCGCCTATCGGGTGATGAAGGCGAAGCTCCCTCCAGAGGTTCGCGAAGGCGATGGGTCGGAACTCGCGACCAAGGACATCTACATCTGTGCGAATTGCGGAGCTTGCCACGAGGGTGAGGTGGAGCGCTGCCATGGTTGCGATGCGCACATGGCCGGCGAAGTCCCAATCAAGCGCACGCTCCGCATCGACAACGTCGAGGCCGCGCCCACTGAGCGCATCACCGCGAACGATGAAGAG
Source organism: Sphingobium baderi (assembly GCF_001456115.1). Lineage (NCBI taxonomy): Bacteria > Pseudomonadati > Pseudomonadota > Alphaproteobacteria > Sphingomonadales > Sphingobiaceae > Sphingobium > Sphingobium wenxiniae. Next base: position 1,020,240 of record NZ_CP013264.1, on the reverse strand, counting down.
CGCGTGCGGCAAGGCTTCGACATCCAGACCGTATTCGCGTGGCCGAAGAAGGATGATCAGCTTCAGGTCACAAACGCTGAATTCAAGTGCGGCGAGACTTCACTGCTCGCGCTGCAATATGCCAATAGCGCCGAGATAAGCCGTCTGAACAAAGGCCTGAAGCGCCGAAAGGATCAGACGGTATTCGGCTTCAACATCGATCCCCGGACCGGCTACTGGGCGAAATCTGAAGATGAGGATACGGAGACCGACGCTCCACCCGACGTGATCAAGCCGGTTCGAATCGTGCCTATCGTTAGAGACCGCAAAAACGCGCTTCTGTTCCGCTTCAAGAAACCGGAAGACTACGACGCGAGCACGATTACCACCGTTCAGCATGCGCTTTTGCGGGGCATCGAGGTCGTCTACCAGCTTGAAGAAGGCGAGATACTGGGCGAGCCGCTTCCAGCCCGCGACAACCGCCGCGCCATCCTTGCTTACGAAGCAACGGAGGGCGGCGCCGGTGTTCTTACTCGCCTGATGGATAATCCGGAGGCGATCAGCGAAGTTGCGCGGACAGCTCTCGGGCTCATGCACTTCGAGAACATCGACTCCGCAGTCTCAAGCGGAGATGCTGACCTGTTGGCCGAAAAGGCAGACGAGGCCTGCGTCAGAGGCTGCTACCGCTGTCTGTTGTCATACTTCAACCAGCCGGATCACGAGCAGATCGACCGTAGCAGTAGTGAAGTCACCCAGCTTTTGGTTAATCTCGCTCGCGGCCGCACAGTGCTCGAAAAACGCTCTGCGCGCGATAGTACGTTGTCGCCGTGGCTGAAGGCTTTCGAAGAAGCCGGTCTCCCCGGCGTCGACACGATGGGCATTGGCTTTGCTGGGACGGAAGCTGAGTTCGTATGGCGGGGCCACTTTGTGGCTGCCACCACCCAGTCGATTTCTCCTGGTGTGGCCAGTGATGCGGCCAACAAGGGGTGGGAGCTATTGGAACTTCCAGCCTCGCCTGAAGCCGGCGTTCCACAGAAACTACTTGATCTCTTGAAGGGGTGAGATGGTGCTGAGTTTCTCACCTGGCGATCTGGTGCGCGCCCGTGGCCGCGAATGGGTAACTCTCCCAGCACCGCGCGAAGGCGTTCTTGCGCTTCGCCCGCTGTCAGGAAACGAGAACGACGTCGTCGTTCTGGCCCCCTCGCTAGAAATCTCATCGGTCGAAGCCGCGCGATTTGATCTGCCCGAGGATGCCCGGAGCACCGTCCAGGCGAAGGCAGCACTTCTGGCAGATGCCCTACGTCTCACACTTCGCCGCGGTGCCGGGCCATTCCGATCTGCCGCGCAACTCGCCTTCGAGCCGCGGACGTATCAGCTTGTTCCGTTGCTCATGGCACTAAGGCTCCAGGTGCCGCGACTGTTGATCGCGGACGATGTCGGTATCGGCAAGACGATAGAAGCGGGCCTAATCCTGCGGGAGTTTATGGACCGGGGCGAGGTCGACTCCTTCTCAGTTCTTTGCCCACCCCACTTGGTGGATCAGTGGATCATCGAGCTCAAGGATCGGTTCGGAGTTGACGCAGTACCCGTGACTTCCGGTAGCGCGGCACGCCTCGAACGCAATCTACCGCTCGCACAGACGCTCTTTGACGCCTATCCCTACACGGTCGTGAGCCTCGATTACATCAAGGCCGAGAAGCGTCGGGAGGGGTTCGCTCGTGCCTGTCCCGACTTCGTGATCGTTGATGAAGCCCATGCTTGTGTCGGCACCCACAAGGGCAAGCAGCAGCGATTTGAATTGCTTCAGGGACTCGCGAGGGACCCGGAGCGGCGGATCATCATGCTGACCGCCACGCCGCATTCAGGTGACGAAGAAGCATTTGCACGACTGCTATCACTGATCGACCAGGACTTCGGCACACTCGACTTCGACAGCGCGAGATACCGAGAGCGCCTTGCAAGGCATTTTGTACAGCGGCGTCGAGTGGACCTCGTCGAGGGGGATTGGCACGAGGACAGATCATTCCCGAAACACGAAACCACCGAACATGCGTACCGTCTATCGCCCGAGCACCTGGCATTCCAGGAAGCGGTCCTAGACTATTGCCTCTCGGTAGTCTCGAAGGCTGGGGAGCAGAAGAGGGATCAGCGCCTCGCATTCTGGGGCACCCTCGCTCTCATGCGCTGCGTCGGCTCATCGCCGGCTGCCGCGCTGAGTGCTTTGAGAAATCGTGCTGCCAACGAAGCAGACCGTCTCGAACCGCAGATCTATGACGAAGACGGCGACGACGAAGATGCCGTGGACATTGAGCCAAGTATGGCCTTCTCGGATGATCCCGCGCTCCGTGCTCTCATCGATCAGGCGAGCGGCCTCCTTGAAGCGAACGATCCCAAGCTTGATGCCCTCGTCAGTGCGCTCAAGCCTCTGATCAAGAGCGGTGCCAACCCGGTCGTTTTTTGTCGGTATCTGGCAACCGCCGATCACGTAAAGGCTGGGCTGCGAAAGGCTTTCCCAAAGCTCATAATCGAGTCCGTAACCGGAGAGTTGACCCCGGACGAGCGCCGCGATCGCGTTGCGGAGATGGCGCTGGAAGACAAGGAAGAAGGCGCCCAGAGGATTTTGGTTGCGACCGACTGCCTCTCCGAAGGCATCAACCTGCAGCAGCTTTTCGACACGGTTGTGCACTACGACCTCTCGTGGAACCCGACCCGGCATCAGCAGCGTGAAGGACGGGTTGACCGCTTCGGCCAGCCGGCCGAACTGGTTCGTTCAATCATGATGTTCTCGCCCGACAGTGCCATTGATGGTGCTGTCCTCGACGTGATCCTTCGCAAAGCCGAGGAAATCAGGAAGGCCACCGGGGTAACGGTTCCGCTGCCTGACGAGCGCGGGCCGGTCACACACGCCTTGATGTGCGCGATGATGCTCCGCCGTGGTGGGCACAAACAGCTCACTCTGGACCTTCGCCTGGAGGATGGCACGAAGGTGATGGAAGCGCGTTGGCGCGACGCCAGCGAAAATGAGAAGAAGTCCCGTGCGCGGTTCGCCCAAAATGCGATGAAGCCCTCCGAGGTGGCGCCGGAATGGGACAAGGTCAGGAGCCTGCTTGGCTCTCCGGAGGACACAAGGCTTTTCGTGGAGCGCGCGATGTCGCGGTTCGGGGTTCCGCTTGAGAAGAAGCGGAACGTCTACATTGCTCACGTCCACGCCCTTCAGCAGAGCCTGAAGGAGAAGCTCGAACAGCGGGGCCTAGAGAAATCGGTCAGACTTGCCGCAGCCGAGCCCGCTCCCTCTGGCACCTCTCTGTTGACGAGAACCCATCCGTTGACGGCGTCTCTTGCCGAGAGCCTTGTCGAGGCTTCGCTGGATCAGGAGGCGCTTCCGGATCTCGGCGTCGGCCGCGTCGGTGCGTGGCCGACAGCGGCCGTCTCGGCGATGACACGCGTCGCACTCCTACGCGTTCGTTACAAGCTCACGATCCACGGCCGAAAGGAGCAGCTCCTGCTGGCTGAAGAAGCTGCCCTGGTTGCTCTTCAAGGGAAAAGCATCGTGGCGACAGGCGAAGACGTCCGCGACATGCTCAGCACGCCGGCCACCGCTGACCTCGCAACGATCGCACGAGATCGGATGATCAATGCCGCAAAGGCGGAACTGCCCGACCTGCTCGCTGGGCCATTGGCGGCTTTCGTCGAGCAGCGGGCGGCGGAGCTCGTCGAGGACCATGCTCGTCTGCGTACCGCAGCCGGATCCATCTCGCGCGTCAGCGTCGAGGCGGTCCTCCCGCCCGACGTGATCGGCTTGTTCGTCCTTATGCCGGGCGAGATGTGATCATGGCGCGCAAATCGATCTCCGATATGTCCGCATGGCCCTCGCTCAGCCTCGAGGGCAACCTGATCGCGCCCGCGATGATCGCGAGGATCGATCAGCGTGATGCCCCGGAACAGGCGCCGGAGGACTACGCCGTCCGCAAGGGTCTCACGATCCGCGAGGAAATCTCGACGGCGTTCCGCGTCGGGCAATCACATATTGATGCCTTCGCGAAACTCGACGCGCCGTCGCAGGACGCCACCCGCCGTTTCGTAGCGGGCTTCTTCAAGGAGACCTTCGGCTTTCATGACCTGACTCCTGCCGCCGCGCCGCTCGCCATGATCGCGAGCGGCCGGGTCGCCATGGTCGTGGTCCCGCCGAGCGAGACGCTGGACCGCCGCAGCCCGACCCTGTCCGTCGACCGCTCCCGCTCGCCCGCTTTCGCCCTTCAGGACTACCTCAACGACTCCGAGGAAGCGCTGTGGGGCATCGTCACCAATGGTATCCACCTTCGGCTCATGCGGGACAACGCGTCCCTGACGCGCCCGGCGTACATCGAAGCCGATCTCGCCCAGATCTTCTCGACCGAGGACATCGCATCCTTCGCCGCACTCTGGCTGCTGATCCACCGGTCCCGTTTCGGCACCGCAGGCACCCCGGCCACCGATTGCCCCCTCGAACGCTGGCGCGAGTCCGGCACGCGCGAGGGCGAGGCCGCCCGCGAGCGCCTAGCAGCCCAGGTCCAGATTGCTCTCAAGGTTCTGGGCTCGGGCTTCCTCGAGGCCAACCCCGGCCTCGCCGCCAAGCTGAAATCCGGCGAGGTGAACCTCACCGCCTGGTTCAACGAGCTCCTCCGCCTCGTCTACCGGCTGATCTTCCTGATGGTCGCCGAGGACCGGAACCTCCTTCATCCCACGAAGTCAAAGACCGACGCACGCGCGCTTTACGCGCAGGGCTATAGCCTCGCCGCCCTGCGCAAGCAGTGCTACCGCGCCGCCACCTGGGACAAGCATCACGACCGCTACGAGGGCATCAAGATCGTCTTCCGCGCGCTCGCCCATGGGCAGGAGGCGCTTGCGCTGCCGGCGCTCGGCGGCCTCTTCGCCGAAGACAGGCTGCCCCACCTCGAAACCGCCCGCCTGCGCAACCGGGCCTTCATGGAGGCGCTCTATCGCCTCTCCTGGCTTGCCGATAGAACCGGCATGGTCCCCGTCAACTGGCGTGCGATGGAAACCGAGGAACTGGGCTCGGTCTACGAGTCCCTCCTCGAACTCCAGCCGCAGCTGGGCGATGATGGCAAGACGCTCGTATTCGCGTCCGAGGCAGCTGAGCAGAAGGGCAACCAGCGTAAGACCACTGGGTCCTACTACACGCCCGACAGCCTGGTTCAGGCGCTACTCGATACCGCACTCGATCCCGTGCTCGACAAGACCGAGGCCGAGGCGGACGATCCCGCCAAGGCGCTGCTGAAGCTTTCGGTCATCGACCCTGCCTGCGGCTCTGGCCACTTCCTGTTGGCCGCCGCCCGTCGCATCGCCACGCGGCTCGCACGCATCCGGGCCGAGGGCACGCCTTCGATGGACGACTTCCGCCATGCCCTGCGCGATGTAGCGCGCTGCTGCATCCACGGGGTGGACCGCAACCCGATGGCGGTGGAGCTGACCAAGGTCGCGCTCTGGATCGAGACGGTCGACCCCGGACTACCGCTGGGCTTCTTCGACGCGCAGATCCGCTGCGGCGACGCACTGCTCGGCGTCTTCGACCTGAAGGTGCTGGAGGAGGGCATTCCTGATGCCGCGTACAAACCGCTGACGGGCGACGACAAGGACATCGCCAGCATCTACAAGAAGATAAACGCTGCGGCAAAAACCGGCCAAGGCGGTTTCGATTTTAGCACCGGCCTCAACGAACTGCCCGAGACCAAGCCGTTCGCGGTCGACTTCTCTGGCTTCCGTGAGCTGCCCGAAGACACACTGGAGGAAATCGGCACTAAAGCCGCACGCTTCAAGGAACTTCGCAAAAAGCAGGACTTCGTCCGCGCAAAGGCCGCCTGCGACCTTTTTATCGCAGCGTTCCTGCTGCCCAAGACTGGCCACGCTCCAACAGGCCCGTCAGAGCGAACCGTCCCGACAACCGAAGAAATCTGGATGGCGCTCAATCAGGGCAAGATCCGGAACGCGATGGTTGATGCGCCCAAGGTCGCGCGCGAGGCGCGCGCCTTCCATTGGCCGCTTGAGTTTCCGGATATCATGCAGCGGGGCGGCTTCGACGTTGTGCTTGGCAATCCGCCGTGGGAGCGTGTCAAACTTCAGGAACAGGAGTTTTTCGCGCTTCGGGATGCCGAAATTGCAACGGCGAAGAATGCCGCCGCGCGCAAGAAGCTGATCGAACGGCTGGACGAAACCAACCCGCGCCTGGCTAGAGAATGGCAGGACGCGCTGAGAACCGCCGCGACCGAAAGCCATTTCATGCGCGAGTCCGGGCGCTTCCCGCGAGGCGGCGTCGGAGACGTCAACACCTACGCCGTGTTCACCGATCTTGCTTGGCAGGCCCTCCATCCCACGGGGCGAGCTGGCCTGATCATTCCGAATGGTCTGGTGGTCGGCTTCACCTACCGAGAGTTCCTGCGCCAGCTCTTGTCGGAGAAATCTCTGGTCTCGTTCTACGGCTTCGAGAACGAAGACAAGATCTTCAAGGATGTGCACAACGAAACGAAGTTCGGGCTGCTCACCATCGGCGGCACTCAGGTCAAGATCGAGCAGCCGTGGTTCACGGCACATATCAGGCAGCCTGCAGAAATTGCCGATCCCGCAAAGCGGTACGCGCTCACCGTCGATGAAATCAGGGCCATCAACCCGAACACCCTAAACCTTCCCGCCTTTCGGTGGTCGAGAGACGCGAAAGTCACGGCTGCCATCCACACGGCTGCGCCGATTCTAGTCGAGAAGCAAGACAGCACGGTTCTCCGAAACGATTGGAATGTCCGGTTCAGGCGAATGTTCGATATGGCAAATGACTCTGGCCACTTCATAGACCATGAGGCGGTTGCACCACTAATTGAAGAACGTCGGGGCGCGCTCGCGGTGCTTCGTGACGGTCGACAGGTCTACCCTCTTTATGAGGGCAAGATGTTCTGGCACTTCGACCACCGGTACGGCACCTATGAAAATCAGACCGAGAAGCAGGCCAACAAGGGCGTTCTTCCTAGGGTCTCAGATGAAAAGCACAACTCAGCGAAATATCGAATTCAGCCTCGTTACTGGGTAGATGCTCAACTGGCCAAGGAGACGCTTGGCGAGGACGCTGGAAGGCCTTGGTTATTCTCGTGGAGAGACGTAGGCCCGTCAGAACGGACATTCATTGGTACGATCCTGCCGCTAACAGCAATGGGGCACGCTTCCCCCTATTTGACAACCGATACCTCTGCCAAAGACGCACTGGCGCTCTCTGCCACTCTCTCAAGCTTGGTGGTCGACTACGCGGTTCGTCAGAAATCCAGCAGAATGACATTTTTTATTGTTGAACAGTTGCCAATGCTTGAGCGCGCCAAGCTTGAGGGGGCACCTGCATGGCTTGGGGAGGAGGTTCGTGCTTGGTTGAACAATCGCGCAATCGAGCTCTTCTACACGAATTGGGAACTCCAAAGCCTCGCAAAAAGTATTGGAAGGGAAACACCTCCATTCAGATGGAATCCATCGCGCCGTCAAATCCTCCAGGCAGAAATCGATGCGGCAGTCTTGCACCTCTATGGTTTGGATAGGGAGCAATCCGACTGGGTCCTGAACTCGTTCACCGTCCTCCGAAAATATGAAGAGCGCGACCATGGCGAGTTCCGCACCAAGCGGCTGGTTCTGACCGCCTACGACGCGATGGCGAAGGCGAAGGCATCAGGTATGGCGTACCAGACGCCTTTGTCCCCGCCGCCCGCTGACATCAGCCTTTGTCATGGTGCGGAGGATTTCGACGTCGCTCCATTGCGGCAACGCATCCAGCTTCCGCCGCTCGAGCAAATTTCCGACGCTGCCTGGGCTCGCGCGGTGCCGTCTCCGCAGCACGATCCGTCGGCGGCACTGGCGGCGATTTTGAAGTCGTTGGATGGTCCAACACCAATCCGCACCGTCCGTCTGACCGCGGCGATCATGCTTGAGCCCTACCTTTTTACACCGCTTCTTCCGCCTCAGGATCAAGCCCAATGGCGGCGGCTGGTGGGCCAGGAGGCAGAGCCTCGCTCCGGGAATGTCGTCGGCTTCGCCGCCCGGACCACGCCGGGGTGGAATGCCGCCATCACAAACCATCGTGGCAACGGTCGACTGATCGAGGACCTTGCAGAGGGAACCTGGGCGCCAGGCACAGGTCTGGATGCCTTTGACACGGCGGGCTGGCCAGAAGGGCGCGCCGGGTTTGTCATCAACGCGCTGCGAAACCTGGACATCGACGCAACCATGAAGGCTGCTCCCGGCGAGATCTGGGACTGGATCGCAAATGTCGCAGCAGGATGATCTCTTTCCGGTTCAGCCACTGAACGTTGAGGTTCCGAAAAACCTCACGGAGCCGAGGCTTTGGGTGCGACGGCTGAAAATCTGGAAAGAACCGGGCGGCGAGATCATTCGAGACATCGAGTTGCGGCCCGGGCTAAACATCATCTGGTCGCCTGACGGAGATGACGATCCGGAAGGGGGCGGACGTGCAATCGGCCATGGCAGCGGGAAGACGCTGTTCTGCCGTTTGCTGCGGTATTGCCTCGGTGAGTCCCGCTTCGCCGATGAGGTCCAGCGCGATGCCATCTCCACGACATTTCTGAACGGCGTCGTCGGTGCTGAAGTGATGCTTGACGGAGTGTGCTGGGCGGTAACGAGGCCGCTCGGCATTGCCCGCAAGCACTTCGCTATTGTGAACGGCAACCTCGATATTGTTGCGAAGATGGAGGGAACGGCGACCGGCATAGAGCCGCTCATCGACGCCATCGAGGCCACGATCCTTGGCGAAGGGACCTCCCAGTTGGCGCGACTTTCGGTTGGTCAGCGGGCCTGGCCGGTTGCTCTCGCGTGGGCGGCGCGCGATCAGGAATGCCGTTTTGACGACGTCCTCGACTGGCGCTCGTCGGCATCAGGATCGGATACGCCACAACCCGGAAGTGGTGACGCCAAGGGGCCTCGTTTGCTTGCGATGCGGGCGTTTCTGAACGCTATTACGGAAGAAGAGCAAGCCGCACGGCGCCAGGAACAGGACCTTGCAAGCCAACTCGATCAAGCAAAACGGCAAAGGTCTTTTCTCGAATGGGATCAAGGGCGGCGCCTGGCACGCCTCGTTCGCGATCTCGGTCTTGGCGATGCAGCATTGCCGGACACGCCTCTTCTTCTGGAGACCCTGAAGTCGGTCGCGGAGGAGAAACTCGCAGCGGCGGCAAAACTTCCATCAGGAGTTAGCGCCGAACTCGATGGAGCGAGGCGTACCTCTCAAAATGCGCGCATTGCATTGCGCGACACTGAGCTGAAGGCCGCTGAACTCGATGCGAAGTTGCCTCTCGAAGAAAAGCTACTCACGCAGATGAGCAGTGAAATTCCGGGGCTTTCGGCAGCCGCTCAATCTGCGGCTAGTCCGGTCTGTCCCATCTGCGAGGTGCCAATCGACACAGCGCTGGCGGATGGCTGCAATCTGTCCCACAAACTGCCTGATCAAGCCCAGTGTCGCGCGCGATGGGATGCGAAACGTCAGGAAATTGAGGCCCAGCGACAAACGATAGCTAGCATTAAGGCTGAAATTTCTGCCCTAAAGCCCAAAATCGCTCTGGCCAGCCAGAAGGCGCAGCAAGCGGAAGAGCGCGTGGATCGCCTTGAGAAGGCTACTGACGCTCGAAGCACAAGCTGGCGCACAGCTACCCGAAATGTTGAAGATGTTCAGCGTTCCACAGAACTTGTCGATGAGCTGGCACGCGCCGAATCCGCGATCACAAAACTGGAAGAAAACTTGCAACGCGTCCGCGAACAACTTCGGGGGTTCGAGGATAAACAGGCAAAGGCTATCGGTGCTATATCGCAGAAATTTTCAGCGGTCATTCAGCGCCTGCTCGGTGAGGACGCTAAGGGTATCGTGCGTCTGACCGGCAAAGGTCTTGAGATTGGTGTTGAGGCCGGGGGCGACAGGCGAACAGCGGCCATTCAGTCTTTGAAAGTGCTCGCCTTCGATCTGGCTTGTCTTTGCCTGAGTATTGAAGGCCGAACGCGCATCCCCGCGTTTCTGATCCACGATAGTCCGCGCGAGGCCGATTTGGGGCAAACGATCTATGATGAGCATTTCCGGCTTTTGCGGGCACTCGAAGAAGAGTTGGCGGGTGGTACTTTTCAGTATTTGATCACAACGACGACAAGGCCGCCGCAGGATATCAACAAAGAGCCTTGGCGGCGTGCGGTTTTGCGCGGCGCGCCTGGCCGCGAGCGGTTGTTGGGCTGCGACCTATGAGGATCAATATGCAATGATCGAAGCGCCGCAGCCCTTCGTCATCCGCCAGGAATGCGACAAGGTCGCGTTCCAGAATGGCTTCCGCCGCAAGCTGGGCGAATGCGGGGGCTGGGCGGGCTTCAGCTCGACCACGGTGCCCGGCACGATCCATCTCGCCGCGGCAGGCGCACAGGGCCCGTGGTTTCTCGCCCTCGATCATGCGGGCGTCGTTGAAGAGCTCGATATACCCGTCGTTGACATGCCGGGACCAGGTCTTGCCCGCTACGCCTGCGAGACGCTGGGACAAGTCTATGCGGTGTTGCCGCGCATCTACCAGCTTGCGGCGAGCCTTCCTGATGCACCGCTTCAGGAGTTCGAGACGAAGGTCAAGAACCTGCCGAAGACGACCGAGGCCGAACGTGTCATCGTCCAGCGAATTGGTCAGGACATCTTCCGCTCGGGCCTGATCGACTATTGGCAGGGCCAATGCCCGCTGACCGGCATCACCGATACGGCGCTGCTGCGCGCGTCGCACATCGTGCCGTGGAAGGATTGCACGAGCGACGCCGGGCGCTTGGACGTTCACAACGGCCTTCTGCTCTCGGCCTTATGGGATGCTGCCTTCGATCGAGGGCTGGTGACGTTCGATGACGAAGGCCAGCCGCAATTCTCACCTTCCTTGAGCGAGAGCGCTCGCGCCGAATTGCGCTGGCAGGATCCGATCCCGTTGACCGACAAACATCGGAAGCGCCTGATCTGGCACCGCACTAACCTCTTCGTCAGCCAAGGAGTAGCTTAGGACAACGGATCAGGCGCTCGCGAGCCACCCCTTGTCCTGCAAGGTCTGAATGGCGATGCCGATTTCCGACAACTCTTGGTCGGTGGCTGCAGGTGCTGCCAAATCGTCACTCGCCTTGCCGAGCTCGCCTGTCATGTGAATCCTCCCACAAAATTCGTAGAGCTTACCGATTGCCACAACTTACTTCACGGAAGATTTATCACGAGGTGCCGAATTCGCGAAACTTGCGCGTGAAGGGAGTGAACAGTGTGACTGAACGCATGTCTTCTTCTAGTCTTCGTCAAAATGTGGCTGAACGCAAAGGGCTGGTTTAAGCCTTCCTGGCAACCGAACTTGCCGGTCAGTCCCTATAGCCCGACAGTCGCAGTAATCAGGTGGTCTCATCATCTTTTCCAACGCCGTCAATTAATTCTGTAATTGCCGACGAGAGGATTTCGATCCTTATGCCCATTTCCCGAAACCTGGCTGCGTAAGCCCTCGCTTGATCGGGCGACAATCTCCTGGACTGTCCCTCGACCGCCACTGCCGCCGCGTCTTCGGCGGCGATCGTGACAAGATAGAACAATCGGCGGATAATCGCGCGGCAGGCTTCGGCGTCTTCGGACATGGTCCGACGAAGCCGCAGAGGATCGACGAAGTCCAGATCCAGCTTTTGCAGCGTATTCGCATATTCCATTCGACTTCACGGAGGAACGAAGCATTACTGTCATCACTGAATCGCGGCCGGTCAGATCGGCCGCTACCCCGACCGGCATGACCGGCGGGGCTTCGGGTGGTGGGAGCGGCGCGCTGCCGCTCCGAAGCAGGAGCACCATCCATGACCAAAACCCTACGCCTCAACGACCTTCAACTCATCCTTCTGTCGACCGCTTCACAGCGCGACGACGGCAGTTTGCTGCCGCCACCGGACAGCATCGGCGAACGTACACCCGCAGTTGACAAGGCTATCAAATCCCTTCTCCGGCGCGGCCTGGCGGCGAAAGCCGATGCTTCGGATATCAGCGATCTGTGGCCGGCAGACAAGAACCAGCTGATTGATGTGCAGATCACTGCCGCTGGCCGAGCCGCCATTGGCGCAGGTCAGGACGAAGGAGAAGCTCGGTCGCCCGAAGAACCCGGGGAGAAGTCGCGTCCCGAATCTGAACCTTCATCCCGCCCGGTCAGCAAGATTGGCACGGTGCTGTCACTCCTTCGGCGCGATGAGGGCGCCACGCTCGACGAGATGATCGCGGCCACTGGCTGGTTGCCCCACACCACCCGCGCCGCGCTGACCGGCCTCCGGAAGAAGGGCCATAGCATCGCGAAGGACAAACGCGGAGATACGACCTGCTACCGCATCGCGGCGGAGGTATGATCGTGGCCGGTGTCGATCAAGCGCTGCGGGACATCGCGGACATGTCCCGCAGCAAGCTACAGGCCCGGTGGGCAAAACTCACCGGTCGTCCGGTGCCTCGACTCAGCGTTGCCATGCTGCGGCTTGCTTTGGGCTACGAGATACAGGCCAGGGCAAAGGGTGGCCTGTCGCGCTCTGTCCGACTGCAGCTGGAAGGATCGGGTGATGCTCGCCCGCGTGCGATGCCGCTCGCGCCCGGCCTGCGGCTGGTCCGCGAATGGCAGGGCAAAGTGCATGTCGTCACGGTCGATGATACCGGCGCGATCCAGTGGAACGGGCAGCGCTGGAAAAGCCTCAGCGAGGTAGCCCGCGCCATCACCGGTACGCGCTGGTCGGGTCCTGCCTTCTTTGGCCTCAAACAGCGAAAGGCAGCGGCATGAAGAAAATCCGCTGCGCGATCTACACGCGAAAATCGAGCGAGGAGGGTCTTGAGCAGGACTTCAACTCACTCCATGCGCAGCGCGAGGCCTGCGCCGCCTATATCCTCAGCCAGGCGTCCGAAGGCTGGACGCTGCTACCCGATGAGTATGATGACGGCGGGCTGTCGGGTGGAACGCTGGAACGGCCAGCGCTGCAGCGGCTGATGAAGGACATCGAGGCCGGCAGGATCGACATCGTGATCGTCTACAAGGTCGACCGGCTGAGCCGCTCGCTGCTGGACTTCGCGAAGCTGGTCGAGGCCTTCGACAAGGCGAACGTATCCTTCGTCTCGGTGACCCAGTCGTTCAACACGACCAACAGCATGGGCCGGCTCACGCTCAACATGCTGCTCTCCTTCGCCCAGTTCGAACGCGAGGTCACCGCAGAACGCATCCGCGACAAGATCGCCGCATCCAAGGCGCGTGGCATGTGGATGGGTGGCAACCCGCCGCTTGGCTACAAGCCCGATGGCAGGACGCTGGCGATCGTCGAAGAGCATGCCGAAATCGTCCGACACCTCTTCGCGCGTTACCTCGATCTGGGGAATGTTCGCCTGGTTGCCTGCGAACTGACCCGCGAAGGTATCATTGCTCCTGAGCGCATTGCCACGACCGGGAGGGCGATAGGTGGCCGTCCGTTCACCCGGGGGCAGATCTATAAGCTCCTCTCCAATCCGATCTACATCGGCGAGATCCATCACAAGGGGCAGGTCCATGCCGGAAAACATGAGGCGATCATCGATCGTGCAACCTGGGACAGCGTCCAGCGGATGCTTGCCGCCAATCTGCAGGGTGAGAGGTCAGGCGGCACGGCACAGTCGCCCAGCCTGCTTGCGGGCCGCGTCTTCGATCAGCACGGCGAACCGCTGGTTGCTGTCCATGCCTGCAAGGGGAAGGTCCGCTATCGTTACTATGTGAGCCGGTCGCTCCAGCATGATCCAGACGCAAGGTCGACCGACGGCCTACGAATACCAGCGCTGGAGATCGAGGCAGCCGTCAGCCAGCTTCTGGCCGAGGCGCTCGATGATCCGCTGGCCCTGCTCGCGCAAGCAGGGATACCGCTCGAAAGCGATCGTCTGCGTATGATCCTCAAACAGGCCGAACAGCTTGCCACTTCCATCCGCGGCAAGCAGCGCGATACGATCCGCGATCTTGTAGCAAAGGTCGCCGTCCAAGCACGCGAGATATCGGTTGAGCTGTCAGTCACGACGCTATGCACAACTCTGGCTGTAGAGCATCCGGCAGATACACAGACCTCGATCCCGCTCACCTCGCCGGTTCGCCTGACCCACACCGGCCGAGCCATCCGGCTGGTTCAGCGTGATGGCCGACCGGTCTTACAGGACAGGCCCGATCCCGGCCTCGTCGAGTTGCTGCGCAAGGGGCGAGGGTGGTGGCAACAGCTTCAGAACGGCACGATCGACATCGCCACAATCGCCCGCGAGGAAAAGGTCAATGACTCCTGGGTATCGCGCCTCGTCCGGCTGAACTTTCTCGCGCCCTCGATCGTCAAGGCCATCCTCGCCGGGACCCAGCCTGCATCGGTCAGCGCGACATCATTACGCACCGCCAGTCTGCCGATCGACTGGGACGAGCAGATCGCCCTGTTCGGGATGTGACGGTATCCATCCATCACGATACCAACGGCGCTTCGGCGCCGCTTTGCGTTGCAGGACCAACGCGAGCACGCCATGCGGCACCCTCACTCCGTACTGCCAAATTGGGCGACAGAGAAAAAGCCGCCTGACCGCTCGAATCTTGCGCTCCATCTGCTCTCTGCAGACCGGGCCACCTCTCCAAATGGCGCGGAACCGCGCGCCTTTCGGCGGGAAAGAAAATCGCTCTGTATCAACGACTTATGTGTGGCGGAGGAAAAGAGATTCGAAACGCCAGACTGGAGTCGTGTAACCATCGGAAATCACGCGATAAATATAGTCCCGCATCGGTAAGTCCGGTCTGTGTGGCAGACCTCCTGCCAGGCAATAAGTCCGTACCGAGAGAATTCCTGCAGCCTGCAACAACCGCTACAAGATTGCCATCTCTGGTGGATCGGGGCCCTCCTGCGATCGCGCACATGATGTACCCATCGCTTCGGCCACTCCGTACTGCCGAAATGGGCGACGGAGAAAAAGCCGTCGGAGCGACCAATTGTTGCCCCTGATACGCTCTCTGCAGACCGGGCCATCTCCGCAAACGGCGCGGAACCGCGCCACTTTCCGAGGTTTTTTCTTTTTATATCAATAACTTAGTGGTGTGTGGCGGAGCGGGAGGGATTCGAACCCTCGATACGCTTTTGACGTATACTCACTTTCCAGGCGAGCGCCTTCGACCACTCGGCCACCGCTCCGCATGCGCTGGAAGGCGGCTCCCTATCGCGAGCCAGAGCAAGAGGCAAGGCGTCACCTTTACTTTAATTCACATCCTGCGATTTTCCCAAGGTCGGCCATATCCTTGCCTCCGTTCATACCCGTGGCCTTTTCACATTCCACCCTACCCATTCACGATGGTTCCGCCATTGGGATGCAGCACCTGACCCGACATATAGCTGGCATCGTCGCAGGCCAGGAAAAGGAAACTGGGCGCCACTTCATTGGGCTGGCCCGGACGGCCCATCGGCGTGGATTCGCCAAAATGCTCCAGCTTTTCCGGACTCGCGCCGCCGCAGGGGTTGAGCGGGGTCCAGATGGGGCCGGGCGCTACGGCGTTTGCCCGAATGCCATCCCCGATCAGGCTTTCGGACAGGGAACGGGTGAAAGCGGTAATAGCGCCCTTGGTGCTTGAATAATCCAGCAGCTCGCCCGAACCCTGATACATTGTAACGGACGTGCAATTGATGACTGCGGCCCCGCGCCTCAGATGCGGGCGCGCCGCCTGGGTGAGAAAGAACATGCTGAAGATATTCGTCTGGAACGTGCGGCGCAGCTGTTCCTCGCTAATGTCGGTTATGTCTTCGTCCGGATGCTGCTCGCCCGCATTGTTGACGAGAATGTCTATGCTTCCCAATTCCTTCATGACCTGATCGACTGCCCGGCCGCAAAAGGCTTTGCTTCCCAGATCCCCGGCGATCGCGATGGCGCGGGCGCCTTCGCTTTCGACGATCTCCACGGTCTTTTTCGCGTCGTCATGCTCGCACAGATAGAGGATGGCCACGTCTGCGCCTTCGCGCGCATAAAGCGCGGCGACCGCCCGGCCTATGCCGCTGTCGCCGCCGGTGACGATCGCCACCTTGCCGGCAAGACGGCCCGAGCCGGGATAGCGTGGCTCCCATTCGGGCTGCGGCTCCAGCCTGCTTTCATGGCCGGGAAGCGGGTCTTCATGAATCATGTCGGTCATCTCGGACATCGGGATTCTCCTTCGCTTTCCAACAAACGAATCTCGCTGGCCTGAGTTCAAACGGCGTCTCGACGCCCTACCTCACCCACGGCACGGCAGGCCTGATGATATCGTCCGCCGCGAAATGAACCTCGCGGCACGGTCGGCGTTTCTGGTCGGCATCAACCCTATGGGCATGAGGATCTGGGCCATGAATAAGTTCTTCACCAGGATCGCCGGACGCATCGCCTTCCTTGCGGGAAAGCCAGCGACGTTCATTCTGGCCGCCGCTCTTGTCCTGTTGTGGGCAGCGACCGGGCCGCTATTCGCCTTTTCGGAGGTATGGCAGCTGGTGATCAACACAGGCACGACCATCATAACCTTCCTCATGGTGTTCCTGGTCCAGAACACGCAGAACCGGGATGCCTGCGCGATGCAGGCCAAACTCGACGAACTGCTTCGGGCGATGGTGGATGCGCGCGTGGAGTTCATCGGCATCGAGCATCTGACCGATACCGAAATCGAAGCGATCCGGTCCCAGCTCGAAAAGGATCAAGAGGAAATGGCGGACCGGCCGCCGCCCCATGCGTCCGTCGGCCGGCTCCTTGCCCGCCGGTAGGAAAGGCCATGGAACCGCTTGTCGACCACCTGCCTGAAGATATTGACGTCCTGGCGCGTCGCCTGCTCGAAGAGGCGTGCAGGCGGCACCTGACACTGGCGACGGCCGAAAGTTGCACCGGCGGGCTGATCGGCGCCGTCCTCACCGATGTAGAAGGGACCAGCCATGCCTTCGAACGCGGCTTCATCGTTTATAGCGACGAAGCCAAGGCCAGCCTTCTGGGCATTCCCCGCAAGTCTATCGATGGAGGGCGCGGTAAGCCAGCCTATCGCGCTGGCGATGGCGAAATGCCCTCCGAAGGCATGTTCGCCCAATGCCGCAGACCCCAGTGCCGCAAGACCGATGTCGATCTTGTCGCATTACGGGACCAGTTGCTCGCGCGGAAAGAGGAACTGCTGGCGCAGGCAAAGGCCGGCGGCCTGCCCCTCGCAAAGCCCAATGCGGTGCATCTGATCGCGGCCTGAATGCGAAGGGGAGTCATGCGGGGGGCTCCCGCCTCGAATCGGCTGAAATTCATATTTCAGGAAGCCTCTGCGTGGCAAAGCCCCAACCTTTGAGGCTGTCCGCGCGGTCGATCAGTCTTTCCGCATCGCCGATGCCGAACGGATGGGCGTCTTTCATCTCCTCCATCTCGTCCCACCCGATCGGCACCGCCACGGGCGCACCGGCACGCGCACGCGCCGAATAGGGCAGGATCGCCGTGCTGCCCCGCTGGTTGCGGAGCCAGTCGATGAAGATCCGTCCCTTGCGTTTCGCCTTGCTCATGGTCGCGACGAAGCGTTCCGGCTCGGTCACGCTCAGGGCCTGGGCGAAGCGGCTGGCAAAATCCTTGTGGCTGTCCCAGTCATGGCCCGGCGTCAGCGGCACTACCACATGCACGCCCTTTCCGCCCGACAGCATCGCGAAGGAGACGAGGCCGATGTCGCTCAGCCGGTCGTGAATATCCCGCGCGGCGCGCTTCACCGCGCCAAAATCCAGTCCCTCATCGGGATCGAGATCGAAGATCATCCGGTCGGGCTTTTCCACGGCATCGGCCCGGCTCTCCCAGCCATGAAACTCGATCGTCCCCATCTGCACGCAGGCAAGCAAGCCGTCCGCATCCTCGACATAGATATAATCTTCTGACCCGCCGTCCTTCTCCTGAATGGCGACCTGCCGGACATGCTCGCCAAAAGCGCCGCTGTCATGCTTCTGGAAGAAGCATTTCTTGGCGCGCCCCTGCGGACAGCGGACGAGGCTGATCGGACGATTGGCCGCGAAAGGCAGCATCAGGGGTGCGATGCGGGAATAATAATCGGCCAGCTCCCCCTTGGTCTGTCCGCTTTCGGGAAAGATGACCCGGTCCCGGTTGCTGATCTTGACATCGCTTCGGGGGGCGGGAGCGGTTTGGCTCTTTTCCGGTTTCACATCCTTCGCCTTCTTGTCGGCGCGCAGGCCGAGGAAACTGCCATGGCGGACCCGACCGTCGCCCGTAAATTCGGAAAAAGCGATTTCCGCGACGAGTTTCGGCGCTATCCAGCGTGCGCCCCTTGCGTCCTCGCGCGGGACATCGGCCGGGGGCTCCTCCACTTCCAGCGATTCCATCGCCTCGGCCAGATGCGCCATGCCTTGAGCGTCGAAGCCGGTTCCGACCTTCCCCTTGTAGACCAGTTTGCGGCCCTCCTGCTGCGCCAGGAGGAGCGAGCGGAAACCCCGCCCTTTCGCGTTGCTCTTAGTCCAGCCGATGATGATGAATTCCTGGCGTCGCGTGCATTTCACCTTCACCCAGCTTCTGGTCCGCTCGCCGCGATAGGGCGCGTCGACGCGTTTCGAGATGATGCCTTCCTGTCCCGCCTCGCACATCGACCGGTAAAGTGTCTCACCCGCGCCGATGACATGATCGGCGACATGAATGGGTGGCTGTGCCTGATGGAGCAGCGCCTCCAGCCGTTCCTTGCGTTCGATGGTGGACAATGGCTTCAGATCCGCACCGTCCAATGACAACAGATCGAACGCGAAGAAGCTCAAGGGCGCATCCTCCCGTTCCGCTCCGTGGCCGCGCTTGAGCACCGCCTGCAATGCGGAGAAGCTGGGATTGCCATCCGGGCCGAAGGCGACGATCTCCCCGTCGATCAGCGCGGGCGGCAGGGCGAGCGCGGCCATCGCCCGCACCAGCGGCCCGAACTTTTCGGTCCAGTCCAGTCCGCTGCGGGTAAAGACCGTCACCTTTTCGCCCGCCACTGCGATCAGGGCGCGATAGCCATCGAACTTGATTTCATGCAGCCAGTCATTGCCGGCCGGCACGCTGTCCACAAGCGTGGCCAGTTGCGGCTTGACGAAACGAGGCAGGGTCGCGGCGCCTTTGCGCGCCTTTGGCTTCAGTTTCGCATTATGATCCCGCGCGGCCTGCATCTTCTGCGCGAAGGCCTTGCCCTTTGCGCCCGCAAGCGACTGCGCGCCCTTCTTGTCGGCGGCGATTTGCGCCATCGACCGGCCGGTCAGAACGCTGGTCAACGCCCGGTCGACCAGAACCGTTTGCGTGTCCGCCTGATCGTCGTCGATCTTGCGAAGCAGCCAGTTTTCGCGCTTCTCGCCGGATCGCCCCTTCATCTTCACCAGCAGCCATTCCCCCTTCATCCGCTCGCCATGCAGGATGAAATGGAGGTGGCCCTTGTCGATGTCGGCGGCGCTCTTGCCCTCGACCGGCTCCCATGTGCCTCGGTCCCATAGCATCACCGTGCCGCCGCCATATTCGCCCTTGGGAATGATCCCCTCGAAATCGCCATAGCTCAAGGGGTGGTCCTCCGTCCGTACCGCCAGCCGCCGGTCGGCGGGATCGAGGCTTGGCCCCTTGGTCACAGCCCAGCTTTTGAGCACGCCGTCCACTTCCAGCCGGAAATCCCAGTGGAGCCGCGTCGCTTCATGCTTCTGCACGACGAAGCTGTTGCCGCCCTTTTTCGCGAGCACACCCTTGGGCTCGCGCGTGCGGGCAAAATCGCGCTTGGCGTTATAGGGGGCCAGGGCGTCCCGGTCCGCCATCAATCGTTTCGCTTCCCAGGATCTATCCAGCGGTCCTCCACCACGCGCAGCAGAGTGAGCATGACGACCGCGACGATCGCCGCGCTCACGACCAGCGGCCATTGCCCGGCGCCGCTGGCGATGCCGATCATGCCTGCCAGCCAGATATGGGCAGCGGTGGTGAGATTCCTGATCTCGCCCTTGTTGAACATGATGAGGCCGGCCGCGATGATGCCGGTAAAGGCGGCGGACGCCTCGAACACGCGCAAGGGGTCGATATTGCCCTCGCCATGCAGCTGTTTATGCAGGGCTATGGCGCTGATGGTCATCAGCGCGCAGGTGAAGCAGATGATGCCATGCGTCCGCATCCCGGCCGCATGGCCCCGCAATTCCCGGTCAAGGCCCAGCAGCAATCCCAAAAACGCCGCCGTCCCCAACCGCCCGAGAATCGGCCAGTCAATGAAATGCAGCGGCGTCGCGGGGTTCAGTTCCATTCATGCCTTCTTGCGTTTCGGCGGAGCAGCCCGCTTCGTCGGAGTCTTCGCCTTGGTCGCAGGCTTGCTGGCTGGTGGACTGCGCTTGCCGCCGTCCACCGACTTTTTGAGCGCCGCCATCAGATCGATGACATTGCCGCCCCGATGGGTGGCGGGTTCCTCCACATCCTCGATGATGCGCTTGCCTTTTGCCTTTTTCTTCTTGTCGATCAGCCTGCGGAGCGCGTCGACATAGCGGTCGTGAAATTCTTCGGGTTTGAAGGGCGCGGTCTTCTTTTCGATGATCGTGGTGGCAAGGTCGAGCATGTCCGCATCGGCCTTCGCATCGGGGAGGCCGCGGAAATAGCTTTGCGCCTTCGTCACCTCATCGGCATAGCGCAGCAGTTCGAGCACCAGTCCGCGTCCGCAGGGTTTGAGCGACACGAGCTGCTCCCGGCCGCGCACGGACAATTGGCCCAGGCCGACCTTCTTCGTCTGCCGCAGGGCATCGCGCAGCACCGCATAGGCCTCCTCCGCCAGATCGTCGGCAGGCAGCACGAAATAGGGTTTTTCATAATAGAGGACGTCGATGGCGTCCGCCTCGACGAACTGCACCAGTTCGAGCGTCTTGCGGCTTTCGATCTTTACCGCTTCGATCTCTTCCTCTTCCAACAGGACATAATTGCCCTTCGAGACCTCATAGCCTTTCAATATCTCGTCGCGGTCCACAGGGCCGATGCCCGCCACGACCTTTTCATATCGGATGGGCTTGCCGGAAGGCTCGTGAATCTGGCGAAAGGACACAGCCGCGCCCGATCGGGTGGCCGGATAGATTTCAACGGGTATCGACACCAGCGCCAGCCTGATCTGGCCCTGCCAATATGCGCGCGCAGCCATAGGCAACCTCCGCTGCATCAGCGTGCGGCGGTGCAGGAAGTTCCCGTTCGATCGCATGAAGATTGGCTGGCGGTGATCGGGATGGGCAAACGCCGGGCGGCGTGCGGAAAGGACAGCCGCAATCCGATCGGCGCGCGCCGCTTTTCAGGGCCGCTCTTCGAACAATGTGTCCAGAAATGCCTGCCCCGTAGGCGAAATATCCTCATTATAGATCAACCAGAGCGAACTGGGGACAGGGGGATGGAAAGGGCGATTGACGACATTGTCCATGTGCAGCCTGACCATGGACTGAGCCATAATCGTCGGGCCGAAACCCGCGGCTACCAGACCCAATAATGTCGCGAGGCTGCGGGCCTCATGCGCGATCTGCGGCACAAAGCCCGCCTGTTCGCACCGCGCGAAGAAATACTCGGTAAAGCCGGTGCCGTTGGCCGCGCCGAAAAGAACCAGCGGTTCGTTGGCCAGGTCCTGGATGCGCGGCGGTTCGGGACGTACCGCCAGCCGATGATCCGCCCGCAACGCCAGCACCATGTCTTCCTGGAGCAGGCATTGCGTGACCAGCCCATCGGGCAGGATCGGCCTTTGATAGTCGCGCACCATGCCGATATCGAGCTGGCGATTGCGGACATTTTCGATCTGCTCGCCCCGTTCCTGTTCCTGGAGGATCAATTCGACATCGGGGTAGAACTGGCGGAACCGATACAACGCCCGCGCCACCGACGGCACGAAAGGCCCCGATACGGTGAAGCCCAGCACAAGCCGCCCAATCTCCGCGCGATGCGCCATGCGGGCGATCTGCACTGCCCGTTCCGCCTGCATCAGGGTCTGGCGCGCTTCCGGCTCGAACAGCCGGCCCACTTCGGTAAGGCGTACGCGGCGG
Organism: Sphingobium baderi; assembly: GCF_001456115.1. Taxonomy (NCBI): domain Bacteria; kingdom Pseudomonadati; phylum Pseudomonadota; class Alphaproteobacteria; order Sphingomonadales; family Sphingobiaceae; genus Sphingobium; species Sphingobium wenxiniae. Next base: position 998,226 of record NZ_CP013264.1, on the reverse strand, counting down.
CTGGTCCGGTCGAAGAGGCGTACGCCCAGTTCGTCTTCCAGCGCCCGAATCTGCTGGCTGAGGGGCGGCTGCGAAATGCCGAGCCTGAGCGCCGCGCGGCCAAAATGCATTTCTTCCGCCACACAGAGGAAATAGCGCAAATGCCTCAGCTCCATAATCAAGTCGTCCTGAATATCAATCAAGCCATATTATATATTAGACGCAGATAATACAAACCGCCATGGACGATGCGAATGTGGCGTCGTGACGGGAATGTCCTACCGCATGCCGAGCGCGGGCTTTGCCCCCTAAAACCGCGCGCGCTTCTGGGCTTCCCGAGCGATGTCACATTCAAGTATCCAACCTGTTGGCCCCGCCTTTTGGACGCCAGGCATCACCATGTTTCCGCCTCCAGCAGCTCTCGCCATGAAAGAAACAGATAGCGTCCCGGCCTTCGTCCGCGATGCTTCGGGGAGTCGTGAATGATCGGTATCGTCAAGATTGCGCTCAACAGGCCGCTGACCTTCATCGTCATGGCGATCCTGATCGCGGTCATCGGCGTCCTGACGGCGATACGGACGCCGGTCGACATCTTCCCGAACATCCGTATTCCGGTGATCGCAGTGGCGTGGCAATATGCCGGATTGCCGCCGGAAGACATGGCGAACCGCATCACCGATCCCTATGAACGGGTGCTGACGACGACCGTCAACGATATCGAGCATATCGAAAGCCAGTCCTTTCAGGGCGTCGGCATCGTCAAAATCTATTTCCAGCCGGGCGCGGACATCCGCACGGCCACGGCGCAGGTGACATCCATATCGCAAACCGTCCTGCGTCAGATGCCGCCGGGCATCGCCCCGCCCCTCATCCTGAACTACAACGCATCGACCGTCCCGATCCTGCAACTCGCGCTGTCGGGCAAGGGCATGTCCGAACAGCAGCTTTTCGACATGGGGCAGAACCAGATTCGCCCGCAGTTAGTGACCATTCCCGGTCTTGCCATGCCTTATCCTTCCGGCGGGCGGCAGCGTCAGGTCCAGATCGACCTCAATCCGCTGGCGCTGCAATCCAAGGGGCTGTCGGCGCAGGATGTGGGCAACGCGATCGCGGCGCAGAACCAGATCAACCCGGCCGGTTTCGTCAAGATCGGCGACACGCAATATAGCGTGCGGCTGAACAATGCGCCCGCTTCCATCGAAGCGCTCAACGACCTGCCCGTGAAGGTGGTGAACGGCGCGACCATCACCATGCGCGACGTGGCCCATGTCCGGGACGGCAGTGGTCCGCAGCAGAATATCGTGCATGTCGAAGGCAGCCGGTCCGTGCTGCTGACGATATTGAAGAATGGCGCGACGTCCACCCTGTCCATCGTCGCCGGCGTCAAGGATGCCCTGCCCAACATCGCCGCCACCCTGCCTGACACGCTCAAGATCCTGCCCTTGGGCGATCAGTCGCTGTTCGTGAAGGCGGCGGTGCAAGGCGTCATCCATGAAGGCGTGATCGCCGCCGCGCTGACGTCGCTGATGATCCTCCTGTTCCTTGGCTCCTGGCGTTCGACGGTCATCATCGCCCTGTCTATTCCCCTGGCGATCCTGGCGGCTGTCGCGGCTTTGGCGGCATTCGGACAGACGCTGAACGTCATGACGCTGGGCGGGCTGGCGCTGGCGGTCGGCATCCTGGTCGATGACGCGACCGTGACGATCGAGAATATCAACTGGCATCTGGAGCAGGGCAAGGGCGTGCTGGACGCCATTCTCGACGGCGCGGCGCAGATCGTGACGCCCGCCTTCGTGTCGCTGCTGTGCATCTGCATCGTGTTCGTGCCGATGTTCCTGCTGCCGGGCGTCGCGGGTCTCCTGTTCGTGCCGATGGCCCTGTCGGTCGTCTTTGCGATGGTCGCTTCGTTCATCCTGTCGCGCACATTGGTGCCTACAATGGCGATGTATCTGCTGAAGCCGCATCATGCGGGCGAAGGCCATCTGGCGGGCAGGCCGGACTCCCGCAATCCGCTGGTCCGTTTCCAGCGCGGCTTCGAAGCGCGTTTCGAGAGGGTGAGGACCGGCTATACCGGCCTGCTCCATCGGGCGCTGGCTGCGCGCAAGCCGTTTCTGCTGGGCTTCCTTGCGGTCGTGATCCTGTCCTTCGGCCTGTTGCCGATATTGGGCAGCAATTTCTTCCCGGCCGTCGATTCCGGCCAGATCGCCATGCACGTCCGCGTGCCGGTGGGATCGCGCATCGAGGATACGGCCGTCCGCTTCGAACATATCAGCCGCGAGGTGCGTAAGATTATCCCGGCGGCCGAACTGGCATCCCTCACCGATAATATCGGCCTGCCCGTCAGTTCGATCAACACCGTCTACAACAATAGCGGCACCATCGGCCCGCAGGACGGCGACATGCTGATCGCCCTGAAGGAAGGGCATCGTCCAACCAGCCAGATCGTCTCCATCCTGCGGCGCGAGCTGCCCCGCCGCTTTCCCGGAACGAGCTTTGCCTTTCTGCCCGCCGACATCACCAGCCAGATCCTGAACTTCGGCGCGCCCGCGCCGATCGACATCCAGATCGCGGGCAAGAACGGGCAAGCGAACCGCGCCTATGCCCAGAAACTGCTGGCGAAGATTTCGACCATTCCCGGCCTGGCCGACGCGCGCATCCAGCAGCCCGCCCGCGCGCCGCAGATCAACGTCGACGTCGACCGTTCCCGCGCCAGCCAATATGGTTTGAACGAACGGGATGTCACCACCAGCCTCGCCGCGCAGCTTGCCGGCACGTCGCAAACCGCGCCCGTCTTTTTCGTGAACCCGGAAAATGGCGTGCAGTATCCGGTCGTGGCGCAGGCGCCCGAATATCTGGTGCAGTCGATGAGCGACCTGTCCAACGTGCCGGTATCCAGCGCGGCGGGCGCGGGCGTGACGCAGCCGCTGGGCGGCGTCGCCACCATAACGCGGTCGAACACCGTGCCGGTCGTATCCCATTATAATATCGCGCCGGTGCTCGACATTTACGCCAATACCCAGAACCGTGACCTGGGCGCGGTCGCGGGCGACATCCAGCGCGCGATCCGGTCGCTGGAAAAGGAATTGCCCAAGGGCGCTACCGTCACCATCCGCGGGCAATACGCCACCATGAACACGGCCTTTTCCGGCCTCGGCTTCGGCCTTCTGGGCGCAATCGTGCTGATCTATCTGCTCATCGTCGTGAATTTCCAGAGCTGGGTCGATCCCTTCGTCATCATCACCGCGCTGCCTGCGGCATTGGCCGGCATCGTGTGGATGCTGTTCGTCACCGGCACCACATTGTCGGTTCCCGCATTGACGGGGGCCATCATGTGCATGGGCGTTGCGACCGCCAATTCGATCCTGGTCGTCAGTTTCGCGCGGGAAAGGCTCGCCGAACTGGGCGATGCGACGAAAGCCGCAATCGAGGCGGGCACGGTTCGTTTCCGTCCGGTGCTGATGACCGCGCTGGCCATGATTATCGGCATGGCGCCCATGGCGCTGGGGCTGGGCGATGGCGGCGAACAGAACGCCCCGCTTGGCCGTGCCGTCATCGGCGGCCTGTTCTGCGCCACTATCGCCACCCTTTTCTTCGTCCCAACCGTCTTTGCGCTGGTCCATCGCAGGCATGGACAAGAAGCCACTCTTCCGGAAATGCAGCCAAGCCATGTCTGATCCCCATAGCCCTTCAATCGAAAATGACATTCCCCCCGCGGGGCCTGACAACCGCACGCTGAAGCGTGTGGGCATCGGTGCGGCCGTGGTGGCGATCATCATCGTCGCGCTGGGCGTGGCGTCACGGATCAACGCGACGAACGAACTGAAACAGGTGGCGGCCGATACCGCCATCCCCACCGTCGCGGTCATCGCGCCTACCGCCAATGGCGATGCCGGCGCGCTGGTCCTGCCGGGCAGTCTGCAAGCCTATAACAGCGCCGCCATCTATGCCCGCACCAATGGCTATGTGCGCCGCTGGCTGGCCGACATCGGCGATCATGTGCGCGCGGGGCAATCGCTGGCCATTCTCGATGCGCCGGAAGTCGATCAGCAACTGGCGCAGGCACAGGCCGATTATCAGACCGCGCTCGCCAATCAGCGGCTTGCCGCGATCACGGCCAGGCGATGGAGTTCGATGCTGGCGCAGGACGCCGTGTCGCGACAGGAGGCGGATGAAAAGGCCGGCGATCTGGCGGCCCGCACCGCGCTCGCCAATGCCGCGCTCGCCAATGTGAAGCGTCTTCAGGCGCTTCAGGGCTTCACCCGTCTGTCCGCGCCGTTCGACGGCATCGTCACCAGCCGATCGGCCCAGATCGGCGCGTTGGTCGTGTCCGGCAATGCCGCTGCCCAGCCCCTTTTCACCGTCTCCGACATCCATCGGATGCGTGTCTATGTGCGCGTGCCTCAGGCCTATTCGGCGTCGCTGCGTTCCGGCATGGCCGCAACTCTCGCGCTGCCCGAATTTCCCGGCCGGACCTTTACCGCCGCACTGACCCGCAGTGCCGACGCGGTCGATACGCAGTCGGGCGCCGTGCTGGTGGAGTTGCAGGCGGACAATGCCGATGGCGCGCTCAAGCCCGGCGCTTTCACGCAAGTCAGTTTCAAGGTCGTCCCCGGTCACGGCAACGGCCTGACCCTGCCGGGGAGCGCCATACTCTATGGCGGTAACGGACCTTCCGTCGCTGTGGTGGGCAAGGACGGGCGCGTCACCGTGAAGCCCGTGACCATCGCGCGCGACGAAGGCAATGTCGTCCAGCTTTCGGGGGGCATCAGCCCTGCCGACCGCGTCATCGACAATCCTCCCGATGCGATCCACAATGGCGATCGCGTCCATGTGCAGAAGCCCGCCGGTGGAAAGGGGGATCGCGCATGATCGCCCGCCGCCGGATCGCGGCGGGTGCGCTGGCGCTGCTGACGGGCTGTTCGATGGCGCCGGCCTACCAACCCCCGAATATAGGTGTCCCCCAGAATTTCAGCGAAGCCGAGGGCTGGACCGCCGCCCAGCCGATGGACGGCCTGCCGCGCGGCAATTGGTGGGAAGTCTTCAACGATCTCATACTCAACGATCTGGAAGCGCGCAGCGCCGCGGCCAGTCCCACCCTGGCGGCCGCCCTCGCGCGATACGATCAGGCACGGGCCGCCGCGCGGGCGGAGACAGCGGACCTGTTTCCCGAAATCGCCGCGGGCGCCGACGCCAGCCGCCAGCGTCTGTCCGGCAATCGTGTCGGCGGAAACGGCAACGCATCGACCTACGATGATTTCACGGTCGGCGGTTCGCTGGACTATGAACTGGATCTCTGGGGTCGTATCCGCAACAGCGTGAGGGCGGCGCGCGCCGACGCGCAGGCGAGCGGAGAGGATCTGGCCTCCGCGCGCCTCAGCCTGCAAGCCGCCGTCGCGGATGCCTATGCGCGGTTGCGGGGTCTGGATGCGGAGGCGGAATTGCTGCGCGCGACGGTCGATGCCTATGACAAGGCTCATGCGCTGACGGTCCGGCGACATGACGGCGGCATCGCTTCGGGCATCGACGTCAATCGCGCCCGGACCGTGCTGGACAATGCCCGCGCGCAGATTTCCGCCGTCGCCAATGAACGCGCCGCTACCGAGCATGAAATCGCCGCGCTGGTGGGCGCTGTCGCATCGGATTTTCGCATTGAGCGGCAAACGCAATCCCTTGCCGCGCCCCTCATGCCCACGGGCGCGCCGTCGCAACTGCTTCAGCGGCGCCCCGACATCGCCGCTGCCGAGCGGCGCATGTTTGCGGCCAATGCGCGCATCGGGGTCGCCAAGGCAGCCTTTTTCCCCACGGTCACGCTGGGCCTTGCCGGTGGATATGAAACCACCCATGGCGATCTGTTCAAGACGCCCAACAGCTTCTGGGGCCTCGGTCCCGCATCGGCGATCCTGTCGCTGTTCGACGGCGGACGCCGCAAGGCGCAGCTTCGCATCTCCCGCGCCGAATATGAAGAACTGGCCGCCGGTTATCGCGACACGGTGCTGACGGCATTCCGCCAGGTGGAGGATGCGATCGCCGCCAACCGCTATCTGGCCGATCAGGCGATCAGTCAGGAAAGCGCGGCCAATGCCGCCGAACGGACCAGCGAACTGGCGCTCACCCGCTATCGCGACGGCGCATCGGATTATCTGGAGGTGGTGACGGCACAGACGGACGCTCTTTCCGCGCAACGCGCCCTGCTTCTGGTCCAGACGCAAAGGATGCGCGCCGCCATTTCATTGGTGAAGTCGCTGGGCGGTCCTGTCTGAAGGGATCGCCGCACCGGCCCCTGTCCACCCGGCGACGGATATGCAAAGCGGCCCTCCATTGCGTGAAGGGCCGCTTTTTCCACATGCAGCTTTTCTGAAGGCCCCGCCCGCCACGGACGGACGAGCCCTTCTCCCGTTTCAATCGCGCAACAGGTCGTTGATGCCCGTCTTGGACCGGGTCTGCGCGTCCACGCGCTTGACGATCACCGCGCAATACAGGCTCGGCCCCGGTGTGCCGTCGGGCAGCGGCTTGCCGGGCAGCGATCCGGGCACGACCACCGAATAGGGCGGCACCTGCCCCATGAAGATTTCGCCCGTGGTGCGGTCCACGATCTTGGTCGACTGGCCGATGAAGACGCCCATCGACAGCACCGATCCCTTGCCGATCCGCACGCCTTCCACCACTTCGGACCGCGCGCCGATGAAACAGTCGTCCTCAATGATGACCGGGTCGGCCTGCAACGGCTCCAGCACGCCGCCAATGCCGACGCCGCCCGACAGATGGACATTCTTGCCGATCTGGGCGCAGCTTCCCACCGTCACCCAGGTATCGACCATCGTGCCTTCATCCACGAACGCGCCGATGTTCACGAAGCTGGGCATCAGGATGACATTCTTCGCGATATGCGAACCCGCCCGCGCGAAGGAGCCCGGAACGGCGCGGAACCCGGCGGCGCGGAAAGCGGCTTCGTCCCAGCCTGCGAACTTGCTGGGCACCTTGTCCCACCAATGGCCCGCGCCCGGACCATTGTCGATCATCGCATTGTCGTTCAGGCGGAAGGACAGCAGCACCGCCTTCTTCAGCCACTGATTGACCTGCCAGCCATCGCCCTTCGGTTCGGCGACCCGCGCTTCGCCACTGTCCAGCAGGCTGAGCGCCTTGTCCACCGCCTGCCGCACCGGGCCTTGCGTGGACAGGGTCACATTGGCCCGGTCCTCCCAGGCGGCGTCGATGGTGGCGATCAGGTCGGTCATTATGTTTCCCCAATGATGTCGGCCAGAAATGGCGTCAGATGATCGGTTTCGAAATCGATGAAATCGGGATGGTGATCGTGGCTGCCGCCTTCCGATCCGTTATTGACCCAGACGGTCGTCATGCCGATCGCCTTGGCGGGCTTCAGGTTGCGGGCCATATCCTCGAAAAAGGCCGCGCGCACCGGATCGACCCCATGGGCGGAGCAAAGCGCGGCATAGCCGGACGGATCGGGCTTGGGCACATATTGGCAGGCATGGATGTCGTGGATCAGCTCGAACGCGTCGGCCAGCCCCAGCCGGTCGAGCACCCGCCCCGCATAATCCGCGTCGCCATTGGTGAAGATCAGCCGCCGTCCCGGCAGCGCCGCGATGCGGGCGTTGAGTGCCGCGTCCACCTCCAGCCGCTCCATTGAAATATCGTGGACATAGTCGAGGAAAGCGCGCGGCTCGATGCCGTGATGCCGCATCAGGCCCGAAAGCGTCGTGCCGTGCTCCATGAAATAGCGTTTCTGCACGGCCTTCGCCTCTACCGGATCGCAACCCAGCAGCCCCTGGATGAACTCGCCCATCTTCACGTCGATCAGGGCGAACAGGTCCGCCTTCGCCGGATAGAGGGTATTGTCCAGATCGAAGATCCAGCAATCGATATGGGCAAGGTCCGCGCGCATGACCGCGCCCTATCCCCGCCGGTGGGCAAGGGCAAGGCGAGTTGCGCTTTTCAGTCGCAACCCGGCGCTTCCATATCCTCGTAAAAGGCTTCGACCGCCGCCCATGCTTCCTCCGCCGTTTCGACCCAGGTGATGAGGTTGAGGTCGGACGGCGCGATCACCCCTTCGTCGGCCAGCGCCTCGAAATTCACCACGCGGTTCCAGAAATCCCGACCGAACAGCAGGATGGGGATAGGCGTCATCTTGCCGGTCTGCACCAGTGTCAGCAGCTCGAAAAACTCGTCGAACGTGCCGAAGCCGCCCGGAAAGACCGCGAGCGCCCGCGCCCGCAGCAGGAAATGCATCTTGCGGAGCGCGAAATAGTGGAACTGGAAGGACAGCTCCGGCGTCACGAACCGATTGGGCGCCTGTTCATGCGGCAGGACGATGTTCATGCCGATGGTCTGCGCCCCGATGTCCGCCGCGCCCCGGTTGGCCGCTTCCATGATGGACGGGCCGCCGCCCGAACAGACGACGAAATGGCGGCACCCGGCGGGATTGGGCGGATAGGCGGCGGCGATGCGCGCCAGTTTGCGCGCTTCGTCATAATAGCGCGCCTTCCGGCCCAGATTCTCCGCGATCCGCCGCTGTTCCGGCGTGGTCGCGGCGTCAATTCGCGCCTGCGCCTCTTCGGGTTCGGGGATGCGGGCCGATCCGTAAAAGACGAAGGTCGATTCGATCCGCGCTTCGGCCATCAACAGTTCCGGCTTGAGCAGTTCCAGCTGGAACCGGACGGGCCGCAAATCTTCCCGCAACAGGAATTCATTATCCTGAAAGGCCAGACGATAGGCCGCGCTGGTGGTCTGCGGCGTTTCGATCGCCTTGCGGGCGTCATCGGCTTCCTGCTTTGCCGGACGGAATTTACGTTCGGCGATTTCTTTCTTGGTCATGCCGACCCACTAGGCAGCAAAGGCGGGCATGCCAAGGGGGCTTGTCAGCGGCAGAAGCCGCCCTTGCCGCCCATGTCGAAATGGAAATGGTCGTGATGCGCGGCATTATAATTGGGACTGAGCACCGTGCGGAACCGCTTGCAGGCGCTGGCATGGATGACTTCCAGGAACTGTCGCGTGCGCCGGTCGCCGCTCCAGTCTTTCTCAATCGAAATGCGCCGCCCGTCCGACAGGACAAAGGCCGATACGTCGATTGCATTGCTGTGGGCATGTTCGGAAAGCTTGCCGCTGCCCGCGATGGGGCGGCAATTATAGGTGCCGAATGTTTCGATCCGCACGATCTCAGCGCCCAGGATCAACCGGGCGGCGGGCTGCACGCCAAAACGCGCCCATGCCGCGAAATTGGCGGCGAGATTGCACGTCATCGCGCCCAGATTGGTCGCGGGCACGCCGATGTCGAGCAGCTTGACGCTGCCCAGGGCGCTGCATCCGCCGCCGAAATTCTGATCGGGCAGTGGCGTGAAGGCGACGGATTGCGATTGCAGCTTCGCCATGCACTGCCGCACTTCCATCGTCGGCGGAGCGGCGGGACGGGCCGTTTTGGCTTTATGCGGTTTGGACGCGCTGCTCACCCGGCCGCGCGGCACCAGGTCGCCGCCGCATGCCGCCAACGCCAAAGTCATTGTCAACAGCGCGGCAAGGCCCGCGCCGCGTCGAAACAGATTGTCCCACGCCCGCTCTTCCATGAATCAAGCATTTAGCACGTTCTTTTCAGACGGTGGTTAACGCGGGCCTCGATTCGTCGCATTTTGTTCTGCTCTTGACTCTCCCGCCGATCTCTTTAGGGCGACCGGCGGGCCACGCGGTCCCAACGCCGCGCGTGCTCTCTGTAAGGAGAAGCATTACATGACTGAACCGACTGCCGCAGACGCCACTCTTGCGCCTGCCGCCAAGCCCGCCACCAAGCCGGCTCGCCCCTTTTTCTCTTCCGGTCCCTGCGCCAAGCCTCCGGGCTGGAGCGCCGCTGCGCTCTCCACGGATTCGCTGGGCCGCTCGCACCGCTCGAAGATCGGCAAGACCCGCCTCGCTTATTGCATCGACCTGATGCGCGAGCTTCTGAACCTGCCCGAAACCCACCGCATCGGCATCGTGCCGGGTTCCGACACCGGCGCCTTTGAAATGGCGATGTGGACGATGCTGGGCGCGAAGCCCGTCACGACGCTGGCGTGGGAAAGCTTCGGCGAAGGCTGGGTGACGGACGCCGCCAAGCAATTGAACCTCAACCCCGCGGTCATCCGCGCCGACTATGGCCAGTTGCCCGATCTGTCGGCAGTGGATTTCAGCAACGACGTGCTGTTCACCTGGAACGGCACCACCTCGGGCGTGCGCGTGCCGAACGCCGACTGGATTCCGGCGGACCGCGAAGGGCTGACCTTTGCCGACGCGACCAGCGCGGTGTTCGCCTATGACATCGACTGGGCGAAGATCGACGTCGCTACCTTCTCCTGGCAGAAGGTGCTGGGCGGCGAAGGCGCGCATGGCGTGCTGATCCTCGGTCCCCGCGCGGTCGAGCGCCTCGAAACCCACACCCCCGCCTGGCCGCTGCCCAAGGTGTTCCGCCTGATGAGTAAGGGCAAGCTGGCCGAGGGCGTGTTCAAGGGCGAGACGATCAACACCCCCTCCATGCTGGCGGTCGAGGACGCGATCTTCGCGCTGGAATGGGGCAAGTCGGTCGGCGGCGCAAAGGGCCTGATCGCCCGCAGCGACGCCAATGCGGCGGCTCTGGACAAGATCGTGGCGGACCGCGACTGGCTCGGCCATCTCGCCGCCGACACCCCCTCGCGCTCGAAGACCAGCGTGTGCCTCACCGTCGCGGGCGCCGACGAAGCCTTCATCAAGAGCTTTGCGGCCCTCCTCGAAAAGGAAGGCGCGGCCTATGACGTCGCGGGCTATCGCGACGCCCCGGCCGGTCTTCGCATCTGGTGCGGCGCGACTGTCGACACCGCCGACATCGAAGCGCTCGGCCCCTGGCTCGACTGGGCCTACGCCCAGACCAAGGCCGCTTGATCCAACCTGTCATCGTTCGGGCTGAGTCTGTCGAAGCCCTTCATTGTCCGGCTCTTCCGACCGGCTCAACCGAACGGACCATATTCAAGGAGCATTCCCATGCCCAAGGTACTCATTTCCGACAAGATGGACCCCAATGCCGCCGCGATCTTCCGCGAGCGCGGCGTGGAGGTCGACGAAATCACCGGCAAGACCCCGGAAGAACTGAAGGCGATCATCGGCCAGTATGACGGCCTCGCCATCCGCAGTTCGACCAAGGTGACGAAGGAGATCCTCGACGCCGCCACCAACCTCAAGGTCGTGGGCCGCGCAGGCATCGGCGTCGACAATGTCGACATTCCGGCGGCGTCGGCCAAGGGCGTCGTCGTCATGAACACGCCCTTCGGCAATTCCATCACCACCGCCGAACATGCCATCGCGCTGATGTTCGCGCTCGCCCGCCAGCTTCCCGAAGCCGACGTCTCGACCCAGCAGGGCAAGTGGGAAAAGAACCGCTTCATGGGCGTCGAAGTCACCGGCAAGACGCTGGGCCTGATCGGCGCGGGCAATATCGGCTCCATCGTCGCCAGCCGCGCCTTGGGCCTCAAGATGAAGGTCGTCGCCTTCGACCCCTTCCTCACCCCGGAACGCGCCGTCGAAATGGGCGTGGAGAAGGCCGATCTCGACACGCTGCTGGCGAAGGCGGATTTCATCACCCTGCACACGCCGCTCACCGACCAGACCCGCAATATCCTGAGCCGCGAAAATCTTGCCAAGACGAAGAAGGGCGTCCGCATCGTCAACTGCGCGCGCGGCGGCCTGATCGACGAGGCGGCGCTCAAGGATGCGCTCGACAGCGGCCAGGTCGCGGGCGCGGCGCTGGACGTGTTCGAAACCGAACCGGCCAAGGATTCGCCGCTGTTCGGCACGCCCGGTTTCGTCTGCACCCCGCATCTGGGCGCGTCGACCACCGAAGCGCAGGTCAATGTCGCGCTTCAGGTGGCTGAGCAGATGGCCGATTTCCTCGTATCGGGCGGCGTCACCAACGCGCTCAACATGCCCAGCCTGTCGGCCGAGGAAGCGCCCAAGCTCAAGCCCTATATGGCCATCGCCGAAAAGCTCGGCTCGCTGGTCGGCCAGCTTGAAGGCGACGCCATCACCGGCGTTGCGGTAGAGGTTGAAGGCCATGCCGCCGAACTCAACCAGAAGCCGATCACCGCGGCGGTGCTCGCGGGCCTGATGCGCGTCTATTCCGACACGGTGAACATGGTGAACGCGCCCTTCCTGGCCAAGGAACGCGGCCTTGACGTGCGCGAAGTCCGCCACGACCGCGAAGGCGATTACCAGACCCTCGTGCGCGTCACCGTCACCACCGAATCGGGCGACAAGTCGGTAGCGGGCACGCTGTTCGGCCATGCCCAGCCGCGCCTTGTCGAACTGTTCGGCATCAAGGTGGAGGCCGACCTCACCGGCACCATGCTCTATATCGTCAATCAGGACGCGCCCGGCTTCATCGGCCGTCTGGGTTCGACGCTGGGCGAAGCGGGCGTCAATATCGGCACCTTCCATCTGGGCCGCCGCAACCAGGGCGGCGAAGCCGTGCTGCTGCTGTCGGTCGACGGTGCGGTGACGGACGGCCTGCGTGAGGAGATCGGCAAGCTGACCGGCGTCAAGACGGTGAAGCCGCTGCACTTCGCATAAGCCCGGCAAAGCCCTCTCCCCTCGGGGAGAGGGTCGGGAGAGGGGGAGCGCCGATGCGTCTGGATGCAACCTTGAAGGAACGCGCAAAATCCATGCGCTCCACCTCCACACCCGCCGAACAAAAACTCTGGCTCGCCTTGCGGGCCAACCGCTTCGAAAATCGCCAATTCACCCGCCAGACGATCATCGCGCCCTGTACCGTGGATCTCGCCTCCAAAGCGGCCAGACTCATCCTGGAGATCGACGGGGATACACATTCCGCCGAAGATCGCTATGACACGCGGCGAACAGAGTTTCTGGAATCGCTGGGGTATCGTGTGATCCGTTTTTCGAATCCTGACGTGATGGGGAATATTGAGAGAGTGTTGAGTGTGATTGCTCAAGCGTTGCGCGATGCCCCCTCTTCCCAACCCTCCTGCCAAGGGGTGAGGGGGCTATGAGCTTTCCCCCCGGCCTCCTGCCTGAAGGATTGTCCGACCGCCTGCCACCGCAGGCGGAAGCCTCCGCGCGGCTTGCGCGCCGCGTGCTCGATACCGTGGCCACCCACGGCTATGAACGCGTCATGCCGCCCCTCGCGGAGTTTGAGGACACGCTGGTCGGCCGCCTCAAATCCATGCGCGCGCAGGATCTGGTGCGCGCTATCGACCCGGTGTCGCAGCGCAGCCTGGCTCTTCGCCCGGACATGACCGCGCAGGTGGGCCGCATCGCCGCCACCCGCCTTGCCAGCGTTCCGCGTCCCTTGCGTCTTTCTTATTCCGGCCCGGTCCTGCGCCTGCGCGCCAACCAGCTTCGCCCGGAGCGCGAACGCCTTCAGGTCGGCGCGGAGCTGATCGGCAGCGATAGCGTCGCCGCCGCCGTCGAGATCGTGAATGTCGCAATAGAGGCATTGCAGGCGGCGGGCGTCACCGGCCTCACCATCGACTTCACCCTGCCGGACCTGATCGACACGCTGGCTGCAGGCCCCCTGCCGCTTGCCCCGGAAGAGATCGAAGCCGTCCGCCACGAACTCGACGCCAAGGATGCGGGCGCGCTCGCCGCGATCAGTCCCGCCGCCGCCGCCTATCTCCCGCTGATCGAGGCGACCGGCCCCTTCCACGCCGCGATGGAGCGCCTCGAAGCCCTGAACGCGCAGCTTGGCGGCGCCATCGACAGCCGCATTGCGGGCCTGCGCGCCATCGCCAAACCGATTGGCTGGGACATCACCCTGACGCTCGATCCGACGGAGCGCCACGGCTTTGAATATCAGAACTGGTTCGGCTTCTCGGCCTTCGCGGACGGTTTCATCGGTGAAATCGGGCGGGGCGGCAGCTACGCCATCACCCGCGCCGATGGCGCGGACGAACCGGCCATGGGCTTTTCGCTCTATCCCGATCCGCTGATCGACGCCGGTTTCGGCAGCCAGCCGGTGCGGCGCTTGTTCCTCCCCATCGGCCATGATGCGAACCGCGCCGCGGCGCTGCGCGGCGAAGGCTGGCATACGATCGCCGCCCTGACCGGCGATGAGAATGGGGAGCGCCTGCGCTGCTCGCACTGGCTCGACGGCATGGAGCCGCGCGCTTACTGACTTGACTTTACGGGGCTGGCGCGGCTAACCGCCGCCCCGCACAGGGCGACACGCGCCCACCCTATTCCGCCCGCTTGCCGAGTCCCGTCGAAGGGCAAGCCGGGTCCGCGCGGCGGGGCGAAGGACTATATCCATGGCAAATGTTACGGTGATCGGCGCCCAGTGGGGCGATGAAGGCAAAGGCAAGATCGTCGACTGGCTGTCGGAACGCGCCGACGTCGTCGCGCGCTTTCAGGGCGGCCATAATGCGGGCCACACGCTGGTCGTGGGAGAGAAGGTCTACAAGCTCTCGCTGCTGCCCTCGGGCATCGTGCGCGGCACGCTGAGCGTCATCGGCAACGGCGTCGTTCTGGACCCGTGGCACTTTCGCGAAGAAGTCGCCAAGCTCAGGGGGCAGGGCGTCGCCATCACGCCGGAAAATCTCCAGATCGCGGAAACCTGCCCGCTGATCCTGCCCTTCCACCGCGACCTTGACGGCCTGCGGGAGGATGCATCGGGCGCGGGCAAGATCGGCACCACCCGCCGGGGCATCGGCCCGGCCTATGAGGACAAGGTGGGCCGCCGCGCCATTCGCGTGTGCGACCTTGCCCATCTCGACGATCTCGGCCCGCAGCTTGACCGCCTCACCGCGCATCACGACGCGCTGCGCGCCGGGTTCAACGAAGCGCCCATCGACCGCGACGCCCTGATGGCGGAATTGCGCGACATTGCGGACTTCATCCTGCCCTTCGTCAAGCCGGTCTGGCTGACGCTCAATCAGGCGAAGGCGCAGGGCAAGCGCATCCTGTTCGAAGGCGCGCAGGGCACGCTGCTCGACATCGACCATGGCACCTATCCCTTCGTCACCTCCTCCAACACGGTGGCGGGCACGGCGGCGAGCGGCACCGGCCTTGGTCCTTCGGGCGCGGGTTTCGTGCTCGGCATCGTCAAGGCCTACACCACCCGCGTCGGTTCCGGCCCCTTCCCGACCGAGCAGGAAAACGAAACCGGCCAGCGCCTGGGCGAGCGCGGCCATGAATTCGGCACGGTGACGGGCCGCAAGCGCCGCTGCGGCTGGTTCGATGCGGTTCTGGTGCGCCAGTCGGTCGCCGTGTCGGGCGTCACCGGCATCGCCCTCACCAAGCTCGACGTGCTCGACGGGTTCGACGAACTGCAAATCTGCGTCGGCTACAAGATCGGCGATACGACCTACGATTATCTTCCCGCCCACGCGCAGGATCAGGCGAAGGCGCAGCCGATATACGAAAGCATCGAAGGCTGGCAGGACACCACCGCGGGCGCGCGGAGCTGGGCCGAACTCCCCGCGCAGGCGATCAAATATATCCGCCGGATCGAGGAACTGATCGGCTGTCCGGTCACGCTGGTTTCAACGTCCCCGGAACGCGAGGACACCATCCTCGTGCGCGACCCCTTCGCGGACTGATCCGAGATGGCCGGAGATCGCTTCGAGCGCCACAAGCAACCCTGGACGGCGGACGAGCTGCAAAAGCTCCATACGCTCGCGAAGAAGGGCATGGCGCTCAAGGCGATCGCCAGGGCCCTCACCCGCAGCGAGGAATCGGTGAAGGCCCGCGCCAAGCAGGACGGGCTTTCCATCGCGAAGCTGCGCTGATCGCTGCCGATCGTTTCGCGCAAAGTTGAGAAACGCACAGGCCGCCCGTTCCGGTCTGGACGCCGCCGCGCGCCAATGCGACACTTCCTACAGACAAGGGAGGCTCGCATGGCGCTCGACATACTCATCCTATACGGTTCCTACAGGCGCGGTCGTCTGGGAATCCGTTTAGTTGACTATTTGCTTCATGGTTTTGCGGAACTGGGCCATCGCGCCGAACTGATCGACGCAAAGGAAATCGGTCTCCCGATGCTGGACCTGCGCCATAGCGACTATCCACCGGGACAAGCGCCCGCCGCCATGTCCGCCCTTGCCCAGCGCCTCTCCGCTGCGGACGCCTTCGTCTTTGCCGCGGGCGAATATAATCGCGGCGTCCAACCGGGCCTCAAGAATCTGGTCGATCATTATCTCAAGGAATTCGACCGCCGCCCCGCCGCCATCGCCAGCTATTCGGCAGGCCGTTTCGCTGGCGTCAACAGCCATGCCGACTGGACGGTGACGCTGTCCGCCATGGGCATGACGGTGATCCCCGAACGCCTCAGCGTCGGCCAGATTGGCGATGCGCTGGATGAAGCGGGACGGCCGCAGGGCGATGGTGGCGCGGCGCTGGACCGGGGCTTCCCGAAATTCGCCGATACGCTGATCTGGTGGACGCGGGCAGCGCAGGCTGCCCGCTGACGCTCACCGAAACCGACGGTCGATCCATATAAGCAGGTGCCCGGCCATCAAAAAACCGATGGCGATCAAGACCGCATTCAACAGCACCTGTCCAAGGCCCAGCTTCGCCACATCGATGAAGGGATAAGCGTAAGTTTCCTCCAGCGCGCCACGCACCAGCGCGTAGGGCAGATAAGCAGCGGGGAAGGCCGCCCATAACCATGGATCATGCCATGAAAGGCCCCTGGGCGCGCATCCGATCCACCACAGCGCCGCCAGTATCGGCGTCGCCTTGTGCAGAAGCGTGTCGGCCAGCAGCGCTTCACCGCTCAGGCTGAGAAGGCCACGCAGCAACAGGCCATAAATCACCCCCACCAGCAGGATCGCCAGCGTCACGCCGCCGATCAGGCGAGGTGTCACTCGCACTCCGCACGCGATCTTTCCGAAAACGAGCAGCACAGCCATATTGGTGAGGACGGTGAAGAAACGGACAAGTATCCAGAGCGTTGCTCCGACCGATCCCGTCTGTTCCAAAGTCGTGCTGAACTGGATCGCGAGCCCCGCTCCGGCGGTCAATGCGATGACGGCCGCCCCGATCCGCCGCGCGCCCTTCATCATTTGCCGTCTTCAGCCCGGTCGATCATCGTCCACCATATCCTCCGCCAGTTCCAGCCCTGCGCGGCCATGCGACGGAGTATGAGCAGGTGCCTTGGGCGGGATTCCGTATTCGGGCTCCTCCACTTCCAGCATACCTTCCCATTTGGTGACGACCGATGTGGCGATGGCATTGCCCAGCACATTGGTGGCGGTGCGGCCCATGTCCATGAAATGATCGACGGCCAGAATGAAGGCAATGCCCTCGACTGGCAGGTTGAACTGCCCCAGCGTCGCGGCGATGACGACCAGCGATGCGCGCGGCACAGCGGCGATGCCCTTGCTCGTCACCATCAGCACCAGCAGGATGGTAATCTGCGTCGCGATCGGCAGGTCGATATTATAGGCCTGCGCGATGAAGATGGTGGCGAAGGACGCATACATCATCGACCCATCAAGGTTGAAGCTGTAGCCCAGCGGCAGCACGAAGCTGTATATTCGGCGCGGGACGCCGAAGCGGTCAAGCTGCTCCAGCATCTTGGGATAGGCCGCTTCGGACGAAGCTGTTGAAAAGGCGATCAGGACCGGTTCGCGCACATAGCGCAGCAAAGTAAATATCCGTCTGCCCAGGAAGATCGCACCCGCCCCGCAGAGCAGCAGCCACAGCGCAAGCAGCGACAAATAGAATTCGCCGACCAATTCGCCGAACGTCTTGAGCACGCCCAATCCCTCGGTCGTGATGGCCGACGCCAACGCGCCGAACACGGCGACGGGCGCCACGCGCATCACATAGCCCGTCACCTGCAGCATCAACTCAACCATCGCCTCGATCACGGTAACGATGGGCTTGCCCCTGTCGCCGATGGCGGTCAGCGCCACGCCCACGAACAGGGAGAAGACGACGATCTGGAGGATGGAATTTTCCGCCATCGCCCCCACCATGGACGTAGGAAAGACGTGCAGCACGAAATCACGGAAATTGAGCGCCTCGGCATTGACGCTGGAAGCCGCGCCCGACCGCACCAGGTTCAATCCCTCGCCCGGCGCGAAGAAATTGACGAGGATCAGGCCCAGCGCCAGCGAGATGAGGCTGGCGATGATGAACCATCCCAGCGCTCGTCCGCCGATCCGTCCCAGCGCGGCGCTGTCGCCCATATGGGCGATGCCCGCGACCAGCGTGGAAAATACCAGCGGCGCGATAATCATTTTGATGAGATGCAGGAAAATGTCGGCCAGAAGATGAAAGTAGCCTGCCACCTCCTTGGCCAGCGCCTTGTCGCCGCCGACCCACAGATTGGCGGTGAATCCCGTGACAATGCCCAGGATCATGCCTACCAGAATGAAGGTCGTCAGTCGATTTCGCATGCATGTCCTTTGTCAGTGGGCTCGGGCGGTGTTTGTCCGCTATCCTGCCAAGGAAAGACACCTAACAGTCGCAGCGCAAGCCTGCAATTGCACGACAATTCCTTCCCGCGTCCGACCGCCTGCCTTGACCGGCGAACCGAAACAGCCGATGCCGCTTTGCATCAAGGCGCGTGACCGTCCCGGCTGCGCCGTTCATGACGTGTCGGAGTCTGAACCAGATGACATTTTCGAAGATGCTGCCCTTGCTGCTCGCCGCTGCCCCCCTCGCCATTGCCGTCCCCGCCCTCGCGCAGGGACAGCCCGGTCCGGCCGCGACGGTGACAACGCAATTGCCGCGCGGCGCGGCTCCCAGCCACTATGCGATCACGGTCACGCCGGATGCCCCGAACCTCAAGTTCACGGGCAGGGTGGCGATCGACCTCAACGTGACGCAGGCCATGCCCGTTCTGGTGCTGAACGCGGCCGACCTCAATTTCGGGGCGGTGACACTGACCCCCGTCAAGGGCAAGCCGGTGAAGGGCATCGCCAAAGTGGACGCCGCCGCACAAACGGTGACGCTGAACTTCGGCAAGGCGCTTGCGCCGGGCGGCTATCGGCTCGACATCGCCTATGATGGCGTTATCGCCACGCAGGCGAACGGGCTTTTCGCGCTCGACTATACGGACAATGCGGGACAGGCGAAGCGCGCTCTCTTTACCCAGTTCGAAGCGCCCGACGCGCGGCGCTTCGTACCGAGTTGGGACGAACCCAGCTATAAGGCGACTTTCGATCTGTCGGCTATCGTCCCCACGGGCGAGATGGCCGTCGGCAACATGCCGGTAAAGGACAGCAAGGATCTGGGCGGAGGCAGGACGCAGGTGACCTTCGGCACCACGCCCAAAATGTCCTCCTACCTGCTGTTCTTCGGCCTTGGCGAACTGGACCGCGCCACCAAGATGGCCGGCGCCACCGAAGTCGGCGTCATCACGGGCAAGGGCAACACCGGCAAGGCGCAGTTGGCGCTGGATGCCTCCGCCGCCATCTTGCCTTGGTTCAACGACTATTTCGGCGTCCCCTATCCACTGCCCAAATTGGACAATGTCGCGGGGCCGGGGCAGAGCCAATTCTTTTCCGCCATGGAAAATTGGGGCGCGATCTTCACTTTCGAGCGCGCCTTGCTGGTCGACCCGCGCTTCACCACCGAAGCACAGAAGCGCCGCATCTACGAAACGGTCGCGCATGAAATGGCGCATCAATGGTTCGGCGACCTCGTGACGATGGCTTGGTGGGACGACCTCTGGTTGAACGAAGGCTTTGCGAGCTGGATGGCGACCAAGGTGACGGACAAGCTGCAACCGGAATGGGAAATGCTGCTGAACCGGGTCGGTGGCCGCGAAAGCGCCATGGGGCTGGATGCGTTGGCGACCACCCACCCCGTCGTCCAAAAGATTGCGACGGTCGATCAGGTCAATCAGGCGTTCGACGCGATCACCTATGAAAAAGGCGAAGCCGTCATCACCATGCTAGAGGGCTATGCCGGGGAGGATGTGTGGCGCAGCGGCATCCGCGCCTATATGCAGCAACATGCCTATGGCAACACGGTAACCGACAACCTGTGGCAGGCGGTCGAAGGTGCGGGGGCCAAGGGACTGGTGTCCATTGCCCACGACTTCACCAGCCAGCCGGGCATCCCGCTGGTCACGGTGGAAAGCGCGCAGTGCAAGGGCGGCAACACCATATTGTTCCTGACGCAGGGCGAATTCAGCCGCGACCGGAAGGGCGGGACGCCACTGCGCTGGAACGTACCTGTCATGGCGCAGACGCTAGGCGGTGCGACCCAGCGCATGATCCTGAGCGGCAAGGGGCAAATCACCCTGCCGGGCTGCGGTGCCTATGTCGTCAATGCGGGGCAGTCGGGCTATTATCGCTCGCTCTATCCGGCCGCCAATGTGCAGGCGCTGGCGAAAAACTTCACGAAATTCCCCTCCATCGACCAGATCGGCCTGCTGGCGGACAATTGGCAGCTTGGCCTTGGCGGCTATCAGCCGATGGACCTCGCGCT
Source organism: Sphingobium baderi (assembly GCF_001456115.1). Taxonomy (NCBI): domain Bacteria; kingdom Pseudomonadati; phylum Pseudomonadota; class Alphaproteobacteria; order Sphingomonadales; family Sphingobiaceae; genus Sphingobium; species Sphingobium wenxiniae. The sequence goes on along the minus strand of NZ_CP013264.1, from coordinate 977,835 downwards.
CGATCTTGTCGATGCGGTGCCCGGCAGCGCTAGTCCCGCCGTGCTGGCGCAAGTGCCGGATTATCTGGAAAGCGCCCATGAGATGCTGGATGGCGACGCCGCCGCGCAGGCCAGGATCGCGGTCTATGCCTCGGCAAAGCTGACGCCGCTTCTGGCCGCCATCGGTTATGATGCGAAGCAGGGCGAAGGCGCGCAGATCCCTGTGTTGCGCTCCAGCCTCGTTTCGACGCTGGGCGCGGTCGGCGACAAGACGGTGGCGGTTGAGGCCAATCGCCGTTTCGCTGCGCTAGGTTCCAACCCGGCGGCTTTGGATGGCCCCCTCCGCAATGTCTGGCTGGGTATCATCGCCAAAAATGCCGATCAGGCGACATGGAACAAGCTGCGCGCCATGGCGAACGGCGCAAAGACCGATCTCGACAAGAGCCAGCTCTTTGCGCTGCTGGGGAGTACGAAGGATGAGATGCTCGCTGGCCAGGCGCTCGACCTCGCGCTGACGGACGAGCCGGGCAAGACCACCAGCGCAGCCATCATCGCGCAGGTGGGTTATGAGCATCCGATGCTCGCTGTCGACTATGTGCTGGCCCATCGCCAGCAATATGAGGCGCTGATCGATGTTTCGGCCCGTTCGCAGGCGTTGGCGCGGCTGGGCGGCGGTTCTGCGGACCCGGCCATGGCGCAGAAGCTGGACGGTTATGCGGCCCAATATCTGACGCCCGAATCGCGCAAGGTGGTGGATCGCGCCATTGCGGGCATCAAGACGCGGATTGAAACCCGTGCGCGGCTGAAACCAGCGTTGCAACGCTGGTTCGCAACGAAGAAATAAAAAAGGAAAGGGCGGTGGATGCCCACCGCCCTGTTTTCATGTGTGAAAATAGGGGCTTATTTCGTCAGCCCCAATGCGCGGGCGATATCGTCCCAGGCCACCAGCTTGAAATTTTGCGCGACGGTCGCGTTGTGGCCATCCTGCGCGATGAAGAGTCCGCCAGGATAATCGGGACCGAAATCGCCCAGCATCAGGTCGATGCCATCGGTTTCCTCTGCCCCACCGATGACGCCATTGGCGATACGGAAGCGCCCGGCATAGCTGTCATCGCTGATCCGGTAGGCCACATAAGCGTTGTCGCCCTGACTGGAAACAAGGACATAGCCATCCTTTTCCCCCATCGGTGCGATGGCGACGCCCTCGGCATCGGCAACCAGATTCCGACCATCGGCGGCGGCGATCTTTGTCGGGGCGGTTGATCCGTCGGGACGGGCATCGAAACGCCAAAGGCCGACATCTTCCTCCGCGACATAGAGAATGCCCGTGCGGTCATCTACGGCGCAGCCTTCCGACTGAGTGCCAAGCTTCATGGTGCGGACGATCCGGCCGGCGGGTGTCGCCGCAGAGGTGTCGAGCGCGACCTGATTCACCGTGCCATCCTTCAGGACGATGAAGGCGTAGGTAGTTCCCCCCTGGCGGGACATACAAATGCCATAGGCCTCACCCGTGCCCGCTTCGACTTTCCCCAAAGCCGTCAGCCTGGCGGTCGTGGGATCAAGGCGGAAAAGGGCAAGCCTGGCATTGGCGATATCGTTGCGGTCACTCGCGACCACGAGGATGCCGTTACTGCCGTTGATCGGCACATCGTCGCGCAAATCGACGTTATTGACCCGGCCCGCGTCGAGAAAGTCACGAGCCTTGCCGTCCAACCCATAGACATAAAGACCGGCCTTCTTGTCGGTGCCGACAATCAGGCTTTGCGCCGGATCGGCGGCGTTGCGCCAGATTGCCGGATCGTCCGCCGCGTCCGCATTGGCGGTTCCCACCGGAACGGTTTCACCACGCGCCGTAACGTTTACGGCCGGCGCGGCGTTGGCGATGCGCCGGGCCATGAGGATTTCCGTCTCGCCAGTTGTGCACGCTGTCATCGTAATAAAACTGACGCATAATATCATAAAACTGCAATGATTCCTACACGATCCGGTCATTGTTGCCTCATATCCGCTAAATCAGATGCGCTAGATACAACAGTAATTCCGTGCGTCAATTTATCTCGATAAACAGGGGGTGATAATGGTCACGAATAAGTGGGTCATGTTTGGCTGCGCGTCTGTCGCGCTTCTTTCTGCTTCTGCTATGGCGCAATCCATACCCGCTCCGGCCGACGAAGGAACACGCGCAGACGGACCGATTACTTCGGCCAATGAGATCGTCGTCATCGCAGGGATCGGCTACCGCGACCGTACCGATACGCCAGAGCCGGTGCTGAAATATGGCACAGACTATTTCCAGCGCTTTGAACCGCTGACCGCCGGCGACGCGCTGAAGCGCGTGCCTTCCGTCACCTTTCTGTCGGACGTGATCGAAAGCGATGCTCCGCGTCTGCGCGGTTTGCCCCCGGGCTATACCCAGATCTTGATAAACGGTGAGCGTGTGCCGGGTTCGGCCGCCGACCGCAGCTTTTTCCTCGACCGTATTCCCGCTGAACTGATCGACAGCGTGGAAATCATCCGCTCCTCCTCCGCCCGGCGCACCGGGGACGCGGTGGCGGGGTCGCTCAACATCAATTTGCGCGACGGTTATGAACTGGACGGTGGCTATGTCCGCGCGGGCGGCTTGCTGTTCAACGACGACGAGCTGGAGCCGAGCCTGGGTCTGGTCTGGGGCGGCAAGGCCGGACCAGGCCGCCTGCTGCTGGGTGCGAACCTGCAGGGCCGCCATAACCCCAAACGCAAGAAAAGCCTGCGCTATGGTGATTCGCCGGAAAATAATCCTGACTATGCGACCGACGATTTCGACAATCGCGAGGATCAGACGGACACCCGCGATGGCAAGGATTACAGCTTCAACGGCACCTATGAGATTGACGGCGAAACCACCGATTTCAAGCTGAATGGTTTCTATGTCCGCACCGACCGCAAGGAAACGGAGCGTAGCTTCGAATATGACGATGCGACTGCGGTGAATGGGCCGGTGCCAGTGGGCAATCTGCTGACCGACAATAGCAATATCGCCGATATCGATCAGGAAAACTACACTATCGACGGCAAGCTGAGCCATGAATGGTCGGCGGGTAAGAGTTCCGTCCGCGTTGGCTATGCGCGCTTCACCGAAGATCGCATCGAAACCGAAAATGAGATCGATTTCGAGGATCTGGAATTTTCGGGCCAGCGAACCCGGACCGATATTCGCGACACCGAATTTTCCGTGAAACTGGAGCATGAAGTGCCGCTGGGCGAGCAGGCGAAATTCGTTTTCGGCGGCTATTATCAGGATAAAAGGCGCCGCACCGGCATGTTCGAAAGCGAGCAGGAGAGCGACGCCAGCGCAACCTGGGATCAGTTCAAACAGAACCCGGACAATCTGGCGGCGGCGTTCGACGATTTCGAGCCGGTTGACGGCGGTGACAACCGCATCCGCGAAAAGCGCCGTGATGTCTTCGCACTGGTCGAAGGCGACACCGGCAGGCTGAAGTGGGAAGCGGGCCTGCGTTACGAAACGACGAAGGTACGCATCACCGACTATACGGTAGCGGCCGCGCTCGCCGATCAAAGGGCCGATTATGAAAAGCTGCTGCCCTCCGCCTCGTTCAAACTGTCATTGAGCGAGAGCGACCGCATCATCGGATCGGTCGCGCGGACGCTGCGCCGTCCCGATTTCAACTATATCTCCCCGGCGCTGCTGGAGGAAGAAGTGGGCGACAGCGACCTGCTAGGCAATCCGCAGTTGCGGCCCGAAAGCGCCTGGGGCTTTGACCTGGGTTATGAGCATCGGATGGGCACGGGCGGCATTTTCGGTGCCAATATTTTCTATCGCAAGGTCAAGGACCTGATCGAATTGACCAACACCGGGGTCGAAGGTTCAGAAGGCGAAGGCACCTTCGTCTATCAGCCGCGCAATGTCGGCGACGGCAAGGTATGGGGCGTCGAATTCGACCTGTCGACCGACCTCGGCTTTGTAGGGTTGCCCAATACTGGCGTGTTCGGCAACCTGTCCTGGCTGGACAGCGAAGTGCGGGATTTTATCGGCAAGCGCAGGTTCAACGATCAGTCCAAATATGTCTATAATTTCGGCTTCATTCAGGATTTCCCCAACTTCGGCGCGGCTTTCGGCGCGACATACCGCAAGCAGGGCAGCGCCTTTGGCCGGGTGATCGCGGAGGAAGTGACCACCACCTATGGTGCGGAACTGGAAATCTTCGTCGAAAAGCGGTTCGGCAAGACTTTCACCATCCGTGCGGTCGGCTCCAACCTCCTGAACGGCAGGAAAAGAGAAGCCTTCAACAAGTTCGACAATATCGCGGACCAGATCGACCGCGACTTCGACGAATATGAGCTGGAAAGCGAAAAAGCCGGACCGGTGTTTCAGATCATGGCGCGCTACGCCTTCTGATCCGCGGACGGGTTCGGGAAGAAGGAAGGGGGTCGCGTGAAACGCGGCCCTCTTTTGTTAGGTGGGGAACGACGGCGGCCAATCCTTATCCCAGCGACGCACTCGCCCAACGCCGCAGCCTCGCATAAAGCGCCGCGATCACGCCGAAGAAGGCGATAACCGAAAGCGGCACGGCCCAGCCATTTTCCGCCACCAGCGCCAGCGGCGCGTCACTGTTGGTCGCTGCGACTATGCCCGCGAAGGCTACCCCGAACAGGCTCTCCCCGACGATGAAGCCCGTCGCCATCAGCACGCCCATGCGCTCGGCAAAATCGGGATTGGACTGCCGCATGGCCCAGCGGTTATAGAAATGGCCGATGACCGCGCCCACCGGGATCAGCAGCGTCAGCGCCATGGGCAGATAAATGCCCATGCCCACCGCGAGCGGCGGCAGGCGCAGCTTGCCCGCTTTGCCCAGCAGTTCGTCGATGGCCACCACGATCGCGCCGATCAGCGCACCGAAACCAATCAACCCCCAGTCCAGATTGCCGCCCAGAACGCCCTGCGCCAGCGCGGAAATCAGCGCCGCTTGTGGAGCGGGCAACGCGTTCGGCCCCGCGCCCGGTGCGCCCGCGAAGCCGAAGGCGCTGTTAAGCAGATCGAGGATTGGCGGAATGACAATGGCTCCGAAGATCACGCCTAGCACCAACGCAATCTGCTGCTTCCATGGCGTTGCGCCGACAAGCTGGCCTGTTTTCAGGTCCTGAAGATTATCGTTGGAAATAGTGGCGATGCCGAAAACGATGGCAGTCACGAACAGGGCATAGGCGATCAGCGCCTGAGTCTGCGTCGTATCTCTGCCTGAACCGTAGATCCCCGCGAGGATCAACGAAGCGCCTAGCACGGCCAAGATGCCGACGCCCGATATCGGACTGTTGGACGCGCCGATCAGACCCGCCATATAGCCGCAGACCGACGCGATGACGATGCCCGCGAACAACACATAGGCCAGCGTCAGCGCAATGACGGGAAGCGGATTGGCAGCGATCGGCCCGCCCTGCGCGAAGACCCACAGCAATATACCGATGGGGATCAGCGAGGCAATGATCGTGCCCCCAACGATGCTGATGGGCAAGTCCCGCTCGGTCAGCTCCAGCAATCCCGCATTGCCGTCCTTCCGCATCCGGTTGGCGGCAAGGGCGGAACGGATGCCGCTGATGATCGGGCCAAGGATCTTGAGCAGAGTCCAGATTGCGGCGATGCCGATGGTGCCCGCGCCGATGAAGCGCGCCTTCATGCGAAAGGTCGTGCCGACTACCTCCGCTAGGTCCGCGCCAGCAGCCAAGGGTGCTGTCAGATAAGGAACGATGGCTGTCCAGCTTATCAGCAGGCCGACAAACATCGCCAGACCGACCGACAGGCCGACCAGATGTCCCACGCCGATCAGGGCCATGGAAAAGCTGGTCGACATGGATGTCGCACCCGAACTGAACTTGAAGAAGGTGGCGGCTTCCTCCGCGATCAGGCGGGTCTTGGCGATGATGGAGAAACTGGCGGCGGCAAACGCGCTCATGACGATGGCGGCAAGGCCTCGCTTGTTTTCCTCCAGCCCTTCGCGGGAACCCGCGCCGACCTTCAGCACCTCGGCGGCAGCGACGCCCTCGGGATAGGGGAGGTCGGAGCCGGTGACGAGTGCGCGGCGCAGCGGCACGGAATACATGACGCCCAGTATGCCGCCCAACGCGATGGTGCAGGCCGACAGCCAATAAGGGAAGCCCTGCCACCAGCCAATGATGACGAGGCCAGGCAGCACGAAGATGATCGCCGAGAGCGTCCCTGCGGCCGAGGCGATGGTCTGGACGATGTTGTTCTCCAGAATCGTGCCGGTAGCGAACAGCCGCAGCACCGCCATGGAAATGACAGCCGCCGGGATCGAAGTCGCGAAGGTCAGGCCGATCTTTAGGCCCAGATACACATTGGCTGCGGTAAAAAGCAGCGTGATGAGCGCCCCCAGGATGACTCCGCGGATCGTCAGTTCCGCCATGGGTGCGGCCTTCGCCGGATCGCTTGTCACCTGATGTTCCCCCGCAGTGGTTATATCCTTAGTGGATATCGTAATAATATTGCTTTTCGTTGGATCAATAGGAAAGTGCCCAGACTGGATCCCTCTCGCCAACTTTGCGATAAAATGGGCGGATCAGGACGCTGCCGTGCCACGGCTATCGTCGATCCCCACATGGTCGAGATAAGCATCAACCATATGGGTCCAGCGGTCGTAGCCACGCGCGTTCATATGCAATCCATCCTTCCGGAACAGGGAAGCATCGGGCAGGCCATCAAGCGCAAGCAGCGTCTTGCTCACATCGATATAATCGAAGCCCTGAACGCGCGCGCGCGCCGCGATCGTCATGTTGACGGCGGCCATTTTGGGCCAGAGCGTCCAACGAATCGGGCTGGGCTTCAAGGAAAGATAGGCGATATGGGCCTTGGGATAATCGGCGCGAAGCCGCTTGAGCAATACCAGCACGTCGCGCGCTACATCCTGTGGATGGGCGCCGGCCGCCAAATCATTTTCCCCGACATAAACGATCACGGACCGGGGTTTGGCAGGCGGGAGCAGCCGCGGATAATAATGCAGCACGTCACGGGTGGTGGCGCCGCCGAACCCGCGATTTACCGTGCCGACATCTGGAAAGCTGGTTTGGATATCCCAGAGACGGATGCTGGAGCTGCCCAGGAAGAGCGTGGCGTTCGAAACGGCCGCGCCCTTCTCGTTCGCTTGGGCGAATGCTTCAATCTCGCGAGAAAAAGGGAATGTGGGATCGGCGTTGACCCGGACCTGAGAGGAATCCTGCTCCGCCGCCTGAGAAAGCGCAAAGGCGGGGAAGACCAGCGCGACAAGGGCCGCAACCAGCAGCCTTCGCCCCCATGGCTTCCCACCATTTCTAGTGGCGGTGAAGCGGGCGCAGCTTGTATTTGCCGTTTGCATAGGCTCCAAACATGCCGGCGATCGCCGGATGGTCCACAGGTTCCTCACTATCGTCGGTTATCAGATTCTGCTGGCTTACATAAGCGACATAGCTGGCTTCGCCATTTTCAGCGAGAAGATGATAAAAGGGCTGCTCCTTGTCGGGGCGCAATTCCGCAGGAATCGATTCATACCACTCCTCGCTGTTGGCGAAGACTGGATCAACGTCGAAAATCACGCCGCGAAATCCGAACATGCAGTGCTTCACCACATCGCCGATACTGAAGCGTGCATGGGCGATGGACGGAGCGGTAACGCCTGCGCCAAAAATCTGAATCGCGTCTGTCATATTTCCAATTTAGGATTCTATTGCGCCCGCACAAGAAAAATAGCCCCCAGGCTGCTTGGCAAGGCGGCAATCATTCGCTAATGGCCGCCCCTCGACTAGGCGTGGCTGGTTCGGTTCCCGCGTGGAACGACTTGTCCCGGCATCTGCGGAGAGGTGGCAGAGTGGTCGAATGCACCGCACTCGAAATGCGGCGTGCCGGCAACGGTACCGAGGGTTCGAATCCCTCCCTCTCCGCCACTTCAGTCCCTGAGTGGGCACTGAGTTTACGCCACTTCCCGCCACAAGCGCCTGTAGCAGCCGGGACTTCGATCCCATGATGCGAACTTCGCCGGTATCGACCTCGACGCGCTGCGCCAGCGCGCGCAGATGGTCGCGACGATAGCCTCCACCTTCCAGCCGGATGCGTTGACGCGCTGTCGTGGCGAACTTTCGCAGCATCTGCGGCGTGACGGCCTTTTGCCCTGAGTTCTGGAGCATGGCCTGCGCCCGGTCGGCATCGGCCTTGGCCTGATCACGAATGGCCTTGAGGCCGTCGATGCGGTCTTTCAACGCCGGGTCGTCCAGATCGGTAACGCCTGCCTCGATGGCGTCATAGAGCCGTTTGAGGCGCAGTTCCGATTCGGTGGAGCGCTTGTTGAGTTCGGCGATATGCTCGCGGCGGCGCCCGGCATGTTCTTCCCTGCGGTCGAGCGCAGCGGCAAGCACGGTTTCCAGCCGCTCGGGCTGGAGTAGCTGTTTCTCAAGGTGATTGACGACAAGATCATCCAGCTTCTCCATCGGCACCGCCATGCCGCTGCACGCGGTCGGTCCCTGCCGTGCTTTCATCGAGCAGACGTAATAGCGATAACGTCCGCCCTTGCCGGTGCGGATGGTCATGGCTCCACCGCACTTGGCGCAATGAATCAGCCCGGTGAGCATGGTCGGGCCGCTAATGACGCGGGCGGGCATGACCTTGGGATTGCGGGCCTTGAGCAGCTTCTGCACCGCCTCGAACGTCTCTTTGTCGATAATCGGCGGAACCGGAACCATCACGATCTCGCTGACCGGCTTCAGTTTCTTGGTCTTGCTGCGCTTGTTGAACTCGTGCTCGCCCATATAGGTTCGACGGGTCAGGATGCGGTGAACCTGCCCGATGCCCCAGCGTCCACCGTCACGGGTGAAGATGCGGCGGCTGTTAAGATAGGAGACGATGTTCTTGACGCCCATCTGGCCGGTGACGCCATCGCCTTCCAGGGCGAGGCGATAGATCAGCCGCACCGTGTCGGCGTGCAGCGGGTCGATCTCCAGCTTCTTCTTGATCTTCGCGCCGCGCTGTTCGGCGGCGACGGTGCGATAGCCGATAGGGGGAAGCGAGCCGTTCCAGAAGCCTTGCCGCGCATTCTCCTTCAAGGCCCGGATGACGTGCTTGGCGTTTTCCTTTGACTGGTATTCATCGAACAGCGCCATGATCTGCCGCATCATGACGTGCATGGGATCGTCGCCCATTTCCTGTGTGATCGAAACCAGCTTCACGCCGTTCTTGGCGAGCTTGCGCACATAGAACTCAAGCTCGAAGTGATCGCGGAAGAAGCGGCTGAACGAATGGACCACGACGACATCGAAGGGCGCGGGTTTGCTGGTGCCAGCCTCGATCATGCGCTGGAACTCGGGGCGGCGGTCATTGGTGGCCGATGCACCGGGTTCTACAAAAGTCTCGACCAGTTGCAGACCACGGGATTCGCAATAGGCTTCACCCTGCCGCTTCTGGTCGGGAATGGAGACATCATGCTCGGCCTGCCGCGCCGTCGAAACGCGCAGGTAAAGGGCCGCGCGTAGCATCACCCGATGCTGGGATTCGCCATTGCTCGAAGTTGTCATAGCGCTTCTCCCGATAAAAGGCGCTGTGCGGTCGCAACAGGCAGATACAGGGTATTGGGCCGATCAGTCAGCGGCGTGAATCCGAAGGCCGTGTAGAAGGCTGCGGCCTTCCCGTCGATGGCGTCGGCGAATATGGCGTGAGCGCCTATCGGCGCTTCGGCGACCGTCTTGATCGCGTCGAACAGCAGCGCCTCGCCAAGTCCAAGCCCGGAATAGGACTGGTCGCGTCCAAGCCAGCCGATCAACACCGCCGGGACAGTCGGATAGCGGGGCAACCGGCTTGCCATCGGCTTGGGCACGGCGGTCAGCGGGACGTTGTTCGATGACAGCGTGTAGAAGCCCGCTATCCGGTCGGTCTCAAGGTCATGGGCGACAAAACAGGTCGCGTATCGGCGCTTGATGTCCTGCGTAACCGTCTCGCGGAAATAGTGATCAATCCGCTCGTTGCCACATAAGAACGTTTTGCGCTGGTGACCTTTGGTCAGCGGCTCTATCGCAAACCTTGCACTCACCGGGGCGCGATCAGGTCAGCATGACGCTTCGCGGCGCGGGCCAGACGGGCGTTGGGCGCGGGCGGGTCGATCAGCGCCTTGGCGAAGCGCACCTGATCTTCGGCCGCCAGACGCAGCACGTCGGCTTCCTCGACCGTGCGGCGTGCGTCCTCGCCTGCCGTGGCGATGAGATAGCCGGTCAGCGTCATGCCGCGCAGCCGTGCGGCGCGCTGCATCTGCTCATAGACGTTGACAGGGACGCGCGCCTCAAGGCGGGCGGTTTCCATTTCACTTGCGGGTCTGGGCATGGCTGAACTCCTTTCCCTCGTTACATACGGCATATTGCCGGATTTATCAAGGGTCGGATGAGCCGAACAATTCATCGAACAGGTCGCCGAACCATCGCTCGAACACCTCGATTTCGGCTTGTGTGACCGGCACGGGATCGGGCCAATCGTCGGTCACGGTCCATGTGCTGAGGTCATGCTTGGGCGGTCTGCCGGGGAACGGCCAGGGACAGCCCAGCAATGCCTCAAGCTGCTGCGAGGCCGTGGGGGGCCTGCCTCGCCGGGAACCGCGCGCGCCGCCTGCGCCGTCATCATCGGCACGATCAGAGGACGTCATCAAAATCGATCTCGCCGCGTGGCAGCCATCCTGCAGGGTTGGCGATCCAGCGATTGATGTCGGATTCCCGCCATCCCGCGCCATTGGTGCTGATCCTGAGTTGGGCGGGGAACGTGCCCTCGGCGATCTTGCGGTAGATGGTGGATCGTGACAGGCCGGTGCGGGCGCGAACGGTGTTAAAGCGGATGATGCGGTCTGGTTGGCGCATGGTTCTGCTGCTTCCTGCTGGTCGTTTCTGACGATTGCAGAGACCAGACAGAGCAGCGATTTATCATTGTGCAAGAAATATTTAGCCGCTGTAGGGCCGTGGCGTAGAAACGGCGGTAAATAGGAAAGTTCTTCACTCTACAACCCGATGCCCCGACCTCTGCCGAGACCGTGACTGAGGGCAAGTTGCCGACCAAGCCTCATGCCTGAGTCGAAATCCATGTCGATGCCGAGTTGCTTCTTGCGGATTTCGAGCAGGGATTCCATCTGCGGATCGCGTTCGAGAGCCTTCGCCATATTGCCCATCTCGGCGCGGGCTGCCTTGTAGCCGGAATAATCGCCCGCCGCATATTGGCGCTCGCTGGCCCGGTCGAGTTTGTGCCAGCGCTCCACAAAATCATCGGCCCGCTGCGTATCATGCCGCAGTTCGGTTTCCTGATAGAGCGCGCGGACAGTCCGGTCGATCCTGCCGGTTCCTGCTTCGCGGGCAAGGCTGTTGTCCTTGCTGTAGGCGGCTTCCGCGTCCTGCCAGCCGTGGGGCCGGACCTCCTCGAACGCGTTGCGCGCCGCGCCAAGCTCGCGCCGCTGCTCACTGGACGGCGTATGGCCCTCGCGTTTGGCCTCCATGATCGCATCGCAAGCACGCGCATGGCGGACAAGCGCTCTGGTGCGGGCGCGGCGCAAGACGGCTTCCGGCTCGGTATCGGCTTGCCGCTCCGGTTCCGTCCTTCCGGCCTTCGCCCTTTCCGGCGGCTGCACAACACTTCCGCCAGGCACGCCGCCACCGGGCGCGTGCAATCTGTCGAGCATATCATCGACGGCATCGCGCACGCGCTCCGGCATCAGCCTGCGCATGATCTGGGCGACACGGGCGCGGAAAGTGATGCCGCGCCGCTCGGCATAGTCCTGCGCCGGGTCGATCTGGTCGTAATCCGTCGCCATATCCTTGGCCCGGTCGCGCGACAGGGTGTTCACCAATCTATCCTGACCGGCGAAGTCGTCGCCGCCATAATGCAGGTCCATACCGTCGCGATGCCGCGACAGGGCGACATAGCTGCCGTGGGCGTCCATGCCCGGCGTCGCCAGGACATGCGTGCGGTCCACCGTCATGCCCTGCGCCTTGTGGATGGTCGCGGCATAGCCGTGGTCGATGCGGTCGTAATCCTTGAGATCGAAGGCAATGGACCGGCCATCGTCGGCCTGCACGGTCATGCTCTGCGTGCTGACCTGCTCGATAGTGCCGAGCGTGCCGTTCTTCACGCCAAGTCCGCGTTCGTTTTGCAGAAACATGACGCGATCCCCGGTGGCGAAGCTGCGCTCGCCGCGCTCGACCGTGACGCGCACGTCCTCGCCCAGGTCGCCAGCCGCCCGCATCCGGTCGCGGGCAGCCTCGTTGAGTTCGCGCACCTCGGCATTGGTGTGGGTGAGGATGATCCGGCTCACGTCCGGTGCCGCCTGCCGGTCGCGGTCCCATCTGTCGATCAGATCGCCGCGCGCCTGCTCGCGGGTCTGCGCCTCATGCACCATGTCGTGCGCGTCATAGGCATGAATCGCCGCGCCGGTTCTGCCGGTCGCCAGATCGCGCGTGGCGGCGCGCTGCCAGTCCTCGCGCTGGCGGCGCACCTCGCCGATTTCCGCGCCGCCATGACGCTCATGGATCGAGCGGAAGGCCGCGCCTGCCTCGATGGATTGGAGCTGCTGCGGATCGCCAACCAGAACCACCTTTGCGCCTGCTTCCGCCGCATGGGACAGCACGCGCTCCAACTGACGTGTGCCGACCATGCCCGCCTCATCGATGACAAGCACATCGCGGGAAGTGAGCATGTCACGGCCCTGTTTCCAGCCATGTTCCATGCTGGCGATGGTGCGCGAAGAAATGCCCGATCCGCCTTCGAGATTTTCCGCCGCGATGCCGGAAAGGGCTGCGCCGCGAACCTCATAGCCCGCCACTTCCCACGCCTCGCGGGCGACGCCCAGCATCGCGCTCTTTCCCGTTCCGGCATAGCCGACGACGATGCCAAGATCGCGTCCGTCCGTGACATGCGCCAGCGCGTCGGCCTGCTCGCCGGACAGCACAAGGCCGCGTTCCCCTGCACGCGCAAGCGCGGCCTCCCTGTCGCGGTCGCTGACCTCGTGCAATTCCTTTTCGGCCATAAGTTCGGCGGCGCGGTGCAGGCGCTGTTCGGCCTCGATCATGTCGCGGGTGGTGAAGCGATCCTCGCCGCGCCCGTCCTGCCCAAGCTCGACCAGATCGGGCGAACCGCGCATCGCGCCCATGACTTCGTTGAACTGCTCGATGCCATCGCTGTGCCGGTGCGCGAACATCGCCATGTCGCGCCGCGTGAAGGTTGATTGCTGCTGCGTGATCGCGTCCAGCGCCACCGAAGGATCGGCGATGATCCGTGCGCCGTTGTTCCGCGCGATCTCGCGGTGCAATTCGGCCCGATCCGCAACATTGGCAGCCTCGATCCCGTCGCCCTCGACACTATGTGTCTCGATCCGCTGTGCGGGCGCGCCGATCTGGCTTTGCGGCTCCAGCCCGATACCCTGCGCTTCAAGGCTGCGATGGTCGATGCGCGCGTCAATATCTAGGTCCGCCAACCGCTCATTGACATGCTCTGCCCAGCGTTCGCGCCACCGTTCCACCATCTCCGTGCGGTTCCAGTCGCGCACCTTCGGGCCGAAGCCGTTCTCGTCCACGCTGCGCATGGTCAGCATGACATGGGCATGAGGTTTGGGGCTTCCGTCTTCGGCCATGTCCCAATGCACGTTCACGTCGGCGATCATGCCCTGATCGACAAATTCGGCTTGCGCGAAATCGCGGGCAAGTTCGATGCCTTGGCGCTCCGTCATCTCGCGCGGAATGGCGAACTCCACCTCGCGGGCAAGCTGCGCATCTTTCCTGACCTCGAACGCCTCCACATCGTTCCAGAGCCGTTCGCGGTCGCTCCATTGCTCGGGCGCGTGTTCCGGCAACATCACCTCGGAATGGACGACCCCGCGCTTGTTGGAAAAATCCTGCACGCGGTCGATGCGTTCGTCGCGCATCCGCGAAGCCGAGCGGTAGGCGGCGGAGGCCACCGCGCTGCTTCCGGCCTTGCGGCCAATGACCTTGACGTGAAGATGATAGATCGCCATCGCGATCAAGCATTGGCACGGCGAAGCGCACGTCGGAACGACGTATAAGCGCGCCCTCCCTCGAAAAAATCTCGGGATGGACCGGCGTGTCCCAGACCGTTCCGGCAACAATACTGCGTTCCGGGACGCGCGCAACTATCATCGCTGCATCAACAGCTTATGGAGATGATGATGCGCAAGCCACGCGACTATGATGCCGACCTGAAGGCGCTCGAAGACAAGGCGAAGGAACTCAAAACCCGCAAGGTGCTCGGGCTCGGCGAACTGGTGATCGCCACGGGTGCAGACAACCTCACTGCCGACGAGCTGGCGGGGGCGCTGATCGTGCTGGCGGAAACCACCGATGCCGGAAAGCGGGAGGCATGGGCCACGCGCGGCGCGGCGTTCTTTCAAGGGAAGTCACGGCGATCTGCACCAGCGCCTGACCGCGACCACGGCGGCGCTCCAACGCAATCGGGCGGCGCGCAACCGGCATCAGGCGGCACGGGCGCGGCATGACATGCGGACATGGCAGGTCGAACGCCGCAAGCGCACGCGGCACCTGATCGAACTCGGCGGCCTCGTCGTCAAGGCAGGCATCGTGGACCTGACCGGCGATGACCGGGCCACCATCCTCGGCGCGTTGATCTGGGCTGCGGAAAAGCTCCAGAGCGACGACGGCGAACGCGCGCTGGCGCTATGGGCCGAAAAGGGGAAGCAGGCGTTCGCAGCGGACGAACTGCCCGCCAAACCGGAGACTGGAGCCTCCTCTTGCATCAGTAGAGTCCAGCGTCGAACTTGAATGGCTCTATGAGCAGTTCCGAAAATATCAGGCATTGGCTTCGGTCGCTGGTCGAAGCACCATCGGAACATAGAGGAACAGGAACAGCAGAAACGCACCGCCCCACGATCCGCCTGCCAGCGCGATTACCACCATGTAATCCATTGGTAAGAGCGGGGCCAACACGCGCAGCAATGCGCCAAGGTGAACCAAAAGATAGATGACGACGGTCCCGCGGCTGGCCTCAAGCGGCCTGCCGGTATGGCCCCGCGTTGCGCGTGTCATTACCGCCAGCGTCATCGCGCCCATCGCACCGGCACCAAGCGCGTGCACGGCACTCGACATCGGGAGGAGATGGCCCAGCATCGCGCATCCAAGCAGGATCAGCCCCACCGGCAACCAAGCATAGGAAAAGTGGAGGACGAAGACCAGCGGGTCACGCAAGGCCCTCAGCCCGGCCCACCGCGCGAGGCGAACCGCCTGAAGGGCGCCAGCACCGATCAGCAGCCAAGCGACGGCAGGACTGCCGGAATCTGCAACCCATGCAGCGAGCGCGATAGCTGTGGTGCCAATGACGATCATATCAAAGCGGTTTGGCATCGTCGGTAAAGCTTCGGACTGCCCCTGCTGCACCAGCCAGTTGCGGGTAAAGGCAGGGATAATGCGCCCGCCGATCAGCGAGATCAGCAGCAGGACCAGAGCAAAGCCTAGGCGCCATCCGAGCGCAGCATCGAAGTTCGCGCCCATCGCTGCCGCATGATCCAGTGCACAAGCGGCGGCAAACAGGAAGAGGATAATCAGGATCGGCTTGTTACGATTGCCCGACGCGAAGATTTCCCGTGCTGCATAGGCGAGCAGGATGAGCAGGTAGAACACGTCCAGCCCCGCACCGACCAGCGGCGGCACGCTTGCGGAAAAGAGGATCGCCAGCCGCGCCGCCAACCACACGCCAACGACCGCAGCGACCCGCCAGCCCGTCACCGTCGGGCGCCCGGTCCAGTTGGGTATGGCCGCGCTGACGAATCCGCCGATCACTGCACCAAGATAGCCGAACAGCATCTCATGTTGGTGCCAGACGAGCGGCGCCATGGCGGTCGGCAGTGTCCAACGACCGTCGAGCACGCCGACCCATAAAATGACGACAAGTGCTGCCCAAAATCCGGCGCAGCCAAAGAGCAGGCGATAGCCGCCGCGAAGCCAGAGCGGCGAGCCGGTTTCTGCGGTCGCGCCGGCGGCACTGTCCGCGCTCATGACTACGCCCGTGCGCCCTTCCGCCAGAGACCGAGGATCACGACTTGCCAGGCAATGGCCACCGCACCCAGAATGAACACCACGTCACCAAAGGTCCGTATCCAGCGCAAGGTTTCGAGGAACGGCTGCTGGAGAAATTCATCACTGCGGGCATACCACATGCCGACGCTGGTGCTGGCCTGGAACTGGAATAGCCCGACCGGCAGCAGGCTGGTGAAGATCATCAGCACCAGACCGGCGTTCAGCAGCCAGAAGCCGGTTTTCATCAGCTTTTCGTTGAACGCCATGTCGGGGCGCAGATAACGCAGGATCAACAGCACAAAGCCCAGCGAGAGGAAGCCATAGACACCGAACAGGGCGGCATGGGCGTGGACCGCCGTGGTGTTGAGGCCCTGGAGATAGAACAGCGCCACCGGCGTATTGATCATGAAGCCGAAGACACCGGCACCCAGCATGTTCCAGAAGGCGACCGCCACGAAACACATCAGCGGCCACTTCACCCGCTGCATCCACGGGGCACGGTCCTTGTAGCTCCAATGTTCCCACGCTTCGTAGCCAAGCACGATGAGCGGCACCACTTCGAGCGCGCTGAACGCCGCGCCGACGGCCATGACCGGCGTGGTGGTGCCCGAAAAATAGAGGTGGTGGAACGTGCCCGGCACGCCGCCGACCATGAACAGCGACGCCGACGCCAGCGCCGCTGCGGTGGCCATGCGGCGTGACACCAGGCCCATGGATGCGAAGATGAAAGCGAGGGCGGTGGTGGCGAAGACTTCGAAGATGCCCTCAACCCACAGATGCACCACCCACCAGCGCCAATATTCCATGATGGTGATGTGGGTGCGCTCGCCGTAAAACAGGCCGGAGCCGTAGAACAATCCGATGGCGACCACCGATACGCACAGCAGGGCGATGAGGTTCTTGTCACCGCCGCCGCGCATCGCCGGGATCATGGCGCACAGCATCAGCAGCAGCCAGAACAGGATGCCGATGAACAGCGCAATCTGCCACAGCCGGCCGAGGTCGAGATACTCATAGCCCTGATGGCCGAGCCAGAAGTTCAAGTTTGGCGGAATCACCTGCGCGATGGCGAAGAACGTGCCGGCATAGGAGCCGACCACCACGATCAGCAGCGCAGCGAACAGGATATGGACGCCCAGCGCCTGATATTTGGGATCCTTGCCTCCGTTGATGAGCGGCGCGAGGAACAACCCTGCCGCCAGGAACGCGGTGGCGATCCAGAAAATGGCGCTCTGCACGTGCCAGGTGCGGCTGAGCGAATAGGGGAGCCATGAGAGGTCGAGGCCATAAAAACCTTGCCCCTCGATCGTGTAATGGGCGGTCAGGCCGCCGAGGAACACCTGAGCCACGAACAGGGCCATCACCACGAACAGATATTTGCCGACCGCCTTCTGCGATGCAGTCACCCCGACGGACAGCACCGGATCGTTCGCGGGCGCTTGTGGTTCTGGTTCATGGCTGCGCAGGAACGCCCAGCCCCAGATCAGGCCGCCGACACCAGCGATCAGGATCATCACGCAGGCCAATGACCACATGATGTTTTCAGGGGTGGGATGATTGCTGATCAGCGGTTCAGGCGGCCAGTTGTTGGTATAGGTGGCATTCGTTCCGGGCCGCTCCGTGGCGGTCGCCCAGGCGGTCCAGAAAAAGAAATGGGTCAGGTCCTCGCGCCGCTCCAGACTGGGCAGCGTGTTTTCCTTCATCGCATAATTGTCGCGTCGTTCCCGCAGCGCCGGGTCATCGCCATAGAGGCGCTGATAATAGTCCGCGACCATGGCCATGGCGCGCGCCCGCCGGTCGGAAACCGTCAGGGTGCCGGTGTCGGGGTTATAGCTGTTCTTGCGATATTCCTGCTCCAGCCAATATCTGAGCTTGGCCTGCTCTCCCGGCAGGAGCGCGTCGAATGGCTTGCCCTCGGTTTCCTGCGCGGTAAGGTCCAGCCAGGTGGTCAACTCACGGTGCAGCCAGTCCGCCGACCAGTCAGGTGCCTGATAAGCGCCATGCCCCCAGATGGAACCCACCTGCATTCCGCCAGTGCTCTGCCAGGCTGTTTGCCCGTCAAGAATATCGTCGCGGGTCATTAGGACCGTGCCGCTGGCCGATACGACCTGCGCCGGAATCGGGGGCGGCTTTTTATAGAACTCGGTGCCGTAGAACCCCAATATGCTGAACGTAACGACGAGGACGGCGATCAGCGTCCACCAAAGCTTGCGATATTCCCCCATTACGGTCCCCGTCGTTTCCAAAAAACCTGTCAGTCGCCCCGCATGGGCTAAGTTTGTCTTTCGTCGCCATCGTCGAACATTATTGTCAGCAACAGCGATGTGTCTGCCATCGCTTCGACCGCATGCGGTGTTCCGGGTTCCAGGAACAGCCAGTCGCCGGCCCGTAATTCGCTCGCAACGTCACCTTCGAGCCGGGCATGGCCAGAGATGCAATAGAGAGTCATCGAGCCAGAGACATGGTGCGCCGGTATGGAATGGCCCGCCCGCACCACGAGATGGATTGCCTCAAACGATGAGGTCCGCGCCAGCGCGCGCGTCACGGTCGCGGCATCGCCGATGGTGTCGAGATGGGTCACTTCGCCGGATTGGCAATGATGCAGCGCCATGCTTAGTTCTTCCGAGGCCGGGCGCGAAGGATAATAGCGCGGAACCATCGGCTTGCGGCTTGCACAATGCCGTGTCTCCTATCGTGACAGGCATGCCGCATGTCCAGCGGCCCCGGTCCGATCACTGTTCCACATTCCGGGCAGAACATCCTCACTCTCCCTCGCAACGTCGTAAGAGATCGGAGTGTAACGTGTTTTCTAGCGAATGAAACCTCATTGAGATGAATGACGCGCCCCGAATGTCGCATAAGCACAGATCGATACGAGATAAGAATTGGTTGAGTGAGGTGTGTCGTCACAAACGAGATTGGTCTCCTGAGGCGGGGTCGCTGGGTCTGTGACCATACGACCATTGTGTTGTGAAAACACGCGCACTGAGTAGCCCCTAGATTTCTGGACGCCTTCGATCCTAATTTTGAGGACAGGAGGCGACGATGGGGAAGCCCAATTTCAGCGATGAGTTCAAGCGTGATGCGGTGGCCCAGATCACCGAGCGCGGGTATCCGGTAGCGGAGGTTTCCGAGCGGCTCGGCGTCAGTCAGCATTCGCTGTACGCATGGAAGCGGCAACTGGCGAAGGTGGTGTCTGGCGATGCCGGCAAGGATGCTGAGATCCGCCAGTTGAAGCGCGAGCTGGCCCGGGTGACCGAGGAGCGCGATATACTAAAAAAAGCCACCGCGTATTTCGCCAGGGATGCAAAGTGAGATACGCATTTGTTGCCGAGCATCGTGACCAGTTCGGGGTTCGATCGATGTGTCGGTGCCTGCGCATCCAGCCCAGCGGCTTCTATGCCTGGCAGAAGAACCCGTTGAGCCAACGGGCCCGGGAAGATGTTCGGCAGACGAAGTTGATCCGGCAAGCCTGGAACGACAGCGGCAAAGTCTATGGCTACCGCAAGTTGCACGACGACCTACTGGATCAGGGCGAGACCTGCTGCCCGAACCGTGTTGCCCGGTTGACCAGGCTGGCAGGTATCAAGGCGCAGATTGGCTACAAGCGTCGGCCGGGGAGCTATGGCGGCAAGCCATCCCTGGCGGTCGACAATACTCTGGACCGGCAGTTCGACGTCGCTGCCCCCGACAGGGCCTGGGTGACCGACATCACCTACATCCGCACCCTGGAGGGCTTTGCCTATCTGGCTGTCGTGATCGATCTCTATTCCCGCCGCGTGGTGGGCTGGTCGATGCAGAGCAGGCAGACCACCGATGCGGTGCTGCAAGCGCTGCACATGGCGGTATGGCGGCGCAAGCCGAAGCAGCGGGTGCTGATCCATTCGGATCAGGGTTCGCAGTTCACCAGCATGGACTGGGCGGCCTTCATCCGGG
Source organism: Sphingobium baderi (assembly GCF_001456115.1). NCBI lineage: Bacteria > Pseudomonadati > Pseudomonadota > Alphaproteobacteria > Sphingomonadales > Sphingobiaceae > Sphingobium > Sphingobium wenxiniae. The sequence continues at coordinate 957,879 of NZ_CP013264.1, read as the reverse complement.
CTCACAATCTTGAGCATTCGATGAGCCGGCGCGGCAACTGCCATGACAACGCGGTAGCCGAGAGCTTCTTCTCGTCGCTCAAGCGAGAGCGCATCCGGCGCCGGACCTACAAAACGCGCGACGAAGCCCGACAAGACGTATTCGATTACATCGAGATGTTCTACAATCCGGTCCGCAAGCAGGTCAGGAACGGGATGCTGTCACCCGCACAGTTCGAACGGCAGCAGATTTTGAAAGCAGAAGGCGTCTAGAAAACTAGGGGCTACTCACGGTCCTGCATGGCATCCCCCATCCATAGGATCGCCGATCTCGATTTTCGCGATATCGCAAGAGGCTTGGTCCCGTTTTCATCGGAGGTTGTTAACTATTGGACGATAGGCTTTTCAAAGCAGTAATATGAGCTTGGATTGGGATGCATTTGCGACGGTTACCTGTTAACAGGTTGACGGCATGGCTTTTGGGTTCACGGTTGGTCGTTCCCGAATCCGTCGCGGTTCAGCTGAGGAACGGCCTGTTTGCGTCGGTTCCCATCTTTCTAGGCGGCATCATGAACATCGCAGCGGTTGCCACCGTCGCGGTATGGCGTCATCCCTCACCTGCGTTCATCGGCTGGCTGCTGTTTGAGATCATGCTTGGCGCGATTCGCCTGGCTGTCCTCGTTCACGGTCGGCGCGTCATCCGGACCGGACGGACACCACCACTGTTGCTGCTGTCCGCTCTATTGTCCTGTGCCTGGGCCAGCTCGGTAGGATTCGGCACATATCTTTGCCTCACAAGTGGCGACTGGGTCTTGGCGACGATAGCATGCCTGTCGGCCGCGGCGATGGTGTGCGGCATATGTTTGAGGAATTTCGGCACGCCAAGGCTGGCGGCAACGATGGTCTTCATGGCGTTGCTGCCCTGTGTCGTTGCGGGATTTCTGACAGCCGAACCGGTCATGCCGATCATTAGCGTGCAGCTGCCGATATTCTTCCTGACGATCTTTTCAGCATCATTCTCGTTGCACCAGATGATGGTGTCACGAATGATCGCATTGAACGATCTTCAGCGCAGCGAGTCCTTGAATCAGACCATCCTGCAAGCCAGTCCCGATTACACGCTCATCCTTGACGCGACGAATAGGATCATCTTCTGCAACCAGCCCAATTCGGTCGATTACGATCAAGATACGCTGATCGGCCGGGAATGGTTGAGCCTTCTGCCCGAAGAAGATCAGGCATCGGGCGTCCGCGCCCTTGAACGCGCCAAGACTGGTAAATCGGCAAATCTGGTCACCCACCACTTCGATGCAAGTGGCGGGAAGCATTGGCTCGACATCATCATCAACCAGATTTGCGACGGCTCCGGACGCCTGATCATGGTGGCGCGAGACATCACGCATCAGAAGAAATCCGAGGAGGAGGCCATCTGGATGGCGCAGCATGATGCGCTGACAGGCCTGCCGAACAGGGCCGTGCTCCAGGATCGTCTGGACAGGATGCTCAATAACGCCGATCACGCGATGGTAGGCGCCCTGCTCATCGTCGATGTCGACAATTTCAAATCGGTCAACGACACGCTGGGTCACGACGCAGGCGACGCACTGCTCTGCGCTTTCGCCGATCATCTCCGCGCGGCGGTAGCCGGCGATGATATTGTCGCGAGGACCGGTGGAGATGAATTCGCGCTCATCCTGACTGCCCGATCGGCGACGGCGGTCGATCGCACGGCGCAGATGATATTCGACCGGTTGCGCCAACCGTTCGTTCATGGCGGCCGCTTGATCGATTGCAGCGCCAGCATCGGCGCAAGCTTCATCCCGCGAGACGGCAGACTGCGTTCGGAAATCATGAAGGCAGCCGATATCGCGCTTTATGCTGCGAAAGCCGGCGGCAGAGCGCAACTGCGGATTTTCGAACCTGCGATGATGGTCGAGGTCGACAGGCACCAGGCCATGATCGCGTCAGCGCGCTATGCGCTCCAGTGCGATACCATCATTCCCCACTATCAACCCAAGGTTTCGCTCCGCACGTCGCAGGTCGTCGGCTTCGAAGCCCTCCTGCGGTGGAGGGATCGCGACGGCGAACTACAGCATCCGGGTCTTATTCAGGCCGCATTCGACGACTCCGCCCTGAGCGGTCCCCTGAGCGAACGGATGCTGGAAAGAATTCTGGACGATGTCGAGCGTTGGGTGCAGGCCGGAATCGCATTTGGCCATGTCGCAATCAACGTTACCGCCGCAGACTTCCGAAGGGGTGGCTTTGTCGAAACCATCCTGCTTCGGCTGGACGCAAGAGGCGTTCCGCCATCATGCATTCAGATCGAAGTAACGGAAACCGTGTTCCTGGGCCAAAGCGCCGACGGCGTCAAAGACGCGCTGCGGCAGCTTAGCGATCACGGCATCCGTATCGCCCTCGATGATTTCGGCACAGGTTATGCCTCGCTGTCTCATCTCAACCAGTTTCCCGTCGATCTGCTCAAAATCGACCGTTCCTTTATCGAGAAAATCGGATCGAATCCGGATGCTGAAGCCATTTCGGCAACGGTCATCAACCTTGGGCATTGCCTTGGCCTCGAAGTCGTGGCGGAGGGCGTCGAAACTGTGGATCAGGAAGCGCACCTTATGGGCATGGGCTGCGATACCGCGCAGGGCTTCCTTTATTCCAAAGCCATGCCGATGGAAGATGTCGCGACATTTCTGGCGTTCAGGAATACGCCTCCCCGCCAGATGCACAGAGCCTGACCGACAGGATCGGATGCGCGTATCGGCCGCAAATGATGACGAAGATGAGAACTGGCTGATTATCGTCTGAAATAGCGAAGGGGCATATTGCCTCTGCGCGACTAGCCTCTGGCCGATAAACGATAGCCTACGGCCAGCTCATTGACGATCAAACGCGGGCGGGATGGGTCGGGTTCCAGCTTCTGGCGCAGGCCGCGTACCGCGATACGGAGATAATCGACGCGATCCTCCTGTGCAGCTCCCCAAACCGCGCGGAGCAATTGTGCATGACTCACCACCCGATCGGGGCGTCGGCTTAGTTCGGCAAGCACGCCGTATTCCTTGGGCGTAAGGTGAACGTCCTGGCCGTCGCGCTCGACCCGGCGATGCGCGAGGTCGATCCGCACGTCGCCCGTTTCGATCACCCGCTCCGTCTCCTGGTCGGGAGTGCGATGACGCATGGCCGTGCGGATGCGGGCCAGCAGTTCCTCGGTATCGAAAGGCTTGGTCAGATAGTCGTCCGCGCCAAGATCGAGGGCCGCCACTTTCTCCGCCGTGTCCTCCCGCGCTGAAACGACAATCAGCGTCGCATTCGACCGGCTGCGCATCGGCTGGATCAATTCCAGCCCATCACGATCGGGAAGGCCAAGATCGAGCAGCACCACATCGGGCTTCTCGATGTCCAGCAATGAAAGCCCCTCGCGCGCGCTCGTCGCCTCCACGACGCCGTGACCGGCGCGCTGAACAGCCGCGCGCAATAGTCGCCGAATATGGGCGTCATCTTCGACAATCAGGATTTTCGCGACCGATGCCATAGCCCAAGATTAGTTGCCCTTCGTCTCCCCGTCGAGCGCGCGATTGAGCGCGAGAACATTGACGCGAGGCTCGCCGATGAATCCTAGAAGGGGGTATTCGATCTGCGCCTGGACCAACGCGCGCACTTGTTCGGCCGGCAAGCCCCGCACCTTGGCGACGCGATCGACCTGATACAAGGCCGCCTCGGGACTGATATGGGGGTCGAGTCCCGAGGCGGAGGTCGTCACCAGATCGGGCGGGACGGGGCGACCCGGTGCGATGGCGGCAAGCGCTTGCGCTTCATTGCGAACACGCTCGGCCAGCACCTTGCTGGCGGGGCCAAGATTGGAACCTGCGGAGGCGGCGGCATCATAGCCCCTCGCACCGGCGGCGGAGGGTCGTCCGTGGAAATAGCGGTCACTGGCAAATGCCTGTCCGATGAGCGCAGAGCCGATAACTCGGTCGTCTTCGCGGACCAGGCTGCCGTTTGCCTGATAGGGGAAGAGCGCCTGACCTATGCCGGTGAGCGCCATTGGATAGGCAAGGCCCAGCAGCAGTGCGAAGAGCAAGGTGAGCACCAGCGCGGGGCGCAATGCGGAACGAAGGTCGGAAAGCATTGGAACGATCCTCAAGCGAGATGGAGGCCGGACACGGCTAGGTCGATCAGCTTGATACCGACAAAGGGCGCGACCAGGCCGCCGAGGCCATAGATGGACAGATTGCGAGCGAGCAACGGTCCCGCTGCCATCGGCCGGTAGCGCACGCCTTTCAGCGCCAGCGGCACCAGCAGCGGTATAATGAGCGCGTTGAAGATGATCGCGGACAACACCGCGCTCTGCGGCGTCTCCAACCCCATGACGTTGAGCACGCCAATCCACCACGCCTTCGAAAGGCACGGCATTCCGGCCCCGCGCGTGTTCGGCATGATAGATGATCCGCTGTGCATCGTGATGGAGATGTTGCCAGGCCGGATCGATTCCGCGACGATCGCCGACGCCGCCCAGCAGCGGAAGGTACGCGAGGATTTCATGGCGATCATCGCGCGCGTCCATGCGCTGCCGATCAACGCCTTCGATGCCGTGCGGCTGCCCGTACCGCGAACGGCCGAGGAGATCGCCCTCAATCTTTATGCGCCCTCGCAGGCGATTTTCGCCGAACGGATCGGCGGCCGGCCTTGGCCGCTCATGGAGTTCGCCTGGTCCTGGCTGACCCGCAACGTGCCCAAGGATCGCGATCGGTTGAGCTTCGTCAATTTTGATGGTGGCCAGTTCCTGTTCGACGATGCGGGCCATGTGACCGGACTCATCGATTTCGAAGTATCCTCGCTGGGCGATCCTGCCGCCGAGCTGTCGGGCATGCGGTTGCGCGATTCGACCGAAAAGCTGGGCGATCTGACCGCCCTCGTTCGCCATTACGAAACGCTGACCGGCGACACGATCAGCCGCAAGCTCATCGAGTTTCACACCGCCGGCTTCTGTGGCGTCAACGGATTCCTGATGTGGCCGCTGATGTTCGACAGCGCCCCTGAACAAGATTTCGTCGCCTATCAGCACTATTGCGTGGCGACGAGCCGCTGGATGATCAGCGCCATGGCCGCGCATGATGACGTATTGCTGGAGGATCCGCCTGGGCCCACGCGCGATCCGCTCGGATTCGCACAGGCGTCCCGGCACCTAGTCCGCCACGTAAAAGCCATGCCGTGCGGCGATGCGGCAGCGGACTATCAGCGCGATTCTGTTGCGGCACAGGCGCTGCATCTGGGACGGGTGAATGATTATGGGCAATCGGTGCGTGCGGCCCACATTGCCGATATCGAGAGCTTGACGGGCGAAACGCCGGCGGATTGGGAAGCGGCGCAGGCCGGGCTCTCGCGCTGGATCGTGGAGCATGGCGGGGAGCCTGGTACCGACGCGGCGCTCATCCGCTTGTTCCATCACTGGTTGAAGCGTCAGTCCTTCCTGCTGGAGGGGTGCGGACAGGCCGCTTATTTAACCGAAGTGGATCTGCAGCCGATACTAGACGATTGAGAAATCGCAGTAGTTTATGTGTGATCAGCAAATAATGAAACGGGGCTTTCATTCCAGGTATAAGTCTTTTCAAGCTTTCAAAAGCGATTATCGTTTCCAAAAATCATCCATGACCCAAGCCGTGACAATATAAAATTAGGGAGAGAGACGGATGCATATTTTGTCCAAGCGCCTTGTTTGGCTTTCTTCGACCATTTTACTTGCCGGTACCGTAATGCCTGCCTTCGGTCAGGACGGCGCCACGGCGGCGTCGCAGCATTCTGGATCAACCCAGCTGGAAGATATCGTCGTAACAGCCCGCCGCACGAGCGAGGCGCTGCAGACCACGCCGGTCGCGGTGACCGCGTTCAGCAACGAGGCACTGGTCGAGCGTCAGGTCGTTCAGGCGACGGACCTTCAGCGCGCCGCGCCCGCGGTCAGCGTCGGCACGGGCGGCACCGGCCCATCCTCGATCCTCTACATCTCCATCCGCGGCCAAGCACAGAACAGCCCGAATAGTTTTTCGGACAATGCCGTCGGAATCTACATTGACGGCGTGTATCTCGGCCGGGCCATCGGTGCCAATGTCGGCTTTCTCGACCTTTCTAGCGCCGAAGTGCTGCGCGGCCCGCAAGGGACGCTGTTTGGCCGCAACACGACCGGCGGCGCGCTCAACGTTACGACAAATGCCCCCACCGACAAGTTCGAGGGCTATATGAAGGTCGGTTACGGCAATTATGACGCGAACCTGTTCGAGGGCGTGTTGAATTTGCCCCTGAATCCGACCCTAGCCGCGCGCTTTGCCGGCCGCTACGAGGATCACAAGGGTTATTATCCCGCGCCCTATCTGAAGAATGCCCTCGGCAGTCTGGATGCCAGCTATCTGGCGCGCGGATCGTTGAAGTGGGAGCCCGACAATCTGCCGGTCACCTGGACGGTCAGCGGCGACTATACCGAACAGCATGGGAGCGGCCCTGCCTTCATCGTGGCCGGGCTGAACCCCGCCAGCCCCGTCGCCTATTATTATGGGCTGGCCCAGCACCAGCAGGCCAATCCGGGCCTTATCGGCGTAGAGCCCGACGCGATCCTGAGCGGTGCCCTCGGCTTCCCCGTGCCGTCTTCCGACGTTCGGAAGTTCATTCCGCAAGGCTTGGAGGGGCCCTTCACCCAGTTCGGCAATCCCGCCTTCCCCAATTTCGGCGGGCTGCTATCGAACAACCCTAATACCAGCTATCAATATAATGCGTTCGGCAACCCGAAGCTGGATCAATTGGGTGTGCTGGGGGATGGGACTAAGGGCTGGTCGGGCACCAGCAATCTGGTCGTCGACCTGGGAAACCTGTCGATCAAGTCGATCACGGGCTATCGCAAGTCGCGCTCCTTCAACGTATTCAATCTGTCGGCCCTGCCGACCGCAGCCGGCGCGGGATACAGCGTTTATCGCAATCGTCAGTTCAGCCAGGAATTACAGCTGAGCGGCGATTTCGGCGCGCTGCACTTCATCACGGGCCTCTATTATTTCCGCGAACATGGCACAGAATCGACCGAGGCCGATACGTTCGAATATACACCCATCGGCTCGCCGGTGTTCAACAACGCAAATTATGTCCAGTCGTCGAAGGGAGCCTTCTTCCAGGCGAACTATAATTTCACCGACGCGCTGCGCGTCACCGGCGGCATTCGCTACACCTGGGATACGCGGCACATCAATCGGCACAACACGAATACCTGGAAGGTGGCGCCGGAATTCCAGACCTGCGTGGTCGGTCCCAATGCCGGCATCCCCAATACGGGCGACGACTGCAATAATCCCGAAACGGTCAAGTTCAATTATCCCGCCTGGACGGCCGGTATCGACTATCGCCTCAGTCCCGATGTCTTCGTTTATGCTAAGACGAGCGGCGCATCCATGTCGGGCGGGTACAATTCGCGCCCTGTGCCGCCGCCCTATTCGACGTCCTTCAAGCCCGAAGACGTCCGTGACGTCGAAGTCGGCTTCAAGGGCGAGTTCCTTGATCGCCATCTGCGGACGAACCTGGCGGCCTTCTACAGCTGGCAGAGCAGCGTGCAGCGCATCGTGAACGCCGTCGTGTGCGAGGGCACGCCGCCGCAATGCGCCAGCACGCAGTTCGTCAACAATGCCGGCAAGGTGCATACCTATGGACTGGAAGCGGAAGCGACCCTGCTGCCGTGGGAAGGCATGCGGATCGAGAGCAGCTTTGCCTATCTGCATGCGCGCTACGTTAGTGGCAGCCGGTTCGAGAATCAGCTGGTTGGGGGCGCGGTCGTCAGTGTCGACCGTTCGGGTGAGCCGGTGCCCTATTCGCCCAAATGGACGGCCAATCTGGGCCTGACCCAGGATTTCGATGTCGGCAAAGATCGGCTGACCCTGCATGGCGACTATAGCTATATCTCGTCGCGCCAATTTGACTTCTTCACCACCGGCGATCCTGCACAGGCGGCCGCCGTTGCCATCGCCAACGACGCATCGCGCATACGCGGCTACGGCCTCTTCAATGCGGTCGTCACCTATGCGGTGACCGACCCGAAGATGGAAATATCTGTCTGGGCAAAAAACCTGACCGACAAGGCCAATTTCACAAATGTGTTCAACAGCTATACCGGCATCGGCGTGACCGCGCAGAATCCCGGGCCGCCGCGGACTTATGGTTTCACGCTGACCTATCATTGGGGCGAATGAGCGGACGACGATTGGGCATGCCAAGGGCAGGGTCGCATCAGCGGCCTTGCCTTTAATCAGGTCTCACTTGCCCTTGGTTCAAGTAAGCCGCGTCACCGTAGGAGGGGACTATGAGCGATAAAAAGACGCGCTCGATCCAACGCGCCGTAGATGTTGCTATCGAGGCTTTTCGATCCCACACGCTGAAGGATATGTCGATCAATCTGATCGCGAAGGAAGCGCGCTGCTCTACCGCAACGATCTACGAGGTGTTCGGATCGAAGGACGGGTTGTATCGCGTGGCGGCCGAAGCCTCCATAGAACGAGGCGATCACCCACGTATAAATCCGGCGGGCGGCCCGGGCCAGTTGGACGCACTTTTCAGCTTCTGCGAGGCGCGAATAGCACATCTGGCAGATCATGGCCGCGGTCGTGGCGAACATCTGCTAAACAGCAAATTCGAAATCTCCGGAGCCTCCATACAGCATTATGTGCGTCGGGAACTTGCCTATATCCATGATGTCGTAGAACATCAGGTCGACCCCGCCATCCACGCCGGGCTGATGCGGCCACTAAATGTCGCGGCGGTTGTTCACTGCATCGTGTCCGGCACCGGTTTCGGCCCGATGGTGACGGGCAACTATCAGCTCGATTGCCAACCGGATGTGCCAGGCTTCATGAGGCTGACGTTTGCGCCGCTTCTGACCGAAAAGGGTTGTGAGGCGCTGGAGGCATATCTGGCTGAGCCTGAGAGCCACCGCGGCAATTCCCCTGAAAGTGGAAAGCAGCGCTTTCATTAAATCCGTTGCCATACCGCAAGCGCTTTTGCAGCGTTAGCCATCCAGTGAGGAGAGAGATGCAATGGATGACGCAGTGCTGGGCGTGTTGCGCCCGCTGATCAACGGCGACGGGCTGGACCTGGAGGTCCGGCGGTTCGATCCCATGTCCGGCACGCTGAACCTGCGTCTGTTCGATGGCAAGGACCCCTGCACGGTCTGTCGCATGTCGGCCGACCTGCTGGCGGAAATCGCCTTGCCGATCGCCCGGAAGGTCGATCCACGCGTGCGGCGCATCACCATCGAAGACGATCGGCCGGAGGACGGGCGTTGAGCGCTATCATGTCCCAGCGGCTGGACGGCCGCATCGCGCTGATCACGGGTACGGCAGGCGGCCAAGGCCGCGCGGCGGCGCTAGCCTTTGCGGAGGCCGGTGCCATTGTTGTTGGCGGTGACGTCAACGCACAAGGCAATGCCGAAACCACCACTCTAGTGCGCGCGGCAGGGGGCGTGATGCATGACTGGGGCAAGACGGACTTCGGCGACCCGGACGGTGCCAAGACGTGGGTCGAGCGAGCGATCGCCGAAATCGGACGGATCGACATCGTCTACAATAATGGATCGGCGGCTCGGTTCGGCGCCATCGACGAGATGACCATCGACGACTGGCGCTTTAGCATGCGCAACGAAGCCGATCTGGTTTTCTTCGTCAGCCATTATGCTTGGCCCTATTTAAAGAAAAATGGCGGCGTCATCATCAACACTGCCTCGGTTTCCGGCCATGCGGCCTCGCGCGCCGCACCGCAATGCGCGCATTCCGCAGCCAAGGCGGCCGTGCTGGGCCTGACGCGCCAGTTGGCGCTGGAGGGTGCGCCGCACGGGATCAGGGTGGTGAGCATCAGTCCCGGCGTGATCGAGACGCCCGGCAATGCCGCTTATCTGGCCGATCCGGTGATCGCGAAGCAGATGCTGTCCGACGCGATGCTGCAGCGGCCGGGCAAACCGGAGGAGGTAGCGGCGCTGGCGCTGTTCCTGGCATCGGATGCTGCCGCCTTCATCACCGGCGCGGATTATCTGATCGATGGTGGCCGACAGGGCCTGTGACACCGAGCAAGACGGCAACGACGGCCGTTTAAGAAAGGATGCGCGATGATCGAGCTTGCGACGGAGATCCGCTGGCAGGACAGGCGATTCGAGGTGCCGATGGAGCGCATCCTCCTGTCCGAACGCATGGGCTATGATGCCGTGTTCACTGCCGAAGGCTATGGTTCGGACTGCCTGACACCGCTCGCCTATATCGCCGCGCGTACCAGCCGGCTGAAGCTTGGCACACGGATCATGGAAGTGACTGCACGCGCGCCCGCGATGGCGGCAATGAGCTACCAGACACTCAATCATTTGACCGGCGGCAATCGCGTGATCGCAGGCTTGGGCAGCGCGGCCCCGATGGCGTGTGAAGGCTTCCAAGGGCGACCGTGGGGGAATCCGGTCAAGCGCATGCGGGATTTCGTGACGCTGTTGCGACAGGGGTTGAACGGCCACCCGCTCGACCATCAAGGCGAGGAATGGTCCGCCCCTTATCGGGGGCCGGGGGCGCAGGGGATGGAACCGGCGGCAATCGGCCTGGACGTGATGTCACCCACGCCGATCGTCATCGGCGCGTCCGGGCCGCAGATGATCAGCCTGGCCGCAGAGATCGCCGAAGGATGGATGCCACCCGGCTGGGCGCCGGGCGTCATGCAGTTATTCGCGCCACTGCTGGAACAAGGGTTCGCGAAAGCCGGAAACGGCAAGGGCCTCGACGGTTTTTCCATATGGGCCCATGTCGACATGCTGGTCGACAGCGACGTGCGGCGGGCCATGCTGCCATTCAAGGAATATGTCGTCACCTGGTCCGCGCTCCAGCGTCCCTTCATCGAAGCACGCGGCTACAAGGATATGGCCGACCGTCTGGCCGAACTGATCGCGGCGGGCAGCGGCGAGGACGCGGAAGCGCGGGTGCAGGCCGGTGGCAACCTGCTGGAAGGATCACTCTGGGAAGAGGCGATTGCCGCGGTACCGGACGATTATATCGATGATGGCTGGCTGGTGGGGCCGATCGAACGCATCGCCGAGCGCGCCAAGCCATGGTTCGACTGCGGCCTGACCGGCCTCGTCCTGCGCTATGGACCGCAGCTCAATCATGATCGCGAAGCTGAAAACTTGGATGCCTTTACTGCAGTAGCAAAGGCTGCAGGCAAGGCGCCCGCGGGCGCTTGACGCGATACATGCGCGAAAGTCATCCACGCCGGAATATTTATAATGTCCGTAATTCTCGACCACAGGAACGCGGCCTCGGTAAAAGAGCACCCACGCATAATAGGATCGCGGCGCCATAAACCTTAGTCAACTATGCGCTCCGTGACGGCGATCGGATAAACTAGCGTGTAAAGCAGGCGTGTTGACCACGTGTTGACCACGGAAGTTCGGAATGTTGATCTTGCAGCCCAACGCTCCAGAATTCATTGATATATCTATGAATTCTGGAGCGGGCGAAGGGATTCGAACCCTCGACCCCAACCTTGGCAACTTCGATATCCGCCTACGCCACGGTTTTCGATTATACGATTTTATACGATATTTCAAATAGATATTGATTTTGCGCTGCGCCGCCTTATCCTCCAATGCGCTGCGAAACGGCTCATTTCTATTACGTCCCTATTACTTTTGGGTCGGCCGGAGCCCGCGTAATAAATTGGAGGAGCTTCCGATGGCGCAAGCCAAGCTGAACAAGCGGACGGTTGACGCACTCGTCCCTCCGAAGGCGGGCCAGGACTTCATCTGGGACACCGAGATCAAGGGCTTCGGGGTCCGGGTCGGCTCCACGGGCGCGAAGACCTTCGTCATCCAATATGTGAACACGGAGGGGCGCCTGCGCCGGGTCAAGATCGGGCGCTTTGGTGTCTTCACGGTCGACCAGGCACGCGATCTGGCCAAGATCAAGCTTGGCGCAGTCGCTGCCGGAGAAGACCCGGCGGAAGAGGCGCGCCGCACGCGCAATGAGATGAATGTCGATGAACTGTGTGACTGGTATCTGACCGAAGCACGGGCCGGGCGGATACTCGGGCGCAAGAACCGGCCTATCAAGGCGTCCTCGCTCGACATGGACGAGAGCCGTATCAGGACGCACATCAAGCCACTGCTTGGCAAACGGATCGCCCGCCATCTGACAATTGCCGATGTCGAGGCGATGCAGACCGATGTCATGAACGGGAAGACCGAGAAAGCGCGCACCGGCGGTCGCGGCGGCAAGGCCACCGGCGGACCCGGCGTGGCGGCGCGCTGCGTGGGCACCCTCCAGGCGATCCTCGGACATGCCAAGCATAAAGGGCTTCTCGTCGAGCACCCGACCAAGGGGGCGAAGAAGCTGGCGGGGAAGAAAAGAACGCGGCGCCTCAGCGTTGCCGAGATCGAGGCGCTGGGCAAGGCGATGGCATATGCCGAGCACAATGGCGAAAGTCCTACCGCGCTTGCAGTCATCCGCACGCTTCTCCTCACCGGCTACCGCCGCGAAGAAGCGCAGGCGATGCAGCGAACCTGGGTCAATCCAATGGGCGGCTTTGTCGCCTTCCCGGATACTAAGGGCGACGCGCAGATTCGCGCGATCGGGCCGGAAGCGATCAAGGTCGTCGTCTTGCAAGCGGAGATCGCGGGCAATCCGCACGTGTTTCCATCGGCAACGGCGGATGGTCCGTACACGGCGGTCAGCGCCTGCCTCAAACGGGTCTGCCAGCTCGCCGGCCTTGCCAATGTTACTCCCCATACCCTGCGGCACACGTTTGGCAGCATCGCCGGCGAACTCGGCTTCTCGGAACTGACAATCAGGGCGATGCTGGGCCATGCATCGCAGAATGTGACGCAGGACTACATCCATATCGACGAAGCCTTGAAGCTCGCCGTCCGACGCACATCGGACGAGATCGCCCGCTTGCTCGCGCAGGGCGCGGCCAAGTTGGACCGTATGCGCCTGGTCGCCTGATCGAGGGTCATCACTGGACAATTGGTAACGTATATGTTACCCGAAAGGGCGTGAGTTGATTGTTCAGGAGTATATTCGCGAGGACGGCTCCAGCCCGTTCCGATCATGGTTCGACGATCTCGATTCCCAGGCTTCGGCCAAGGTGGCGACTGCCATCGTCCGGATGGAACTGGGCAATCTTTCGAACGTCAAATGGATCGGCGGCGGACTCGGGGAATACCGGATCGATTGGGGACCGGGCTACCGGCTCTATCTTGCCCAGGATGGGGATGAACTCATCATCCTGTTCGTGGGCGGAACGAAGAAGCGGCAGCAGTCCGACATCGATCGGGCCGGCGGGCTGCTGAGCGAATACAAGGCCCGCAAGGCGGCGGCCAGGAAAGACAGGAAGTGACAAGATGGTGCTGACCCGCGACTTCAAGGAGACGGTGAAGGAACGCGCGACGCGCGATCCCGCCTTCGCCAAGGCCATGCTCGATGAAGCGGCGACCGCGTTCCTCAATGGGGAACCGCACGTCGCGCGGCTGATCCTGCGCGATCTGGTCAATGCCTCGGTCGGCTTCGAGGAACTGGCGACGGAAACCAACCGTCCGAGCAAGAGCCTGCACCGGATGCTTTCGGAAAAGGGCAATCCGAGTATGGACAATCTTGCGGCAATCTTCGGCGCTGTCCGCAAACGCCTTGGCGTGGCGTTCGAGGCTCATGCGGTCGAGGCTGCATAGAGAACGCCAAAAGCCTTGACTGGGCAGTCACCTGAACGCCATTCATCCTTTGGATTTGAGCGCCAAAGGCAGACCAGCAAACATCATAACGACCTCGTCAGTCGCTGCCGCCATCACCTGATTGATCCTGCCCGCAACATCACGGAATCTTCGGGCAAGCGCGTTGTCTGGTACAATGCCGAGCCCCACTTCATTGGCGACCAGAATGACCGGCCCCCGTGCGGCTGAAACCGCGCAGATCAGCCCTTCCGTGGCCGCAGCGGCATCCCGCTCTGCCAGCATCAGGTTCGACGCCCAGAGCGTCAGGCAATCTACCAGCACTACCGTTTTCGGCGTGCTGCATGCCGTAATCGTCTCCGCCAGATCCAGCGGCGCCTCGACAGTCGACCAGCGCGGGCCGCGATCGGCCCGGTGCAGGGCGATCCGCTCGCGCATCTCCTCATCGAAGGCTTGGCCCGTCGCCAGATAGACCAGCTTACCCGTCAGGGCTTCGGCCCGCCCTTGGGCAAAGCGGCTCTTCCCCGAACGCGCGCCGCCCAGCACCAGCAGGTGAGAAAAGGCATTGCTCATGTCCTGAATCCCGCCAGGCCGGAGGTGGATCGCTCCGCCTTGGCCAGCGCCATGAGCGCATCGATATCGAGATGCTCCTCCAGCGCGAATGCGATCTCATCCAGCGCCAGTTTGATAGAGACACCATAGTCCACACCCCCGGCTTCGACAGCCATGCGCGACAGAAGCGCGTGGCGAAGCCCTGCATCGGCCAGAAGGCCATGGACATAGGAACCGAACACTGTCCCCGCCGCGTTTACCGCGCCATCGCGGCGACCATCAGAGAACCTGGCGAAGGGACGCTCCGTATCCGGTCCGCTGGTCTGGCCCATATGCATTTCATATCCCTGAAAGGGTGCGCCCATCGCTATCCCGCTGACCGGGCGCAGCGCCTTGTGCGCGTGCAAGTGCGTTTCGACATCGAGCAGGCCAAGGCCATTTGCGACGCAAGCCGGACCTTCCAGCCCATCGGGGTCGGCAATGCTTTTGCCGAGCATCTGGTAACCCCCGCAAAGCCCCATGATCAGCCCGCCGCGCCGATGATGCCCGAGAATATCGATGTCCCAGCCTTCGCCGCGCAGTGTAGCCAGATCGGCGATGGTCGCCTTCGATCCGGGCAGGATGATGAGCGCCGACTCCGCCGGGATCGGCTGTCCGGGCGGGACCATGTGCAGTTCGATACCCTCTTCGAGCTTAAGCGGATCGAGGTCATCGAAATTGGAGATGCGCGGCAGGATCGGGCAAGCGATCAGCTTGCTGCCTCCCGCGCGCGTGCTGTCACGCTCCAGCACCACGGCATCCTCGCTGGGCAGCCGGGCGGTTGCATTCAACCAAGGAACAACGCCGAATCCACGCCAGCCCGACAGGCTCTCGATTTGGGCGTAGCCATCGGCGAACAGGGCGGGATCGCCCCGGAACTTGTTGATGATGAAGCCCTCGATCATCGCCGCGTCGGCCGGGTCGATGATCGAGGGCTTCAACAGCACGGGGTTCATGTCGGTATGCGGTGCAACCCCGCAGGCGATCGCCTGCAAGGCCTGCGCTCGCCCGATCTCGCCGCCGTCGCTGGTGACAGCCGCATTGTTGGACATATTTTGCGGCTTGAACGGCAAGACCCGCAGTCCGCGTTTCACCAGTGCACGGCACAGCCCCGCCACCAGCACGGATTTGCCGACGTCGGAGCCGGTGCCCTGAAGCATTACAGCGCCCATGCCACGCCCCCCGCCATGAACCACAGACACAGGCAAGCCCGGCGATAGATGCTCAGCCCACGCCGAATATCCTCAGCCCCGGCAGAGCGATCGCCCTCGCCGATCCAGGGCTTGTGTGAAAGAATGCCGTCATAGGCGATCGACCCCGCCAGTCGCAGCCTCAGCACACCGGCCATCGCCGCCTCGGGCCAACCCGCATTGGGTGAGGCATGGTTGGCCGCGTCGCGCCACATGATCTGCCAACCACCTCCGCCGCACAGGCAGATCAGCAATCCGGCGAGACGCGCCGGTGCAAGATTCATCGCATCGTCGCTGCGCGCCGCGGCCCAACCGAAAGCGCGCCATCGCTCCTCGCGATGCCCGATCATGCTGTCGGCGGTGTTGATCGCCTTGTAGGCCCAGATGCCGGGCAAACCGAGAAGCAGGAGCCAGAAGAGCGGCGCCGCCACCCCATCGCAAAAGCTTTCCGCCCGGCTCTCAATTGCCGCGCGAGTGACGCCCGCTTCATCAAGATCCGATGTATCACGGCCTACGATCATGCCCACCGCGGCTCGCGCAGCGGGAATATCCTGTCGCTCCAGTGCCTCGGCAACCGGGCGGACATGGTCGTGAAGGCTGCGCTGCGCCAGACCCGGCCAGGCCAGGAGCGCGATCAACGGCCAGGCCCAAGCCCCGGCCATAGCCGCGAACAGACTCTGCAGAACCCAGCCCGCTCCGCCCGCGATAGCCAGGAGGATCAGCACGGTGGTCACCCCGGCCATTCGCCGCTGTCCATCGGAACGCGAGTGATCATTCCATCGCCTCTCCGCCAAGTCGATGATCCGGGCAAAGACGCCCACCGGATGACCGATCCGGCGATACAGCGACTGCGGCCAGCCCACCGCCGCATCGAGCGCCAGAGCCAGCAAGGCGACCGGATCAGCCATCGGCCAGCGCCCGATCGAGGCGGTCCAGCGCCTCGCGGTTGACGGGCAGGCCCAGCCGGAGCCAGCGGGGAGCATAGTCGAACGGCCGCGTCAGGATCGCCTGCCGCGCGAGACGTTCGAACAGGGCGGCGGCATCGGCTGCCTCGATCAGCCGGAACAAGGGGCAGGCGCCCATCGCCCTGAAGCCGCGCCGGGCCAGAACCGCATCCAGCGCCTCTGCCTGCTCGCGCAAGCAAATCCGCATGGAGGCGCACCAATCCGCGTCCCGATAGGCCGCCGTTCCAATGGCCAGCGCCGCCGCCGAGAGCGGCCAACTGCCGAGCCTCCGGCGATATTGCGCGATCAATGCTCGCGGTCCCAGCACAAAGCCGAGCCGCACCCCCGCCAGCCCGAAGAATTTGCCAAAGGATCGAAAGACGATCAGCCGCTGCCCGTCATGCACATGGGCGGCAAGGCTGATCTCGGGAGTGGCATCGACAAAGGCTTCATCCACCACAAGCCAGGACGCGCTACCTTGCCGTGCCTCCAGCCAACCCAGCAGTGTGGCGGCCGGGGTGATCCGTCCATCGGGGTTGTTGGGGTTGGCAAGGACAATGGTCGCCTCCTCCGCCCCCGTCTGATCGGACAGGGCTACAGGGCGGCTATGGGGTAACATCTCGCCATGGGTGCGATAGCTGGGCTGGGCATGGATGGCCGGTCCGGGCAGAATGTCGCCCAGCATCCGCAGACCGATCTCCGTGCCGGGCACGGCACAGACATGGGCGCGGTCGGTGCCGAAACAGGCGGCGGCAGCGGCTTCCAGATCGTCCAGCGCGCCCGGATCGGGAAGCGCCTGCCAGTCCATCGCCAGATCGCCGGCCCCCGGCCAGCCATGCGGATTGATGCCCGTCGAAAGGTCGATCCAGGGCGCATCGCCCATGCCGAAATGCGTCTTGGCCTCGGCAAGCCTGCCGCCATGAAAGCTGAAGCCGGTCATGGCCCAGGGATCCATGGGGCGGTGACCACCAGGGTCAGCAGCAGCCCGGTTTCGATCAGTTCGATGCCTGCCCCATGACTATCGCCGGAAATCCCGCCGATCATCCGGCGCACCTGCCAGCCCCACCACAGAACCAGCAATGGCGTGACCAGGAACGCTGGATAGAACCATGACGCCGCCGCCAGCGCGGCGGTCCAGACCGTCAGTTCAATCGGGCCGATGGCTGACCGGAATCTGGCAGCCAGCCCCTGATGCAGGGGCATGAGCCACCAGGTCCAGACGAGCGGGCCGATGCGCGCGGCGAAAGGCACAAGAACGAGCGGGAGAAACACATGCGCCTCGACCAGCATATGCAGGAGCATAAGCTTGCTCAGAAGTTGCAGGACAATGGCGACAACGCCGAAACTGCCGACATGCGGATCGGCAAGGACTGCCAGCAACCGCTCGCGATCACCCCCTTCGGCCTTGTGCGCCGCTCCGCTGGCGTCGGCCAGGTCGGACAAGCCATCAAGGTGCAGCGCGCCGGTCACACCCACCCAGACAATCAGTGCAGCCAGCGCACCGAGCCGGCTATCGGCCAGCCCTCCAGCCCATGCGGCCCCCGCGACCAGCGCACCGATCACCAGCCCCGCGGCAGGAAACCAGCGCATGGACCGGGCGAACGCGGCATCGTCAACGACGATCACGGGTGTCGGCAGGCGCGTCAGGAATTGCAGGGCGATGATGAAACCCTTCACGGATAGAGTCCCGCTATCTGGGCCGTGGGCCGCTGGCCAAGTCCGTCCCCGGGCCAAACGCGCAGCGACAGTAGGCAGTTGTAGGGCAGATCGATCGCCCAGGTCTGGCGAACGTCGAATCCGCAAAGCACCGCCAGCGCCGCCCGCATCGCGCCAGCGTGCGTGACAATCAGCGTGGGCCTTGCCGCCAGATCGCCAATGGCACCCGAAACTCGACGTACCAGCTCCGACCAGCATTCTCCTCCCGGCGGCGCATGAACCTCGGGATCGTCCCAGAACCGCGCCAAGGCCGGGCCTTCGACGTCCCCGGGCGCCAGCCCGTCCCATGCCCCAAAGTCCAGTTCGCGCCAGCGCGGATCGATGGACAGCGGCACACCCGTTGCAAGGCCGATCGCCTCACCCGCCAACCGCGCGCGGGATAGATCGGAGGCGATCAGCACCTCTGGCCCCAGATCCCGCGCCTGATCGACGCAAGCCGCGATACCGGCGGCTGTGGGCAGGGCGTCGGTAAGGCCGATCAGCCGCCCCGCGCCTTCCGGCTCGCCATGACGCAGGAGATGAAGCGCAAAACCGCTCACAGGCTGTCTGCCACCCCGGTCTCGGCGAATGTCGCCATGCCGTTGTGCGCGGCCAGCGCTGCGCGGATCACCGACACGGCCACCGCCGCACCGCTGCCTTCCCCCAAGCGCATGCCGAGCGAGAGCAAGGGATCAAGGCCCAAATGCCCCAGCAGGCGGATATGCCCCGGCTCGGCGGAACAATGGCCCGCCAGGCAATGATCGATGATCGTCGGAACGGCTGCGGCCAGGGGTGCGATGGCGGAGCAACTGATGAAACCATCGAGCACCACGGGCACGCGCTGGCGGCGGGCCTCCAGCACGGCTCCGGCGATCGCCGCGGTCTCCCGGCCGCCCAGCCGCCGCAGGGTTTCGAAGGGCGTGCGCGGCGCGGCGTCATGAAAGGCCAGGGCCCGTTCCACCACCGCCACCTTGCGCGCGATGCCGTCCGCATCGACCCCCGTTCCCGGCCCCGCCCATTGCGCGGGCGTCCCGCCATAGCTGCGCGCGCAGAGCGCGGCGGCGGCGGTCGAATTGCCGATGCCCATTTCACCCACGACCAGCAGATCGAGACCAGGCCTGACTACCGCAGCCCCGGCGGACAGCGCGGAAAGGCACTCCACTTCCTCCATGGCCGGGGCGATGGTGAAGTCCGCCGTGGGCCGATCGAGATCGAGCGCGACCACCTTGAGGTCGAGCCCGGCGGCCGCTGCCAGCGCGTTGATCGCCGCGCCGCCCGCGGAAAAATTGCCGACCATGGCCGCCGTCACGCTGGCCGGAAAGGCGCTGACGCCGTGGACGACGAAGCCGTGATTTCCCGCGAAGATCGCCGCGCGCGCCTGCTCGATCACAGGCCGCGAAGTGTCCTGCCACCCGGCAAGAAAGACGGCGATATCCTCTAGCCGACCGAGCGCCCCCGCCGGTTTGGTCAACTCACCCTGCCGCGCGCGGGCGGCGGCAATCGCATTTGCGTCCGCCGCCGGAAGCGCCGCGAGCGCCGCCTCGAAGGCGGCAACGGTCGCAAAAGCGCTCACTCGGCCACATAGCCCGGCGGCGGGGTGCGGGTGATGAAATGGCCTTTCACGCCTTGCGGCCATTGCTTGAACGGCACCCGGCCATGCTCGCTGGCGGCATAGTGAACGGCATAATCGAGAATGGCGGTGGCGGCCTCCTCGTTCGGCGTGAACCGACCCAGCACATAGCCGACCTTGCCCGGCGCGCGCAGGTGAACGGTACAAAAGTCGGTGCAGGCGAACAGGCAGGGCATTTCCTGCACGGCGACTCCGGCATAGCGGGCATCGCTCTCCTGGACCGAGCGCAGCGCCGCCGCCATTTGCGCGCCGCCGCGCATCCCGGTGTCATCCTCCCGCTCGTCCGCGCTGTGACGGCAGGTATTGCAGGCCACGATGGCGGGGCCATCCTCCACTTGTTTCAGCATGGTCTTCCTGTCCTTCGGTAGAGGGTCATCGCTCGAACACCCGGTCATTCCACGGTTCGCGGGACTGCCAGCCGCGCCGTTCCAGTTCGGGTGTGTCGGATTCTTCGGCCGGGTAGCCGATGCACAGCAGCGCGATCAGTGACCATTCGGCGGGCACGTCCAGCAGGGCCTGGACGGTCCGCGGATCGAGGATCGACACCCAGCCGAGGCCAATGCCCCGCAGCCGCGCGGCCAGCCACAGATTGTGGATCGCCAGCACACAGGAGTAGCGGAGCATCTCGGGCATGGTGGCAATGCCGAGGCCGTGCCCGGCGCCAGTTCGTTCGTCACAGAACACCGCCAGCAGTTCGGGAGCCTCGCGCAAACCGTGCAGCTTGAGCGAAACATAGTGATCGTACCGGGCCTGCCCGGCGTAGCGCTCCGCAGCGCGCGCGCCCTGCGTATCGACATGGGCGGCGAGCGCATCGCGAATACCGGGCGAGCGCAGGCGCACGAAGCGCCACGGCTGCGCATTGCCGACCGACGGCGCGAAAGAGGCGCAGGCCAGCAGCGCGCGCATGTCCTCCTCCGCCACGGTGCGGCAATCGAAATGCCGGACATCGCGGCGCCAGCGCAGCAATTGCGTGAAACCCGCCGCGAATTCCGCGTCGAACAGAGGGGGGGCCTCGCTCAGAACTCGATCCCCTTCTGCGCCTTGACCCCGGAGCGGAAGGGGTGCTTGACCATGGTCATCTCGGTGACGAGGTCGGCCGCCTCGATCAGCGCTTCTGGCGCGTTGCGGCCGGTAACGATGACATGCTTCATCTCGTCGCGCACGGTCAGAACGCTGAGAACTTCGTCGAGCGGCAGATACTCATAGCGCAGGGCGATATTCAGCTCATCGGCCAGCACCATGTGGTAGGCCGGGTCTGCAATCATGCGCCGGACCTCATCGAGCGCGGCGCGCGCCGCCGCGATGTCACGCGCACGATCCTGTGTGTCCCAGGTGAAGCCCTCGCCCATCGGCTTGAATTCGACATTATCGGGAAAGGCGTCGAACACGGCCTTCTCGCCCGTCGACATCGCGCCCTTGACGAATTGGACCACGCCCACCTTCATGCCGTGGCCGATCGCGCGTATCACCATGCCGAGCGCCGCGCTGGTCTTGCCCTTGCCCTTGCCCGTGTGGACGATCAGCAGGCCCTGTTCGCGGGTCTTGTTGGCCATGATCTTGGCCTGCGCCGCTTGTTTCTTCCGCATCTTTTCGGCGTGGCGGGCATCGCCGGCCAACGCTTCCACTTCGCTGTCAGCTTCCATCGATTTGCTCCCTTCGCATGAGATAGACATCCATGATCCAGCCATGGCGTGCGCGCAGTTCGGCCCGATGCGCGGCGATCCTGGGGCCGGCTTCAGCCAGCGGCCCCTGGTCCAGCGCTTCCTGAGCCATGCCCAGATATGCGCCCCACCAGATGGTGATGCCCTCCGGCTCCAGCACCTCGAAGGCGCAGCCGCTGTCGAGCATGATGACGAGCGTGTCCGCTCCATCGGGCCAGCCATGAGTGCGCAGCATCCGTCCGGTGGTGACCGTCACCGGCCCGGCCAGCGGGCTCAATGGTATGGCATGGGCCGCGGTCAGCGCCTGGATACTGGTGATGCCGGGCACGACCCGGACCCGAATATCCATGCCTCCGTCCTTCAGCCGTCCGGCGATCCGCAAGCTGCTGTCGTAGAGCGAGGGATCGCCCCAGACGAGCAGCGCCAGCCTGCCGCCATCCGGCAGATGCATGGCGATCTGCGTGGCCCAGGCGGCGGCTATGGCCGCGTGCCAGTCATTGACGGCATCCAGATAGACCGCATCCGCATCACGAACGGGCAGATCGAACTCGACGATCCAGACGGGGCCGGTCAGCACCTCCGCACAGATGGCGCGGCGCAGGTCAATCAGGTCGGACTTGGCGCGACCCTTGCGCGGCAGCAAGATGAGGTCGGCGCCGTTCATCGCCCGAATCGCCTCGGCCGTCAGGTGGTCGGGGTTACCCGTGCCGATGCCAATGAGGTGCAGGTCGATCATTGAGACTCTCCCCTCGAAACGGGGGCGATCAGGTGGAAATAGGTTCCGGTCACGTGGCCGCGATGCGATCCGGTTTCAGCGACCTCCATGCCGTCGGCATCGGTCACGCGGGCAAGCGGCGCGTCGGCCTGTTCGACAATGGTCGAATAGTGGAACTCGTGGCCGCGCAGCCTGGTCCCGGCGGCAAGGCCCGATACCGGCGCCAGCAGCTCGGCATGACGATAGCCGAGATGCATCCGGCGCTGGGCATGGCTGGTGACAAGCCCGAGCAGGCCCGCCATGCGGTGCCGCTCGCCGTTCTTGTCGACCAACGCTTCGCCCAGCACCATATAACCGCCGCACTCGCCATGGACGGGCCGCGTCTCGGCATGATGGCGCAGGCTGGATAGGAAGTTCTCCGCGGCGGCGATGGTCCCGGCGTGGAGTTCCGGATAGCCGCCCGGGAGCCAGACCAGATCCGCGTCACGGCAGGGCGCTTCATCCGCCAGCGGCGAAAACGGCAATATCTCCGCCCCGGCGCGCCGCCAGCCTTCGAGCAGATGCGGATAGACGAAAGAAAAGGCGGCATCGCGGGCAATGGCGATGCGCTGGGCTGGAGGGAGAGGGAGCCGCCCGCCGCCGGGCAAGACCGCCGGCGCACTCCCGCCGGCCGCGCTGCGGATCGCATCGAGATCGGCATGGGTGCGAAGGAACGCGGCATAGTCGGCAATCGCCCGGTCGAGGTCGGGATGTTCGACCGCCTGCACCAGCCCCAGATGCCGCTCGGGCAAGGTCAGATCTCCCCGCCTGGGCAGCGCACCCAGCACGGGAATACCGGCCGTCTCCAGCCCCTTGCGCACCAGCCGCTCATGGCGCGGACTGGCCACGCGGTTGAGGATCACCCCAGCGAACGGCACGTGCGGATCCAGGCTCCTGAACCCCAGCGCGGTGGCGGCGGCGGACTGCGCCTGGCCCGACACGTCCAGCACAAGCACCACGGGCCAGCCCATGCGGCGAGCCATGTCGGCGCTGGCGCCATTGCCCGAGGCGCCCATGCTGGCAACGCCATCGTAGAGCCCCATCGACCCTTCGGCGAGCACCATGTCCGCTCCTGCCGCCTCGGCCACGATAGCGTCGAGCAGACCGCCGTCCATCGCCCAGCTGTCGAGGTTGAACGAAGCCCGGCCGCAGGCGGCACGGTGAAAGGCCGGATCGATATAGTCCGGCCCACTCTTGAACGGCTGCACCGTCAATCCGTCCTCGCTCAGCGCGCGGAGCAGGCCCAGCATCACTGTGGTCTTGCCTGTCCCCGATGCCGGGGCGGCAATGATCAAGCCCAAAGTCGAATTGCGCACGCTCATTCGGAGACCTCCGAAAAGCGTGAAGTGGCGTCCTGGGGCCGGAAGCGGCGGTCATAGCCGGGTGCGTAGAGGCTGCTTTCGGCAAAATCCTGGGCCGCCAGCACGCGCCCGACAAGGATCAGGGCGGTGCGCTCCATGCTGCCCGCGACGGCCTGCTCGCAGGTTTCGAGTGTGGCGCGGACGATCCGCTGGTCGGGCCAGCTTGCCCGCCAGACCACGGCGACGGGGCAATCCGCGCCATAGGCTGGGGTCAGGTCCGTCACCACGCGCGCGAGGTTGTGGATCGAGAGGTGAATGGCCAGCGTCGCGCCGGTCACCGCGAAATTGGCGAGGCTTTCGGCAGGCGGCATGGTGCTTGCGCGGCCCGGCGTGCGGGTGAGTACCAGCGATTGCGCCAGCTCCGGCAGGGTCAGCTCTGCTTCAAGCGCTGCGGCAGCAGCAGCGAAGGCGGGAACGCCGGGCGTGATCGTGAAAGGAATATCCATCGCGCGCAGGCGGCGCAATTGTTCGCCCATCGCCGACCAGACCGAAAGGTCGCCCGAATGGAGCCGCGCCACGTCCTGCCCGGCGGCGTGAGCCGCGGCGATCTCAGCCATGATCTCGTCCAGTTCCAGCGGTGCGGTGTTGACGATCCGGGCACCGGACGGACAATGATCGAGCACTGCCGCCGGGATCAGCGATCCGGCATAAAGGCACACCGGGCTACCCGCGATCAGGTCGCGCCCGCGCAGGGTCAGAAGGTCGGGCGCGCCGGGGCCGGCGCCGATGAAATGGACGGTCATGTCGGAGATCCTTGGGCAATGGCGCAGGTCGCCATGCGATCGGGGGAGATGTGGCGCGGCCCCAGCAGGCCCGCGCCCGCGCCAGCGCCCGCCAGGGCGGACGCTTCCGCGACGCTGCCGACATCGCGCGCCGCCAGACTGGCGACGGAGCGCGTGGCGGTCGAGACGGCAATCAATGCCTCGGGCGCCACGCCGGTCAGCGGCAGGCCCAGCGCTTCGGCGAGCGGAACCAGCGCCGCGACCTTGTCCTGCACCGTGGCAAGATGCGTGACCGGAGGTTGGCCCTGCTGCGCCCGGGCCAGAGCCCCACGCAGCGAGGACAGGCCGGCGCCCGACCGAAAGCCGAAACCCGCGACGATCACAGCACCGCGCTCCATTGCACCACGGGATAGCGTGCGCGCCAGCCATGCCGGTTCCCCAGCGGCGCGGCGTCGGCCAGTTCGATGCGGAGGAGACTGCCTCCTTTTTGACCATGCCAACGCGTCAGCAAGGCTTCCGATTCCAGCGTCACTGCATTGGCGACCAGCCGCGTTCCGGCGGGCAACCGCGCCCATAGCGTTTCCAGCAAGGCATCCGATAGTCCACCGCCGATGAACACGGCATCGGGCGGGGGCACTCCCGGCAAGACATCCGGGGCGATCCCGACGACGACCTCCAGCCGATCAACGCCCAACGCGACGGCGTTGGCACGCGCGCGATCAGCACGCACCGGATCGGCCTCGACCGCGCAGGCCCGGTTCGCCGGATGGGCCAGCAGCCATTCGATCCCGACCGATCCCGACCCCGCGCCAATGTCCCACAGCAGTTCGCCCGGACGCGGGGCGAGCGCCGCCAGCGTGAGCGCGCGGACCGGGCGCTTGGTGATCTGCCCGTCGGAGGCAAACCAGTCGTCCGGTAGCCCCGCCGTGACGGGCAATGTTCTGCCCTGTCCGGCGCAGTCGATCCCGACCGTTACCGGATGGGCGATGCCGGTCAATGCCAGCGCGTCAGCGGGTACACGGCGCACGCGTTCGCGCGGACCGCCCAGCGCCTCCATCACATGCAGCGTCGAGGGGCCGAAGCCCTCCCGCACCAGATAGTGCGCTAGCGCGGTGACCGCCTCGCCGTCACGCAGCAGTGCCAGCACACGCCGACCCGGTACGAGATGGGGCCTCAACCGTTCCAGCGGTGCGGCATGGAGCCCGAGGCAGGGCGTCTCCTGCAGAGGCCAACCCAGTCGCGCGGCGGCCAGGGCGAAAGTCGACGACGCGGGATACGCCAGCCATTCGCCCGGATCGAGACGCTGCGTCACGCTGGTCCCCGCGCCGAACCAGAAGGGATCTCCCGAAGCCAGCATCACCACGCGCCGCCCGCGATGTTCCATCAGGCGCGCAATCCCGTCAGCAAAGGGCACTGGCCATTCGATCGTGGGGCAGGTAATCGCGGGCAGCAGCGAGAGGTGCCGGGCCGATCCCATGACCAGTTCGGCCTGCGCCAGCGCGGCACGTGCCGCGGGGCCGAGGCCATCCGCCCCGTCCTCGCCGACGCCGATGATCGTCAACCACGGCATGTGCCGAAACTGGGGAGCCGCGTCAGCCATGCCGAATGTCCTCCTGCTGGGCGGCACGACCGAGGCGAGCGCCCTCGCCCGCCTGCTCGCGGCACAGGGCGTCGCGGCGACGCTCAGCTATGCGGGCCGCACGGAGACTCCCCGCGCGCAGCCGGTGCCGGTGCGTGTCGGAGGCTTCGGCGGCGTTACGGGGCTGGCCGATTATCTGCGCCGCCATCGCGTGACCCATCTGGTTGACGCGACACACCCCTTCGCCGCGACGATGAGCGTTCATGCCGTGGATGCGGCCCGGCTGGCCGGCGTCGCCCATGTCGCGCTGACCCGTCCGGCCTGGGAGCCGGTCACCGGTGACAGTTGGATGCATGTTCCGGACATCGACGGCGCGGTGGCGGCGCTGAACGGGCCGGCCCGCCGCATCATGCTGGCGCTGGGGCGGATGCATGTGGAAATGTTCGCTGCCCAGCCGCAGCACCATTATCTGTTGCGCTTCGTGGACACTCCGGAACGCCCGCCCGCTCTTCCCCATCATAGCCTGATCGTCGATCGCGGTCCCTTCACGGTCGTAGGGGACAGCAACCTGATGCAGCGCCATGCCATCGACCTGGTGGTGTGCAAGAACTCCGGCGGTCAGGGGGCCGAAGCCAAAGTGCTCGCCGCGCGACAACTCGGCTTGCCGGTGCTGATGATAGATCGCCCCGCCATTCCAGACCGGACAGAGGTCTCTCGCCCTGAGGATGTCCTCGCATGGTTGGTCCATGGACTCGGTCACGATGCCGGCCCGGACGCTGAACGCGGCGTATAGAGGATCGGGCCGATCGCCCGTTCGATCACGCGGGTCAGGCTCGATCCGACGATGACCATGGTGCGCATGTCGGCCATGTCGGCAGTGGCCTGGCCCAACGGCACGATCCGCAATTGCTCTTCCGGCGTCGACACGGCGCGCGCGAACAGGACCGGGCGATCATCGCCGCACACCCCGCGCAGCAGGTCCAGCACCCGCGCGAAACCCTCCGGCCGCGCTTTCGACCTCGGGTTGTAGAAAGCCATGGCGAAATCGGCCTCCGCCGCCAGTCGCAACCGCTTTTCGATCAGGGACCAGGGCTTGAGGTTGTCCGACAAATTGATGGCGCAGAAATCGTGCCCCAGCGGCGCCCCCGCCCGGGCGCTGGCCGCCAGCATGGCGGTAATGCCGGGCAGCACCCGGATGTCGATATCGCGCCAATTGGTCGGACCGGCCTCCAGTGCCTCGAAGACGGCTGCCGCCATCGCGAAAACGCCAGGATCGCCGGAGGACACCACGACCACGTGCCGCCCCCGCGCCGCCAGTTCGAGCGCATGGGCCGCCCGGTCCAGTTCCACGCGGTTGTCAGACGGGTGAAGCGTCAGCCCCTCGCGCGGAGCAACACGGGCGACATAGGGGATATATCCGATGACATCGCTCGCCCCGGCCAGAGCGGTGGTGACTTCGGGCGTGACCAGTGCCTCGTCCCCCGGCCCCAGACCGGCGATGGCAATCCAGCCGCTCATGGCCGGCGGCCCTGGCCATGGATCAGCAGGATCGAGAAATAAGGCGTGACGCTTGTCGCTTCGACGAGCCGGGTGACACGCTGGCCGGGCATGGCGGCATGTTCGACCAGCCAGGCCGCGTCCTCGCGTCCTGCCGTCGCCACTGCGCGGCGCAGTTTGGGCAGGTTGCGGCCGATCTTCATAACCACCAGCGCATCGGTGTCACGGATGCGCCGGGCCAGTTCCTCCTCGGGAAGGGTAGCCATCGCCACCGTCAGCACGTCGTCGCCCCAGGTAATGGGGACACCCGTCGCGTTCCAGGCTCCGGCCATGCCGGTGATGCCCGGCACCACCGCCACCGGGACCATGCCCGCCAAACGGGCATGAAGATGCATGAACGAGCCGTAGAAGAACGGATCGCCTTCACATAGGACGACGACATCCTCGCCGGCCTGCGCCAGCTCGGCCAATCGCTCCGTGCATTCGGCGTAAAAGGCGGACAGACAGGCGTTGTAACGCGGATCGGATACCGGGATCTCGGTCGTCACCGGGTATTCCATCGGGATTTCGATCGCGTCGGCGCGCAGCATTCCTTCGGCAATGCGCCGGGCCTGCCCCGGGCGCCCCACCTTGCGGAAATAGGCGACATGACGGGCGCCGCGCACCAGCCGGTCGGCGCGCACGCTCAGCAGATCGGGCGCGCCGGGGCCCAGACCAACGCCATGAATCGTTCCGCAAGACATGACCGTGCTCATTCGGCGCGGCTCGCCAAAGCGTTGATCGCGGCGACCGTGATCGCGCTGCCGCCAAGGCGACCCTCGACGATACAGCAAGGCGCAGGCGGCGCAGCCCACAGCGCGGCTTTGGATTCGGCCGCACCGACGAAGCCCACCGGACAGCCGATGATCGCCGCCGGGTGCGGACAATCGGGATCTTCCAGCATATCGAGCAGATGGAAAAGAGCGGTCGGCGCATTGCCGATAGCCACCACCGCGCCCGCCAGATGCGGCCGCCACAGTTCCAGCGCGGCGGCGGAACGGGTGTTGCCCATCGTCCGCGCCATGGCCGGCACTTGGGTATCGCCCAGGGTGCAGATAATCGGATTGGCGGCGGGCAGACGCGCGCGCGTGATCCCTTCCGACACCATCCGGGCATCGCAGAGGATCGGAGCGCCATCGGCGAGCGCCGCACGCGCCGCGCCTGCGAAACCGGGCGAGAAGCGGATATGCGCCGCCAGGTCCACCATCCCGGCGGCGTGGATCATGCGGACCGCCACCGGCTCCTCATCGAGCGAAAAGTTCGCAAGATCGGCCTCGGCGCGGATCGTGGCAAAGGACTGGCGATAGATTGCCGCACCATCGGTTTCATAAACATGGGGCATCAGGCAGCTCCGAAATGGGCAAGTATCTCGGCCGGGCCGAGGGCAGAACGAAGCGAAGGCCCGCCAGCGGGGGCATTCCGGCACAGATCGAACAGGCCTTCCCGGCCGGTCAGCGTGACATCGGCGGCGCGCGGGTGGGCGCAGCCCTTGGCGCAGCCGGAGACATGCAGCCGTCCCTCGACATGCGGGGCAAGGCGCCAGGCAAGGTCGCGGGTTTCGACCGTAGCCTGGGGGCAATAAGGTGCGCCGGGACAAGCCTCTGCCCGCAGCAGCGGATCGGCAGGATCGCAGAGCAGACCTTCGCGGCGCGCAGCAGGCGCGCCCTCGAGGAGCAGCACGCGCCAGGGTGTGAGCCGTATAGCCCCGGCTGGCGGCGTTTCCATCATCCCGGCCAGAAACCGTGCCTTCACCCGGCCGAACGGCAGGCCATAGGCCGAACCCAAATCGTGCCGGCCTGGCGGGATGCGGGCAATGGGCGGCGCGGGCAGAATATCGCCCTCGGCCCAATCCGGCAGGACAGCCTGGTGCCGAACCATGCGTCCGGCATCTGCGCCGCCGCTTTCGCCGAACCAGTTGGCGAGCGCGATCAGCGCATCCGCTTCCTTGCCCGGTGCGACGGCAACGCCGGCAGGGCGACCGTCAGCGCGCAGGATGAGGTTACCTTTTTCGCCGCGCTCGATACGGAAATCGCCCGCCTCGCCGCAAAGGGCCCTGGCCTGCCCCGCATCGATGACAAATCCGACCTTACTAGACAGACCCGGCAGTTCACCCAACCGTTCCTGCAATTCGCTGGCGATGCGGTGGCTGTCGTCCCCGGTCCGCCAGTCCGGAGCGACCAGAATGTTGCGTCGCTTTTCGATGGCGGGATCGGCGTCCACCAGGTTCAGGGCCAGCAGCCGGTCCAGCACCGCCTGCCAGCCGGCTTCACGCACCCCGCGGATCTGGAGATTGGCGCGGCGGGTCATGTCGATCAGCCCATTGCCATGCGTCATGGCGGCATCGCACAGGCCCAGCACCTGCTCGCGCGTCAGGCGGCCAAGCCGTGGCTTCACCCGAACCAACAGGCCATCGCCCGCCATCATCGGGTGCCATGCATCGGGACACCAACCCTGGACTGCAAAATCGCTCATGCCCCGTCTTTCGGGCCGGAGGAAATCGGCAGTCCGGCGAGGATCGAATTGCGCCGCGTCCGCCACAACCCGGCGGCGTGAAGCGCGGCGAAGCGGCTTTCCATCGCCGCCAGCGCGCCGGGGTTCTCGCGTTCAAGAAACGCGCAGACCTCCGGCTGGCCCAGCGTGGCATCATGATAGAGGTCGAACAGGTGCGCGGGCACGCTGTCCGATAGATGCGCGAACATGCCCATATGATCGAGCGTGGCCGCCAGTTCGGCAGCCCCGCGAAAGCCGTGGCGCATCATGCCGGCAACCCAGCCTGGATGCGCGGCGCGGGCGCGAACGACGCGGGCAATCTCTTCGGCAAGGGTGCGAGCCACAGGACTGACCGGATCGCGATTGTCGAGGTGATAGAGCGCCGCCGTGCCGCCCGCGAGCATCTTGGCGGCGGCAAAGCCCGCCTCGTGCGCGGCATAGTCGGCGGCCAGCAGCAGATCGGTTTCGGGCAGGTCCTGAAGATGGACGAAGGCATCGGCCGCCACCACACGCTGGCGCAGGCCCCCAGTGTCTGCGTCGGAGTCGGCAGGGGCGCCGGCCGGATCGCAGATCGTGTCCAGCGCATGGTCCGATGCCGCCAGCCATGCTTCTCCGGCAGCGCGCCGGGCATCGTCGGTATAGACTTCGGCCGTATCGCCCATTCCCAGGCCGTAGCGGCCAGGTCGTGGGCCATAGACGCGCGGGGCCACGGGCTTGCCCGCGAAGGGATTCCAGTCCGCCGGTTCGTCCCGCGCGCCTAGCGCCCGCACCGCCTGCCCGAACAGCGCCGGCAAGGTCGGAAAGGCGTCGCGGAACAGTCCGGAAACGCGCAGAGTTACGTCAATGCGCGGTCGGTCCAGCAGGGCGAGCGGCAGGATCTCGATCCCTATCACCCGTTCGGACGCCATGTCCCACAGCGGTTTGGCGCCCAGCAGGTGCAGCGCCATGGCAAATTCCTCTCCCGCCGTGCGCATCGTTGCCGAGCCCCAGAGATCGACCAGCAGCCCGCGCGGATAGTCGCCATGATCCTGCAAGTGCCGCCGGATCAGTTCCTCCGCCAGGCAAACCCCTTGCGCATAGGCGGCACGGGTCGGCACCGCGCGCGGGTCGATCGTGTAGAGGTTACGCCCCGTCGGCAGCACATCGCTGCGCCCGCGATAGGGTGAACCGGAAGGACCGGGCGCCACGCGCCTCCCGTCCAGCGCCGCCAGCAACCCGGCCCGTTCCGCCGCGCCATGCTCAGTCCGGCCAAAGACATGCAGCCCGTCGCCGAACTGGCTGGCCTTCACATCGCAGACGAAGCGGTCGATGCGCGTGATCGCCTCGACCAATGTGGTCGCGCTATCCAAGCCCAGCTCGGCCTCCAGGCCCAGCGCGCGCGCTTCCTCGCGAATGGCATCCTGGAGCCGGTCGCGGCGGGCCGGATCCAGCCCATCGGCATTGGAAAATTCATCGAGCAGCGCCTCGATGCGGGTAAGGCCCGCACCGCTGCCGGTCTGCGTCAGGGGTGGCGGGACGTGACCGATGGTGACCGCGCCGATGCGGCGCTTGGCCTGCGCCGCCTCGCCCGGGTCATTGACGATGAAGGGGTAGATCACCGGCATGGCGCCCACGAGCGCCTCCGGCCAGCACGCATCCGACAGGGCGACCGCCTTGCCGGGCAGCCACTCCAGCGTGCCGTGCGCGCCGATATGGACCAATGCGTCCACGCCCTGTTCGCGCAGCCACAGGTAGAAGGCGACATAAGCATGGCGCGGACAGCGCGAGAGGTCGTGATAATCCTCCGCGCGGCTGGCGCTGATACCCCGCTCGGGCTGCAAGGCGACGATGGCCTTGCCGGCCGCGACCGCGGGAAAGCAGAATGCGCCGTCCCACACCGCCGGATCGCTTTCCGGATCGCCCCAGGCAGCGGCAAGATCGGCGCGCAGCCCCTCGGGCAAGGCAGCCAGCGCCCTACGATAGTCGGCTAGAGGCCAGCGCAAGTGCTCGCACTGGAGCGCTGTCGGCAAATCCGCGCGGGGAAGCACCTGGTATCCCGCCTGCGCAAGGTCGGCCAGGATCGCCTCGGTGGAGGCAAAAGTGTCCAGCCCCACGGCATGGGCCATCTGGTAGGCCTTGCCGGGATATGTGGAGAGGGCAAGCGCCACGCGCCGATCGCCAAGAGGCTTTCGGGCCAGCGCGGTCCAGCCGGCCACGCGGGCGACGATCGCCTCGATCCGCTGCGGATCGGCGCGATGGAGGCTGCGGGAAAATTCCAGCGCGGGATCGCGCGTCCCCGCTTCCTTGAAACTGGCGACACCGGCAAAGACGCGGCCATCCAGTTCGGGCAACACGACATGCATCGCGAGATCGGCGGGCGACAGCCCACGCGCTGCGCCTGCCCAGGCGGCGCGGCCCGATGTGGCGAGCGCCAGTTGGAACACGGGCACGCCCGCGCCGTCGAGCGGCGTGTCGATCCCATCGCCGCGGGCAGAGAAGGCGGTGGCGTTGATGATGGCGACCGGAGCAAGGGCACGGACCCAATGATCGACCTGGCCGCGCACCAGAGGCGCCTTCAGCGACGGGACGAAAATCGACAATGTGTCGAACCCCCGCTGCTCGAACGCGGCGTGAAGGGCGGCGAAGGGGTCCAGATCGTGGGCCGCCAGGTAGGAGCGATAGAATACCAGCAATACGAGGGGCCGGCCCGAATCGCGCGCGAAGGCTTCCGGGCAGACGACGCCATGTTCGGGATGCCAGCCGCCCGCTTCCGGCAATGCTTCGCTGGCCGACGCGGGCAAATCGACCAGCCGCGCGGCCCGCGCCAGTTCGACCAGCGCCGCCCGTGCCGCTCGCTCGCCGCCGGTATCGCACAGCCGCGCAAGCTCTCGCAGGACAGGCACGGGCAAGGTCGATACCGCATCCAGGCGTTCGTCGGGCCGACCGTCTCCAGGCAGGACGGCCAGCGCGATCCGATGCTCGCGGGCCAACGCCTCGACCTGCTGCAGTCCGTAGCTCCAATAAGGCATGCCGCCGATCAGCCGGATCAGGATCGCCTTGGCGCCGGACAGCGTGCGCTCGACATAAGTATCGACCGACAAGGGATGCATGAGCGCCGACAGATTGGCGAGCCTGAGCGAGGGTACATCTTCATTGACTGCGCGCGCGCCGTGCCATGCGGCCGCGAATGCTCCCAGGTCGCTGTCCGAAAAGGACAGCACCACCAGATCCGCAGGCTGCTGCCCCAGATCCTGCGGGACGGCAGTTTCCTCCATCCCATGGGTTTCGCGGAAGATGACGTGCATCGGCGGCGTTCAGCCTTCCAGCACCGCGCGCAGGACGCCATGATCAATAGCGTCATGCTCGGCGATGGCGACCAGCGTGGTGCGACGCGGCTCGTCCGGCCGCCACGGGCGATCGTAGTGATGACGCACCCGCGCACCCACGGCCTGCACCAGCAGGCGCATCGGCTTGCCGGTCACGGCGGCATAGCCCTTCACCCGCAGGATCCGGTGATCGCGCGCCAGCGTTTCGATCCGGTCCACGAGGTCGGCCGGATCGGCGATCTCACTGAGCGCGATCACCGTGCTGTTGAAATCCTCGTGCTCATGCTCGTCTTCGCCGTCGTGGTGCGAGGGGCGCGCGGCGATATCGTCCTCGGCGGCGGCTCCGAGGCCCAGGATCACACGCGGATCGACCACGCCTTCGGTGAGTTCGATCACCGGCACCGGACGCGGCGCTTCTCGTAGGATTACGGCGCGCGCGGCAGCCACGCCTTCGGGTCCGGCCAGATCGACCTTGGTGAGCAAAACCATGTCGGCGCAGGCCAGTTGATCCTCGAACACCTCCGACAGCGGTGTCTCATGATCGACGCTCGGATCGGCGGCGCGCTGCGCATCCAGCGCGGCTACGTCGGGTGCAAACCGACCGGCAGCGACAGCCTCGGCATCGGCCAGGGCCAGCACGCCATCGACGGTGATCCGGCTGCGGATCGCCGGCCAGTCGAACGCCTTGAGCAGCGGCTTGGGGAGCGCCAGGCCCGATGTCTCGATCAGGATGTGATCCGGGCGCGGATCGAGCGCGAGCAGCTTTTCGACAGTGGGAATGAAATCGTCCGCCACGGTGCAGCAGATGCAGCCATTGGCCAGTTCGATGATGTTTTCAGCCGGGCAATCGGGAATGGCGCAGGCTTGGAGAATGTCGCCATCCACGCCCAGCGTGCCGAATTCGTTGACCACCACCGCCAACCTGCGGCGGCCCGCATTGCGGATCAAGTGGCTGATGAGCGTGGTTTTCCCCGCGCCCAGAAAGCCGGTAACGATGGTGACCGGCACCTTGGAAACATCGGACTTGGACAGGTCGGACACAGTCAACTTCCCCGCGCGCCGGAGCGAGAAAAGCGGGGGCTTGCCGGACATATCCGGTCGGAGCGCGACGACGGGCGGGCGCGACAAGGCGCCCGTGACCACGCAACCCGTGCAGCCCCAGCCGCACAGCTTCGTCGCTCAGACGGAGAGTTACCGTGCCGTGACCATCCCCTGGATCAGGCAAGAGCGACCGGTGCGCCGGCAGGTCTCCTGGCTCGCGGGTCACAGCTTGATGCACGCCTTCCCAGACTGCGTGCATACGCTGTCCAGTGGCCGCTCCTGCATTCAGGAGCATGTGCATCGCGCTATCCGCTTACAGTTGCAGGGACAGCCGCGGATTTGGAAGCAAGCTTCCTCACCGCATTCCCGATTAAGTCCCTTTCGGGACACCGGCGCGATCATCGAAGGGCGGAATCAACCGACCCTTCGCCGCCCGCCCTAACCGAAAATGGGAGCCAAGCCAATTGATGTCGTTGCTGTATCTTCTTCGCGCCACCGACGTATCTCTGCCGGGTGGGCTGCCAGATGCTCGATCGCATCGCATGGATAAGTCCAGAGCGAGATCTCGGTTGTGCCTTTTCTGATCCTGGAGACCCCCGATCGCGGCAAGCGTCCGTCTTTGGCCCACCGTATCCGCTCGCGGGATGTGATGCCGAGAATATTCTCCACTTGCCGTTGGCTGATGGGCTTGTGCGCTATCCGGAAAAGGCGTTCGCGTATGTCGTCGGCGAGAGCTTCAGCAACCTTTCGTGAAGCCGGATCAAAAACGCAGCTCAGGCTCGACTTTAAGAAAGCTCCGGCAGAGCGCTTCATCAACATCCGGATCGCTGCATCGCGTTCACCGTAGTGTACGCGAAGTCCCAGCGGCATGTGGACATCGAGATCGATTGAGACAGTGCAAGCCTGCTTGTCATACCGAAGCATGATGCATCGATTCACACGGGCACGGTCAGGCAACGACCGCAACCTCGATCTCGTCGAAGCGCTTCCAGCGATAGATCGCGAAGCTTGCAAGCCAGCAGAGCACGAACAGGCCGATGATGGCGAAGCCGAGGCTGTTGAAGTTCTCTCCCAATTTCGCGGCAAGGTTCCATGGCCACCCCGTCAATCCGAGTTTGTCGCCGATCAGGGCGAGCGTCTCGATTCCGCCGATAACGATTGCCACGATGGCCGAGATCAGGGTGATGGTGATGTTGTAGTAGAGCTTGCGGATCGGTTTCACGAAGGCCCACTCATAAGCGCCCAGCATCACCACGCCGTCAGCGGTATCGATCAGCGCCATACCGACCGCGAACAGCGCAGGCAGGACCAAGATCGTGCCGATCGACAGGCCGTTGGCGGCCTGGCTGGCCGACATGCCCAGAATGGCGACTTCGGTGGCGGTATCGAATCCGAGCCCGAACAGAAATCCCAGCGGGGCCATGTGCCAGCTTTTGTTGACCAGGCGGAACATCGGCCTGAACAGCCTTGCAAGCAATCCGCGCGACCCCATCAGCAGATCGAGATCGTCTTCGACATAGTCGCCGCCAGTGCGGACATGGGCGAAGGTACGCCAAACGGAGCGCAGGATTAGAAGGTTCATGCCTGCAATCGTGAACAGGAATAGCGCGGAAACTGCGGTCGCCACTACCCCGCCAATCTCCTTGAACGCGGCAAACTCAGCCAGCGCGCTGGTCGTCAGCGCTATGGCGATTGACGCTATGGCAATGATCCCCGAATGCCCGATCGCAAACCAGAAGCCGACCGCAACCGGGCGCTGGCCATCCTGCATCAGCTTGCGGGTCACATTGTCGATGGCGGCAATATGATCGGCATCGACCGCGTGACGCAGACCCAGCCCCCAGGCCAGCAAGGCGGTGCCCAACATCAGGGGCTGCGCGTGAAAAAGACTATAGGCCCAGACCCAGACCGCAATGTTCGCGGCGATCAATCCCGTGAACAGGGCGCCGATCCGTCGGCGCAAGGATAGCGATGCGGCGGATGAGATCATGACGGGCTCCGTGATCGAAGGAAGAACGAGCGGCGGGACAGCCGCCGGATACGGCGCCGAATACGCCACAGGTCGCGGGCCAGCTTGCGCATGCCCATCCAGGCTCCGGTCCCGCAGACCAGTGTGACGGCTGCGAGCAAGGGCAGGATGATGATGTACCGCAAGCGGCTCTGGCGCAGGCCGGGCAGATCGAAGCTGTGCGGCGCGTTCCACAGCCAGCGTTCGGCACGGCCCGTGCCGTCGACCGCACGCAGCAAGGCGCCGGACGCCGCGTCGATATAGAGGCGTGTGGCTTGCGGATCGGCCAGCACGGCGCGCCACACTGGCAAGCGCACCGGCTCCTTGTGGGCGTAATAATAGCTGTCACCCTCGGACAGCAGGTCAAGCGACACGACGCGGGGGCCGCTGCGCAAGGCTGCCGCGACATCGGCCCGCGTCAGGACCGCGGGTCTGCCCGAACTGTTCAGCCGCACCATGCGGCCGTCGGCCGCAATGGCGACAAGCGCCATTTTCCCGCCGAGCGGCGCGCTTTCCACACGGACTGTATCGATGGGGAACTGGTTCATATTGGCCAGCGCGGCCCGCATGTCGGTCCAGCACATCGGTCCCGCAAGGCGCTGACGCTCGACAGGTCCGGCGTCGCTGTCGAACAGGCCCCAGGGGCTCATCGAGAACAGGCCGCTGCCGACCCAGGTGAGGGCGAACACCCCAAAGACCAGCCCCGCCATATGATGCCACCACCACAGGCCTCGATAGGGCGAGCCGATGGTTCCATCCTTGCCCCGCCTTAGCCGGCTGATGCCGACCCAGATGCCGGTGAGGGTGAGGAAGCAACCGATCAGCGACGTCCAGATGACCACCTGGCTCCATGCGGCGGGGTTCTGGCGAAGCACCGTCGGGTAAAGCCAGTGCGGCACGGCGCCCAGCCAGCCCCAGAACCGCTCAAATCGGGTCGTTCGCTGGACGACTTCTCCGGTCTGGCCGGCGATATAGGCCGCCGAGCCCGCGGCGTCGGCATAGTCGATACGATAGAGCGGGCGGTTGGCGGCAAAGGCCTGGACGGTCCATTGATCGACGGAAATCGGCGTGATCGCTGCCACGGGTCCGTCGATCCCGACATTGCGCCCGAATTGCGCCCCGACCTTGCCGAGGTCTTCGCGGGACAGCGGCGCCAGCAGCGCGCCGGACCCCAGATCATAGCTCTGCGGTGTGGCGCGCATCTGCCAGATCGCGCGTCCATCATTCTTTTCAGGCACGACTCGCAGCACGGGCTTGCCTGCGGCCATCTCGAGGCGGGCGGAGGCCAGACCGGTGTCAGGTGGCAGGGCGATCCGTGCCAGGCTGCCGCCGGCCGGCAAGTGCAGGGGAGACAAGCCCCGCACCTGCTCGGCCGGCAGCAGCCGGGGGTAGTCGACATAGAGCATCACGAACCCGGTGAGGCACCACAGCGTCATCAGCGTACCGACGATGACGCCCGTCCAGCGGTGCAGGACGAGCAGCGCCCAGAGCAGCCTGCCTCGGCTGCGTGGGCGTGGCGCCGCCACGGGTTTCGTGACGCCGTGCATCGTCAGTACCGGGCGCTGATCGAAAAATCGATCGAGCGTGGCCGGCCGAGCAGCCATTGCTCGTCATTGTAGGTGGTGGTCGCGTAATCCTTGTCGAACAGGTTGTAGACCCGCAGGTTGGCCGCGACATTCTTCGTCACGGCGAACGAAACGCCGCCATCCACTACGGCGTAGCCGGGCACGCGGAACTGGTTGGCGTTGTCGGAATAGGTTTTCCCGACGTAGCGCAGGCCAAGGCGGGTCTGGAACCGCGGGGTGACGTCGTAACGCAACCAGAGATTGGCGGTCGTCTCGGGCACACCCGGCGGGGTCTTGCCATTGTATGACGTGCCGCCACTCAGGAACTCGTCGAAACGCGCGTCGAGGATCGTGCCGTTGGCATCGATCCCGAAGCCCCCCGGAAGGTCCAGCGTCAGCGAAGCCTCCAGTCCTTTCGCCGAACGCTGTCCAACCTGATCCTGCCTTGGTGGAAGGCTGCCCGGAACCGTGGCGAGCAGGTTCTTCTTCACGATCCGGTAGGCCGCGAAGGTCGCCAAGCCGCGGCCGCCGAGGAAGCTGGCCTTGATGCCCGCCTCAATCTGGTCGCCCGTGGTGTTCTTGAACGCGGCCTGCCCGATGGAGAAGGTGATCAGCGAACCGAGCGGATCGACCGCCGTCGCATACTGACCGTAGAGCGATAGTGCAGGGCTCGGTTGGTAAACCGCTCCCACCCGCCAGGTGACGTTGTGCAGCGTCTTGTCGAGTCGCAACGTCTCGGTCGCCACGCCGGCGGTATCGTAGCTGTTGACGTAGCGTTTGACGTTGGCGTGGTCGTAGTTGATCCCGACCGACACCGACAATTGGTCGCTGAGCGTCAGGCGGTCTTCCGCGAAGAAGGAATATTGCCGCGTCCGGCTGCGATGCTGGGGCCGCACACCGAACGTGTTGTAATAGAGACCCGGGTCAAACACGAATGGATCGACCGGATCGGCGAAGCCGGCCGGCGCCGGATCAGAATCGAAATCGTTCGCGTGCCTGAAACTGATTGCGTTGACGTCGAAGCCAACCAGCACCTCGTTCTTCAGGCCACCCCATTCGCTGCGGATCGTGACGTCGGCCTGATTGCCGATCTGCGTCTGATCGTGATCGATGCCGAAGAAGTCGAACCGGTCGATCTTCCCCGTGGCGCCGTTCCAGAAATAGCTTTCGAGATTGCGCCACTTGCGATGCGTGGTCAGACGGTAGGCGGTATTGCGGACGCTGATGGAATCGCTCGGCGTCCATTCCACCCGGATCGTCGTCCGGTTGTCCTTGAAGCGCATCAGCGCGTCGGTGACGTTGTAGTTCCGGCGCTTGTTGCGATCATCGATCCTGCCATTGATCAGCGGTGTGCCGAAATAGAGCATCGGCTCCTGGTCGCTGTAATCGTCGGACAGGGTGATGGTCAGCCTATCGCTGGGGCGCAGCTGTACCGAGCCGGATATGGCCAACCCCTTCGAATTCCCGCGATCGACCCAGCCGTCCGACTGTGTGCGGCTGATGTCGAAACGATAGGCGGTCAGCTCGTTGACCGGCCCACCGACACCGGCGGCGATGCGCCAGCTATTCTGGGAACCGAAACCGGCTTCTGCTTCGAACTCGGTGCGGGTAGTGTTCGGCTTTTTGGAGATGACGTTGACGGCGCCACCGATCGCGCCTTGCCCATAGAGGACCGAAGCAGGCCCGCGCAGCACTTCGATCCGGTCGACAGTCCAGGGGTCGGTCGGAAACGTCACGGTGCCCGCGCCGGGATAGAGGCGAACACCGTCATAGAGCTGCATGACGGAGCCGGGTCCGCTAAAGCCCCGCGCGGCAAGACCGGTGCCCCCGTTGCCCGGATTGGCCACCGAGCTGATGCCCGTCGCGCGCGTGACGGCATCGACGATCGACAGGTCACCGCGTGCGCGGATAACATCGCCCGACAGCGTCTCGACGCTGGCCGGCGTCTCAAGGATGGTCAGGCCCAGACGGCTGCCCGTCTGCGTAGGAGCGTTGGCATCGCCGGTGCGAGTGCCCAGCACGAGGATATCGGACTTGTCGGCTGCCTCCGATGCATCTTCGGCATGAGCAAAGGCAGGCAAAAGGAGCGCGGCGAGCGCGGTGCTGGAAAGGATGGTCTTGATCACGAAATAGTCCTCCGGCGTCTTGCGACATGGCCGGGGCAAACCCGCGTGAACGGGCGGCACGCGCGGCGGCCGGACGCCATGGGCGGCCGACGCACGTCTCCGATGCGGCCCCAGCCGCTTGTTCGTCGCTCAGACGGAGTTCACCGTGCCGCGGCCATCCCCTGGACCAAGGCAAGAGCGACCAGACGCCGGCAGGTCTCCTGGCTCGCGGGTCACAGCTTGATGCACGCCTTCCCAGGCCTCGCATGATTTAGCGTCCGGCCCAGTGGCTGCCCCTTCAAGGAGGAGCGATGTGCATCGCGCTATCCGCTTACAGTTGCAGGGACAGCCGCGGATTTGGAGGAAACCCCTCCGCACCGCATTCCCGATTAAGCCCCTTTCGGGGGGCACCGGCGCGATCAATGAAAGCCGGAATAGTCCAACTCTCGCCGCAGCGCCTAGTCGAAGTGAACGGAAAAGCCAACAACCCATGCCGCGTGTTTGGCGAAGGGCTGGCCCTTCACATGGGGCAAGTGATGATAGTCGCGCTGGAACTTGCCTCGGAGCATCTTGTGCTGCCCGAACGGGGATGAGCCGAATCGGCGGTCACCGCCTCCGCCCAGCACAAGATGCTTCATCGCGCTCGATCCAGAAATCGCGTGAGACATAATCCTGCCAAAAGAACAGCCTTCCCCGCTGCTCCTCGATTATCTGAACCGCCCGTCATCCGCCGGCGAGGCTACATGACGATGACACTCGCATCCAGCCGGACGCCCGTGCGGCTCGCTTAAGCGGGATAGATGTAGCTGGCTGGGCCTTTGCGACCGTGCAACGGCAAGCGCCGCATCATTTTGATAATGATTTGCACAAGCAAGATAGTTTCAGTACTTTACTCGGGCGCTAAGCGGCGAAGGCCCGCAAAGCCACTTCACCCGCAGATCGCATTCACTTCATGATGACGCTTATCGATACATTGCATCGCTGGACTGGAGGTCTCGTTGGCCTGCTGCTGGCGATGCTTGGCCTGTCCGGCGCAATTCTCGTTCACAAGGATGCGTGGGTAGTGCTTCCCCATGCAACCGACGCGCAAATGCAAGGCACTGCGCATCTGGCTGAATTCACGCAGCGGATCATGGATGATCCCACAACCCGGCCCGAATCCATCCTCTTCGCAACCAGGGGTTTCGGGCTGGATCGGCTGACCTACAAGGGCGGCGCGGGCGCCTATCTCGATCAGAACGGCGGACTCGTGACGCGATGGACCAGCCAGTGGGAACGGCCGGAGATCTGGTTGTTCGACTTCCATCACCATCTCTTCGCCGGTGATTGGGGGGAAGTCATCATCGGCGTCGCCGCCATCTGCGGCCTGTTCTTCGTAGTGACTGGCGCGCTTCTATGGTTGCGGACACGCAAGACGTTCTCATTTCGCCTGTGGCCGGCGCGCATGAGCCGGCCGGCAATCATGCGGCATCACCGCGATCTCGGCATCGTGATGGCGCCGCTGCTGGTTCTGTCACTCGTCACCGGAGTGGTACTGGTATTCCGGCCAATGGCTGCGCTGCTCTTCGGGCCTGGCGCTCCCGTGCAAATCGACCGTTCGCTGGCCGAACCACCGCCACGCACGGGAAAGATCGCCGAGCGGTTAAATTGGTCGGCGATGATCGAAATGGGGCGACAGCGCTTTCCGGAAGCCGAGGTTCGCAGCCTCACTCTGCCACGTAGCGGCAACGGTCTCATCACCCTGCGCATGCGAAGCCCGGAAGAATGGCTGCCGAACGGGCGCACGACATTGTGGTTCGCGGCGGACAGCGGCGCGCTGGTGGCCACGCGCGATGCCAAGCATCTGCCACCTGAGGCACGCGGATATAATCTTCTCTATCCGCTTCATGCGGCCAAGGTTGGAGGATTTCTGTACCGGCTCGTGATGACGCTGTCTGGGCTGTCCCTGGCATTGTTGGGAACGCTAGCCGTGTGGGTTTTCTGGTTCAGGCGCCTTGTGTCGCCCCGTGGCTCCGGCTGAAGAAGCGCGTTCACTCGACTTCGGGGCGCTCACGGCGCGCGGTCTTGTTCTGCCAAGGCCGCCACCGTGAAGCACATCACGATTCACGATAACTAACCTTCGGGATCAATATCCCAAACCAGCGCTGCGCTCGCCTCCTTCAACGCATTCTCCAGCATGGCGTTGTCAGGCGCACTTACGCTCAGAGCGCCCAGATAGTCCTTGTTGGAGTTCGTTACGGCCACATGTTCGCCAAGGCTACGGAGCGAACGATATTCGACGCGCAATTCGTTATCCCTGCGAAGAAAACCCCCTGGCGCCGAGGCAATCCGTCCCGACCTGTCGGCTGGAAAATATCGGATCGTGGCTGCCCTGCCTGCCAAAGGGGTCGCACCGAGTTGCTCGCCGAGATGAAGGCGTAGAATTTTTTCGAACAGCGCGAGGTCGAGGGTGTGCTCCAGCATGAACTCCATATGGTCGCCGACCGTCCGGTAGTTGATTTCAATGAGTCGTGGCCCCTTTTCCGTCAGCACGAACTCGGTGTGGCAGGATCCGAAGCCGACCCCAACCGCCTTGATCTGACGTAGCACCTCGGCCCTCTGGGAAGGGGTGAGCCA
The DNA here is from genome assembly GCF_001456115.1 of Sphingobium baderi. Classification (NCBI taxonomy): domain Bacteria; kingdom Pseudomonadati; phylum Pseudomonadota; class Alphaproteobacteria; order Sphingomonadales; family Sphingobiaceae; genus Sphingobium; species Sphingobium wenxiniae. The sequence goes on along the minus strand of NZ_CP013264.1, from coordinate 915,391 downwards.
GTTGCCCCAGCGTCCCTCCATCTCGACGAAATTTGGCGGCGGCCCCAACGCGACATGAAATCCCCCAAGAACGAGGATGTCCGCTCCATCGCCCAAGGTTTCGAGCGTGTAGAGTTCCCCCGCGATATATTCCTCGATCAGCATGGCGCGGCCTGCTTCCATGCTCCAGACATGCCGGCTGTGCGAGACGAGCGCGTCCTCGTTCTCGCACAACCGCACGAGTTGGCTACCAACGCCTTCGCGAGGTTTGAGCACGCAAGGAAAGGGAATCGCGGAAAGACGAGCGATTTCGTCTTCGTTCGTCACCACAGCGTGCCACAGCAGATCCACCCCCTGATCTTGTAAGCATTCGCGCATCGCTGCCTTGTTTTTGGCCCGGTAGGTGACTTTCCAGCCCTTGCCGGGCAGCCCAAAATAATCCGCCGCCAGTGCGGTGCTGGTTTGCAGATGATCGCTGTTCGAGAAGATGGCGGCGGGCCGCTCGGCATGGCGGCTGATTTCGCTGATGACCGCGACCGGATTGAACACATCGCATTCGATGATGCTGTCAGGATAGGCCGGCCGGTCGTCGGTTGAGAAGTAGTGTCGATGTGCTTCCGCCTGGTCGGTAAGCAGGGTCACGCTGAGGCCGAGACGTCGCGCCGCCGGGAGAAAGCCCTCGTTGACCGCATCTGTCGGCACATGGGCCAGCAATATCAGGGTCTGCATCGACAGTCCTTTCGTCCGTGTTTTTGCGAGCGCTGCTCGTCGGCAAGTGATCTGCTATTATTGCAATTGACTCGCAATAGCGAATCATTTTATGTCATTAGAGCGGGCCGGAAAATCACGAGCTGGCCTGACTACCCGCAGCGGCTACGACGCCGCACGCCCATCCGATTGGAAGGAGCCGCAATGCAATCTTCAGCAGAACTGTCCGTCGGCAACACGCCGCTTGTTGCTCTGGACCGCATGTTTCCGCCGGACGAGGTTCCGGTCTTCGCAAAGCTCGAAATGCTGAATGTCGGCGGCAGCGTGAAGGATCGCACCGCGCACTACATGGTGTCGCAGGCATTGGCCGCGGGCAGGATCACATCAGAAAGCCACCTTGTGGAGAGTTCATCCGGCAATCTCGCCATAGCGCTCGCCATGATCGCCAAGCGGGAGGGCATTCCCTTCACCGCCGTGGTCGATCCCAACCTTGCCCCCGCCAATCGCTGCCTCATCGAAGCCTTTGGCGGGCAGATCGATCTGGTGACGGAGAAGGACGAGGGCGGCGGTTATCTGCACACCCGCATCCGGCGGGTGGATGAACTGGTGCGCACCATTCCGGGCGCGGTTTGGCTCAACCAATATGCCAATCCTGATAATTGGCGCGCCCATTACAACGGGATCGGTGAGGAGATCGTCCGCGAGATGCCCGTCGAGCCCACGCATGTGGTCGCGGCCGTCTCAACCTGCGGGACATTGATGGGCCTGGCGCGTCGTCTGCGCGAGCGTTGGCCGAATATCGAGGTCGTGGCGGTCGATCTGGAAGGGTCCGTCATCTTCGGAGGGACGGGCGGGAACAGGCAGATCCCGGGCATCGGCGCGAGCCGCGTGCCGGAGCAGCTCGCCCTGCCAGAGGTGGACGCCGTCATCTATGCGACGGACTGGGAGTCGACGCTAGCCTGCCGCCGCCTCGCGGAAAGCCAGGGCATATTGGCTGGCGGTTCGTCGGGCACGGTCATGGCGGCGATCGCCAAGCTGATCCCAAACCTTCGCAAAGGATCATGTATCGTCACCCTGCTGCCCGATCGCGGCGAACGCTATCTCGATACGGTCTATGATCCCGACTGGCCGGCCCAGGAACGCCGCCTCACGCGGCCTTTCGCAGCGTCCTTCCGCCGGCTGGGTGAACGACCATCGATCGTGCGGCATTCCCGGAGCACAAGCGTGGCCGCGTCTTCATGGATGCCAACAGCCCATGTTCTGCCCGTCCCGATGCTGTCGGAGGGGGCAGCGATATGACAACGGCTACTCTGCGATACTTGTCCCGTTCGGACGTCGCTGCGCTCGGTGGGGACCATTCGGATCTCTATATGAGCGCGATCGAGGCGGGCTTCCGCAGCCATGCCGCCGGCGACTTCGTACAGCCGCTCAAACCCTATCTGCGCAGCCCCAGTACCCAGCATATCGCGGATCGCATCATTGCCATGCCGGCCTGGATCGGCGGCGCGCAACCCGTTGCGGGGCTCAAATGGATTGGCTCCAAGCACGACAACCCGGCCAGAAGAGGGATGGAGCGGGCGAGTGCCGTCATCGTGCTCAACGATCCGGAGACCAACTATCCCATAGCGATCATGGAAGGCGGACTTCTAAGCGCGATGCGGACCGCGGCCGTCACCGGCGTCGCGACACGGCACCTGGCGCGAAAGAACTTCGAGGAAGCCGCGATCATCGGCTGCGGGCCGATTGCCGAACGGCAGGCCCAGATGTTGCTCCAGCAGTTCGCGGGCGTGAAGACACTGCGGCTGTTCGATCTACGCGAAGAGGCCGCGCACGCGCTTGCCGCCCGGCTTAGCCAGCGCTTCGGCGACCTCGTCATTGCCGTCACGAAAAGCGCGGAAGCAGCAGTTCGCGACTGTCCGGTGGTGATCACCTGCACCGTGACCGACAAGCCCTATCTCGCTTTCGACTGGCTCAGCAAAGGCACGTTCCTGGCCAACGTTTCGATCATGGATGTGGAACGCGATGTGTTCCTCAAGGTCGACAAGGTCGTTGTCGATGACTGGGACCAGTCCAACCGCGAAAAGAAGATCATCAACCTGCTGGTCGAAGCAGGCGAGTTTTCGCGCGAGCAACTGCATGCAGAACTTGGCGAGATCATCGTCGGGTCCAAGCCCGGTCGCGAGACGGATGATGAAATCATTCTGCTGAATCCGATGGGCATGGCGATCGATGATATCGCCTGCGCAAAGGCGATCCTCAACAGGGCTGAGGACAGGAACATCGGTACGGTCTTACCCCTCTTCTAGGGGCGATGCCTCGTCGCCGCCCTGTATGCGCGGGCCGTCGCTTCCCTTTCTTCACCCCATCGAGAGATCCGTCTGATGACGTTGCCCCTACCTGTGGAGAGAACAGCCGAAGATGCCGCCGCCATCCGCGCCGGTATCGCGATGGAGCGGCTGCTCAATACATGGCTGCGAGAACGCATGACCGAATCCGTGCCGGTCGAGGGTGAGGCCTGCATCTTGAACATGGGCGCGAACAGGCTGCGCGCCTCGTGCCTGCGGGCATCGCCGGGAGGCTTCCATCGCTGGCGGCTACCCGTGTTGGTCGAACAAGCCGATGGGTCCGCAACGGCGACGAATGACCCTGTTCTCATCGCAAGCCTGATGGCGGATACGCTCGCACAGGAAAATGGCTCTATCTCGCCGGCGATCAAGGAGCGCCTCATCAAGGCGCTCGATGGTGCGGAGGAGCACGCTCTGGTCTGCGCGGCGCGTCCTTTCGATCCATCCCCAATGGGACTGGAGCAGAGTCTCTGGCACGGGCATCCATTCCATCCATTTGCCAAAAGCATAGATGGCTTTTCGGCGGACGATATCGACTGTTATGCGCCGGAGCGCGCCCGTGGTTTCCAGTTGCGCTGGATCATCGCCGAGACCGAAGTCGGGGCTGCGCTGTGGCGTGACGGGCAGGCCCAGGAGCGGGTGAACCGCATCCTCACCGATCTTTCCGGTCTGCCGGAAAAAGCGATCGGAGGCCGCCTTCTGATTCCGAGCCACCCCTGGCAGGCCGCGCGCCTCGAAACCGATCCATCATTCGCTGATCTCGTCGCGCGGGGACGCGCGATCCTCACCCTGCCCACCGGCGCGACGATGCAGCCGACGTCATCGGTCCGCACCGTGTTCGCACCCAGCGCCAATATGTTCCTCAAGCTCCCGATTGCGGCCCGGATCACCAATTTCGCGCGCACCAACCCGCGCGACCAGATCGCCCGAAGCATGGCGGCAGAGCAGGCGCTTGCGGCGATTGCGAAACAGGTCGCCGCCTGCGGCCTCGACGTGCTCGATGAGCCCGGCGCCGTCTGGATTGATCGTCCCGACCTCGAAGCAATTACGGCCGTCGTCCTGCGCGATGCGCCTCGGCGAGAAGCATTTGTACTGGCTGGCCTGCTCGAACCATCGCCGAACGATGGCCGCCCGATGCTAGAGGCCATGGGCTGCGGCTTTTCCGGTCTCGCCGCGGCGCAAGCCTGGCTACACGCTTACGTCCAGACGGCCATACTCCCGCCGCTGCGCCTGTTCGCCAGAACGGGCGTCAGCCTCGAAGCGCACAGCCAAAACAGCCTTCTGGAGTTGGACCGTGGAACTCCAACCCGCCTGATCGTGCGCGACCTGGAAGGGGTCAGCATAGATCGCGAGCGCTTCGAACGCATCGCGCCGAAGCTAGAACTCGATCCATCAGTATTCTTCCTCGCCGAGGAAGCGCGCCGGCGCCTAGTCTACTACCTGATCAGCAATCAGTTGAACCATGTGGTCGCGGCAGTCTCGCGTCTGGCTGATGCGCCGGAAGGCGACCTCTGGCGCTCCATTGCCGAGGCATTGTCCACCGCCGCCGAGGACAGCCCCACCGCCAGCCTCGTCGCCTGGCTTCTCGAAGCGGAAACCCTGCCTGCCAAAGCGAATTTCACGAGCTGTTTCGCCGGTCGCGGCGAACGGCCCGATTATGTCGAGATACCCAATCCCCTCCGACCTGCGCTGCGGGATGGATATGCACTGCAGCAATCGACGGTGGCGCTATCATGACGCTGTTGAGGCCAAGCGCCGCGCAAGTCGTCGCCGTGGTGGACAGCGAACGGCCGATCTGCGCCTTCCTGCACGATCTCGATGCGCTGCAGCGGCACGTGCTGGAAATGGTGAGGTCGCTGCCGCCCCGGGCGGAGTTATTCTATGCCGTCAAGGCCAACAACGACCCCAGGATATTGCGGACGCTCGCGCCGCACGTTGCCGGGTTCGAGGTCGCCTCGTCGGGCGAAATCCTGCGGGTGCGCGAGGCGGTCGGCTCCGGAGCCCGGATCATCATGGGCGGACCCGCGCGCACGGGCGGGGATATCGAGCTGATCCTGGCGCAGGGTGTCGAACGGCTCCATGTGGAAAGCCTGCACACGTTGCGCCTCGCGAACGCCGTTGCGGCACAGGCGGGTGCGGTCCTGCCCATATTGCTGCGTGTGAACCTTGCCGGCCCAGTGCCGGGAGCAACCCTCACCATGGGGGGAGCGGCAACCCAGTTCGGCATCGCGCAATCCGATATCCCCGACGCCCTGAAGCTGCTGGCGCATTGTCCGGCGCTGCGGTTCGAGGGATTCCATTTCCACACGGTCTCGAACAATCGCGATGCTGCCGGACATGCCGCGCTCTGCGCGATGGAACTCGATCTCGCCCGGTCCTGGGCGAACGAGCATGGTCTGGACTTGGCGGTAGTCAATCTCGGCGGTGGCTGGGGTGTCGACTATGGCGATCCGGACTGGCGGTTCGACGTGGAAGGCTTCACCCGCGCGCTCGCACCACATGTAGCTGGCGATCTGCGCCTGCAATTCGAATGCGGCCGGATTCTCGCCGCCTATCATGCCGTCTATGTCTGCGAGATTCTCGACATTAAGGCCGTCCATGGACGTGTCTTTGCCTTGCTGCGAGGTGGCACCCATCATTTCCGGCTGCCGAGTTCCTGGGCGCACAATCATCCTTTCGTGATTCTTCCCCGCGATGCCTGGCTTCATCCCTGGCCCCGGCCCGAATGCTCCGATACCAACCTGACGCTCGCCGGCGAGCTATGCACCCCCAAGGATGTGTTGGCCCGCGATGTGCCCGTCGCGCGGGCGCGGATCGGCGATCTCGTCTGCTTCCTCATGGCGGGAGCCTATGGCTGGGACATCTCCCACCATGACTTCCTGTGCCACGCCCATCCCGAGCGCATCTATCTGAACGAGGCGGGGGTATGAGCACGGCAATCCGCTCACCTTTTCAACTATTTGGGAGACGCGAAACGCAGCGCGGCTTCGCCGCCGTCCTTGACTTCGATCGCAACGCTACTCTAACAGCCCAAATATGCGAACGATTCGCATTAGCAAATATTTGGGGGCAACACATGCTTGCGACTACTATGAATACCCGTGTCGTTCGGAAACACGGCACCGTCTCGATACTGGCTTTGGTTGCGGCGATGGCGTCATCACCGGCCTTTGGCGCGGAGAGTGCGGACAGCGAAGTTGCGGCAGCCGGCTCGGGTCGCGACGACATCGTGGTAACGGCCACTAATCCGGAATACCGCACCCCCGACACCACGGCGTTGAAGCTCGACGCCCCGCTGCGCGACATCCCGCAGACAATCGACGTCATCCCCAGTCAGGTGATGCGTGACCAGCGGGCCTTGTCGCTGCAGGACGCGGTCAAGAACGTGGCCGGCATCGGCATGGCCACCGGAGACGGCCAGCGCGATCAGTTCGTGATCCGCGGCAATATCGCCTATGGTGACCTCTTCATCGACGGCGTTCGCGACGACGCCCTCTATTTCCGCGACTTGTCGAACATCGAGCGGATCGAGATTCTGAAAGGGCCGGCGTCCGTGCTCTACGGACGCGGCTCCTCCGGCGGTCTCATCAACCGGGTGCCCAAGAAGCCGGGCACCGAGGGGGGGGAGATCGTCCTGAGCTATGGCAGTTGGGACGACAAGCGCGGCGAGATCGATCTTGGCCATGTCTTTACCGACAATGATGTTGCCGTTCGCCTGACCGGCGCGATCGAACGGTCGGACAGCTATCGCGATCAGGGCTTTCTCAAGCGCGAAGCCATCGCGCCCTCGGTATTGTTCGCGCCGAGCGAACGCACACGGATACTTCTTCAGGCCGATTATCTGCGCGACCGCCGTTTGACCGACAACGGCATTCCGGCCTTCCAGGGACGTCCGGTCGATGTTCCCGCCTCGACCTATTATGGCGCGGCCAACGGCAGGGACGTGGATTTCAGCCAGTCGGAAGTCTGGTCCACGACCGCCACGCTCGACCATGAGTTCAGCGATACGCTTCGGCTGCACAACGCCTTCCGCTACTATGACTATACGCTCGATCGGCAGAACACGATTCCGAACATCGTCAACGAAGCCGCGCGGACGGTAACGCTCAATCGCCAGAGCACCGATCGCGCCGAGCATGGCTGGTTCAACCAACTGGAACTGTCCGGCACATTTTCCACCGGGCCGTTGGAGCACAAGCTGTTGCTGGGCTTCGAAGCGGGCCGTCAGTCCAAATATGAGCTGCGCATCGATCGGGCGAACATCGCCACGGTCGATCTGTTCAACCCGGTTCTGCCGGTCCTGCCCCTGGCAGTCTCCGGCAATCCCAGCACGAACCGGACCGGCGTCTACAAGACCCTCGGGTTCTATGCCCAGGACATGATCGCCCTCGGGGAACACTGGAAGGTGCTTGCCGGCCTGCGCCATGACCGCTTCCGCCAGGAAGTCCACCAGCGCATAGCGGGACAGCCCGACCTTGCGCGGACGGACACATTCTGGAGCCCGCGCATTGGCCTCGTCTGGCAGCCGACGCCGACCCAGTCCTACTACGCCTCCTGGAACAAGTCCTATCAGCCTTCCGGCGAGACGTTTGCTCTTTCGGTGAGCAGTGCGGACATAGCACCGGAAAAGACCATCAACCGCGAAATCGGGGCCAAGTTCGATCTGTTCGACGGCAAACTTTCGGCGACGATCTCGGCCTTCAACCTGAAGCGGTCGGACATAAAGGCGACCGATCCGGTTCTGCTCAAGGTCGTGCCAGTGGGCGTACAGCGGACGCGGGGGATCGAACTGTCGGCGCAACTGGAGCTGTCGGAAGGGTGGCAGGCCATTGCCAGCTATGCGTATCTCGATGCCCGTATCACCAAATCGCCGGCGCTCGATTCCGGTGTTTCCATCCAGGGCAATCGGCCGACGCTGACGCCGGTGAACAGCGCAAGCTTCTGGCTGATGCGGAACTTCGGAGACCGCTTCGGCCTCGGCGGCGGCGCCAATTATGTCGGCGATCGTCAGGCTAACCTCGCGAACACCGTCGTGCTGCCCGAATATGTGACCGCTGACGCCATGGCGTGGGCGCGCCTGGGCAAGTTCAAGGCGCAACTCAACATCCGCAACATCTTCGACCGCGACTACATCGTGTCGGCTCATGGCACCGTGGGGAACCTCAACATGCCAGGCGCTCCGCGGTCCGTGATGTTCACGCTGCGATACGCGATCGACTAGCCGCTTCCAGCCACCCGTCCTCAGGAGAATAACGATGAACATCGCCACCGCTGTCAAACCTGCGCCATCGGTCCGCGATCACAGCCGCTATATCCTGAGGCGCGTGGCAGATTGCCTCGTGCGCGAAAACTATCGGGAAATCGCGCACGGGACGGTCATTCCAGCCGAGAGAGCACCCTTCGACAGGCTGATCGCACCCACGGATCACTATCTCGCCTATGAGGCCGCGGATGGCGGCACGCTTTTCATGCCGGTCGAGCCTGACGGGTTCATGCAGACGTGGCGTGTCTGCGCACCGCCGTTCGTTCATGTAGCGCGGCAAGGCGCGCGCCTCGTCGACAGCGTCACTGAGTTCCTCGAGATCATGAAGGCCGGGCTCGAAGGTGAGGACAGCGGCAATGTTTCTGCCTTTCTCGACGAGTGCCAAGCCGCGATCGAACAGGGCGCCATCTGCGACACGGCCCGCGATACCGCCCCGCCTGCCTCCGCACACCTGGCCGCCCATCCCGAATGGCACAAGCAGATGCTTGCCAACGACAGGTTGGCATCCTTCATCGATCATCCATTCTATCCTACAGCGCGGGCGAAGCACGGTTTTGCCGCCGACGATCTCATCGCTTATGGTCCGGAATATCAGCAGTCGTTCCGCCTAGCCTGGCTCGCCCTCCCCAGGGACGGTCTGTCCGTGCAAGGTGAAGTGCCTGCCCGTTGGCCGTCGTTCGCCGATGTGGGGCTCGATCCAGCGCTGGAGCAGACGCACGCGCTCCTGCCCGTCCATCCGTTCATGCGCGGCGAGAGAATGGACGAGATCCTGGCCAAGGCAGGGTTGACCGATCGCGCCTACATGGCGCCACGGGACTATCTCGAAGTCGCGCCCACGCTCTCGGTGCGGGCCTTGGCGGTCGTCGAGGAACCCGGCCTCCACATCAAGCTGCCGCTGGCGATCAGTACGCTTGGCCGCCTCAACTTGCGCGCGATCAAGCCGGTCACGATCAACGACGGCCATGTCGTCCATTCGCTGTTGGAGGCGATCCGGGCCGATGACGCGACGCTTCGGGCAAAGCTTCTCCTCACCGACGAAAGCGGCGGGGCGCATCACGCCGGGGAGCGATTCCTCGCCCACATCGTCCGCCGCTATCCCGAAGGGCTCGACGGCTGCGAGCCGGTGCCGGTCGCGGCCATGATGGCGCCAATGCCTGATGGCCGTCCCTACGCGCTGCATCTGGCAGATCGGTATTATGGGGGCGACGTTGAGCGGTTCCTCAGCGAGTTTTGTGACCTGCTCCTGAGCGTCCATCTTCGCCTGGCGGCGCATTACGGCATCGAGCTCGAGGCCAATCAGCAGAACTCCGTGGTGCTCTTTAGTCGGGGCGAGGGGGGCTTGCGCCTGCTGCTCAAAGATAACGACTCCCCCCGGATCGATGCTTCCGCCCTGCTTGTGGCTTTTCCCAGGGCGGACGCCTGGATCGGAAGGTTGCAAGATTCGCGTATCACCCAAACCGATACAGCGGCCATCGCGCAGATGCTGATCACCATCACGATCCAGCTCAATCTGGGCGCCGTCATCGAAGGGCTAGGCCGTCATCTGGGCAGGCCCGGCGCCTATCGAAGCCTGTTGCGCGCGTCCGTCGAGCGGCAACTCGACCGGCTGGATGACGAAGGCATCGTGTCCGGGCCGCTGCGCGCTGCGCTGCTGGACGCGCGCCATTTCCCGATCAAATATCTCCTGCGCGCCGCAACGCTGGAAACCCGCGAGGCGATCGGCGCTGCCGACGTCAACAAGGCCTATGGGTATACAGCGCCCAACTTTCTCCTTGGCGAGACGGGGCGGTGAGCCCGGGCCGCATCAAGGCCACCGTTCTCGCCTGTCATTTCGCGGGCGCGTTCGGTCCCATGGGTTTGCCGCCTTTTCTGGGCCTCATCCTGGTCGGGCTCGCGCCCAGTGCCAGCGAGAGCCTGATCGGCTGGCTCTACATCGTGCCGACTGCATGCCTTGCCATCTCCGCGCCGCTGTGGGGCCGTTTGGCCGACCGCTGGGGCCGCAAGCCCCTGCTGCTGCGCGCACAGATCGGCCTAGCCGTCAGTTTCCTGGTCGCCGGCCTCGCGGGATCGCTGCCGCTGTTCGTGGTGGCGCTCTGCCTCCAAGGCCTCTTGGGCGGCACCTTCTCGGCCAGCAACGCCTATCTCTCGGAAGCCTTGCCGCGCAGTGAATTGTCGCAAGCGCTGAACCTGACCCAGGCGAGCGCGCGTCTCGCGCTCATCCTGGCCCCCGCAGCCGTGGGCTTCCTGATCGATCAGCATATTGTTCCGCAGAATGTCTATCTGGTCATAGCACTCCTGCCGGTGATCGCCGTCTTGATGCTGCTCCCCCTTCCCACGAAGAGCCGCTCCAAAACCGAAGCGGCAGCGGATAGCGCGGTCCCGTTGCCCCATGGCCGGCAAGTGCTCTCGCGCGTCGCGATCATGGCCGGCCAGACCGGGTTCACGCTGGCCATGATCTCCTCCTTCCCGTTCCTCGTGCCTTACAGCATGAAAGCGTTCGGCATCGGTGCTGGCACCGCCGGATGGCTCTTCGGCTTGCCCCACATCGTCTATCTGTTCGCCTGCCTTCCGCTCGGCCGGCACTTGCGCGATCGCGATCCCGCACCCTGGTTCGCCGCCGGATGCCTGATCGTGGGCGGTATGCTCGCGGTGCAGGCAGTCACCACGTCGCTGCTCGTCTTTGCGATGGCGCGGGTCGCGCTGGGGGCGGGCATGACGCTCGGCTATGTCGCGCTCAATGCCCTGATCACCGACACGATAGAAGACGCCAGCGCGGGCCGGACTTTCGGCTGGTTCGACAGCGGTGCCAAACTGGCGACGATCGTCGCCAGCGTGGGGGGAGGCATGATCGCGGCCAGCGGTGGGATTGGTCCGCTGTTCTTCGCCGCCGCGCTCTGCGGGGCGATTACCGCCGCCATAGTCATGCTGCTGCGCGGATCGACAGCGTTCACCCGCTCAGCCGCCCTCAAATAACGCTCAGCTTGTAGCAAGGAGAACACCGATGCTGATGTCCGAACTCGTTGCGCCCGCTCATGGGCAGCGAGGCGACAGCCGTCGCCCGATCAAGCTGAACCTCTATCGCGACTACGAGGTCGATGCGGTGGCGAAAGCCATGGCCGACAGTCCTGTCCTCCAGATGGGTATTCGGCTCGATTGCCTCATGGTCTCGGATTCCTATCTGATGACGCACCTCGGGCGGGCCAGCACCCGGCTGGCCAAGGGCGAACAGGCCCTGTTCCTCGAGATTATGGCCGGCCTGGTCAAAGAGGTCGCGCATCGGGCAAAACAGCTTTTTCCCTACGAAGCTCCCTACATTGTCGGCGACATGCCGGACGGATCGGTCGTCAATGGGGAGGTTGCGGTCCGCAGCGCCGACCGAATGCGCCGTGCCGGCGCCGACGTCATCAAGCTGGAGGTCCATTCGGAAGCGGTCATTGCCATAATCGAGCGGCTGACGCGGGAAGGTTTCCGGGTCATGGCCCATTTGGGCTACACTCCGCAGGGAGGCGATGGCGGCCGGGTCGGCGGATCACTGGACGGCGCGTATGCGCTGTTCGCTTCAGCCCGGCAGGTTCGAGACGCGGGGGTCGAGAGCATCGTTCTGGAGAAGGTCGACGAGTTCGTACATCGCGCGCTTGTCGATCGACCCGAAGCCTTGCCGAGCTATGCCATCTTCAGCGGGAAGTCGGAAAATGGCGGGCAATCGCTCAATATCTGGGATTCCGTTTTCAAGCCCGGCTTTCGCGCACGCTATTTCCCACCTACCGCGCGGGAGACCGTCGATGCCTTCCCCATGGCCTATTCTGCAACTACCATCGCAAAGCACATCGGCACCTTGCTCTCCCTGACGGCCGCCGGCGAATTTCCACTGTCTCCGCCAACCTTGCTCTCCATTGATGATGTGGTGGCGCTGGCCTCATCCGATCCTTGGGCAGATTGATAACCCTTCGATCAGGGGGCCGGCGGGTGAGCCAACTCTGTAAGCTTTCCGCGAGCTTGTCGGCTGCTTCGCTGAAACACCTATGATCGAATTGCGCCAGCTTCGCTATCTGATCGCAGCGGCCGAGGCTGGCAGCTTCAGCCGGGCGGCGCGCAGTATGAATATCAAGCAGGCGACGCTCAGCCGGCACATCATCGAAGTCGAAAAACGGCTGGGTATGGCGCTGTTTGATCGTGGTACGCGCGGCGCGACCCTAACTCACAACGGAGGGGCCTATCTGCGGACGGCGCGACGCATCGTGCGAGAATTCGAGGAATTGAACGCTTGGGTGCGCGCCACGCAAAACGGTCATGTCGGCAGGCTGGCAATAGGCTTCTACACCTCTTGCTCTGCCGGCAACCTGCACGCGACCCTCAGCGAGTTCGACGAGCGCTATCCGGAGGTGAAACTGCGCGCATTCGAGCGGGACCGCGAGATGCTATTGGCGGGAATCGAAAGCGGCCTGCTCGACATCGCGATCATGATCGGCGAGGCACCCTACCCGGGCCTCACGAGTCGGCCGTTATGGAGCGAGCGCATCCTGGTAGCGATGCCAGAAAGTCATCCGCTAACCGAGCGCGAACGCATCCACTGGACCGACCTGACCGGCGAACGCTTCCTGCTGACCGAACGAGATCCCGGCCTGGAGACACGCAACATGCTCGTGGGCAAGCTTGGAATGCCCGGTTACACGCCAGAGATCGACATGGACGACATCGGACGCGACACGGTACTCAGCGCTATTGCACTCGGCGGGCGCCTCTCAATCGTCGTGGAATCCGCACTCGGCATCCAGGTTCCGGGAGTGGCATTCCGGGAGGTCCACGAGACCAACGGGCATATGCGGGTCGGATTCTCGGGTTATTGGCGGGAGGACAATGAGAACGCCGTGCTGCGGCGCTTCCTCGATTTCGTGGCCGTCCGCTATTCTCTGCCACCTATGCCGGGGCCGCACCCATCGACAGAGCAATCGGGAAAGGAACCGTCATGACGCGTGGCAGGACGCTCATCATCGTGCTGGTCACGCTGACCCTCGGGTTTGGGGCTGGCTTCGTGCTGCGCCCGGTGATCGTGCCGGTCGGTCCAACGGCAACTGCCACGAGTCCGCCCGCCGCAGCGGTGGCGCCAGCCGCACCGCGCGGAACACAGTATTTCGCAGTGCATCTCGACGAGGCGCGACAGGTCGTAACGCAATGCGCGGAAGGCTCAGTAAGGGGCGACGAATGCGCCAACGCTGAGCAGGCCGTCGTCGAGGCGGAAGGTCGGGATCGTTTCAAGCGGTTCATGGGAAACTGAACGCAGGCGAACACGCCTTCACGTCTCCTGCGCGCGGCGTCGGCGGAAGGCCCGGTCGGTTTCCATGAACCGGGTGAGCATGGGCGCTATCAGTTTCTCGGGCAGGACCGGGGCTGCCCCGGTCTCGGCGGCGAGCGCCGCAGCGTAGGCGACGAGATCACGGTGAACCGGCGCGGGCAGCTCCACGGAGAGTTTGACCGGACGGTCGTCGGCCAGCGGCCCGAGCTTCAGTTTCGTCATCGCATCGCTCCGATGGGTTCGAGCACCAGATCGCGTGTAATGATCACGCGCAAGGGGTGCCCCGGCCGGATGGTGAGCGTCGGCTGCACATTGAGTTGTCGACGTACGATCTGCTGGCCGGTCTGATTGATGGTGTCCTGCGATCCACGCCGCAGCGCGCGGGTTAGATCGTCCTCGCTGTCGGCGCCCAGCTCGGCGCCCATGCCGAGCAATGTCGAGATGGCCGCCGCCTTGAACAGATTGCCCCAATGCTGGTTCACTCGATCCTGTAGGCCCGCAAAGCCGGCTCCGTCCGCGCCAGGCTGACGCTCGAGAACGATCGAGCGGCCATCCGGCATGATGAGCCGGTCCCAAGCCAGCAGCACGCGGGTCTGCCCGGCGGCGATCTCGCTATCATACTCGCCGATCAGCCGCGCGCCCTGCGGGATGAGAAGGATACGACCCGTGGGGCTGTCATAGACATTCTGCGTCACCTGCGCCGTGATCTGGCCGGGAAGGTCCGACCGGATGCCGGTGATGAGCGCGGCCGGGATGATGCTGCCGGCCTGAACGATGTTGGGCGACGTGGGCGGGGTCAGGCGCTGGACGCTCACAGTGCGCTGGTTCGACGCCTGCGCCATGAAGGCCTGCTTGGCGGCCTGATCGTTCTGAGCGGCGCTCGCCGGCTGCGGTTGCGGCGCGGCTTGCTCTGGCAGGACCAGCGAAGACGCTGGCGCCGTTCCGATATTGCCAGCGTTCCCGCCGAGGAACACGCCGCTCATGCGCGCCGCGTCGCGCTCTTGCTGCGCGCGCTGGCGGGCGGCTTCCGCGGCCTGGGCACGCGCATCGGGCTGCGCACCGACCGGAGGCACCGGGACATTCTCGCCGCGCCGCTGGGCGGAGACGATGGGACCGCCGAGGTCGCCGGGGAGCGGCGGCCCGAGCTTCGGCGCCTCGGCATAGTCCCTTGGTCCAGAGGTGATGGTCTCGGACGTGGCGCGGCTGTCGGTGCTGTAGAGTTCCTTCGCTTCCTTCTCGCCTGCCGGCCTGAGCGCATAGATCAGCGAGCCGCCGATCCCGAGACCGGCGGCGATGCCCATCATGGCCAGCGCTTTGCGCGAAAGACGCATGACGCGCGGGGGATCGCGGCGAAGCTGAAAGGCTTGGGGATCGGAACGCGGCGCCAGCGGTTCGGGCGGAGCACTATCGATGGGATCGTTCACGGCCGCCGCTCCCGTCCGTCGTCGCGCACGATGCGGACGCGCTGCTCGCTGCGTCGGTCGCCCAAGCGGAGCTCGGCGGCGGCGAACAGGCGATCGACCACCATGTAGCGGCCCTGCACGCGAAAATTGACCAGTTCGGCACCGCCGGCCGCGCCGGTCACGAACAACGGCGGCATCTCGCCCTGCGCGATCCCGCCCGGAAACTCGATGAAGACCTGGGCGGAATCGTCGAAGGCGCGAACCGGCTTCCACGGAACGCGGTCGCCCTCGATCCGGTAACGGAAATTGAGCGCGGACACGTCCACGCCGCTCGCCACCGGCGCGGCCGATGCCGCCGCCGCGTTGCGTCCCTGCAAGGCGATCAGCGCGTCATGCGGGTAGGTCCACGAAACCGACGCCATGTAGGTCGAAGCCGTCGCGCGCAGCTCCAGATGATAGGTGCGGCGATCGGTATTGATGACAAGGTTGGTCGCGATGTCCGGTCGCGTCGGCTTCACGAGGATATGCACGCGCGCCGCGGGACCGCTGCCGCTCACCGTGTCGCCGATGATCCAGCGCACGGTATCGCCGGCCGCGACCGGCCCCGGCCCGACAAGCTGCTCGCCCTTCTGCAAGGCGATGTCTGTCACCTGGCCGGGGGCGGTATAGACCTGATAGAGCGCGCCCTGCGTCCAGGGATATTGCTGGATCGCGTTGAGGAAGCCGTCTCGGACGGGCTGCATACGCGCAGCGGCATTGGCCGCGCCGACACGGCGGCGCGGATCGGCAGGCTCGGAAGGCGGCGCGCTGTCCGCGACCGGCTTCAATTGGCCGGGGAGCGGCAGCGGTTCGGGGATCGTCACCACTTCGACGGCGCGCGGGGGTTCCGGCGCGAGTGTCGTTGCGATCCCCGCCGGTGGATCGTCGTAAGCGATGGCGGGCGGCTTCGCCGATGTGGTGGCGCAGCCGGCGAGCGCGGTTGCGGAGACAAGCAGGACCGCCGAAGCGGAGCGATGGAAAAGCGTCATTGCGACAGCTCCTTTGACCAGTTGAGGGCGTTGACGAAGACGCCGAGCGGGTTCTTGCGCAGCGCATCGGGCGTGCGCGGCGGTTGCACGACGATGGTGAGAATGGCCGACCAGCGTTCGGTGGCGGTGAGGTTGCCGTCCTGATAGCGGCGCTCGGTCCAGGCCACCCGGAAGCTGTCGGGCGAGGCCCGGATGACGCTCGACACGTCCACCGCGACCTGCACCCGGCCGACATTGGCGAACGGGTCATTGGCGCGCGCGTAGTCGTTGAGCGCCAGCGCGCCCTTGTCGGTGGTGAAGTCGTAGGCCCGGAGCCAGTTCTGACGGACGATCACCGGATCGGCCGGGATCGCGCGGACCTGCTCGATGAAGCGGGCGAGGTGGAACGCGATCTGCGGATCGGTCGGACGATAGCCGGTTTCGGCCGGCGCGACGGCCTGGGCCTCGCCCAGCCGATCGACCTGAACCACCCAGGGCACGATATGCCCGCGCGCGGACTGCCAGACGAGTCCGGCGGAGAGGCCACTGGACAGGGTGAGCGCGCCGAAGAAGGCGAGCCGCCAGTTCTTCGCCTGGACGCGCGCGGCGCCGATGCGGTCGTCCCACACCTGGGCGGCTCGCTGATAGGGCGTCGTGGGTTCGGGGGTCTGGCCATAGCGGATGGTGGGACGTTGGAACATGGAGGGTCAGTCCTTCTCTTTGATGTCGGGACCGGCGCCGCCGCCGTGGCTGTCGCCGGCCTTCATCGTGTGCGCGAGAACGGTGGCGCCGTGGGTCATTGACTGGCGGCGCTTCATCGCAGCCGCCCAACCAGGTTGGGCGGACGAGCCGGCCGATACGGCAGCGCCAACGGTCGCGGCGGCCGGGGTGGCGGGCGCGGGTCCGCCGGTGATCGTACCGCCGGTGGCTGTAAACCCGGCGCGTGCGCCCAAGCGGAAGTTGGACTTCATCGCCTCGCCGCCCTTGGCGGCCGCCTTACGCAGCGGCGAGAGGACAGCGTTCGCCGCGCTCCCCGCCGCCGCCTGACCGACCGCGGCCACGCCGCCCGCGACAGCGCCGGGGCCGCTCTTGCCGAACGAACCGAGGCTGTAGGCGCTGGTCGCGCCGCCCGCCATTTGAGCGCCGCCACGCGCGGCGGCTCCGGTCATCCTGCCGGCCGCCCCCACGCCATGCCGAGCTGCGGCCGCGCCGCCGATCAAAGCGCCACCCGCTGCGAGCGCGGTCCCGGCCGCCGCACCGGCGCCAAGCTGCGGGCCACCCGAGACGATGCCATTGGCAATGCCGGGACCGAAGATCGCGAGGCCCAGCAGCGACAGCGCGGCCAGCGCAATCGCCATGACCTGATTGATGTCGGGTTCGGCGCCAAGGCCGGCGGTGGTGAACTGGCTGAACAGCGTCGTGCCGATGCCGGTAATGACCGCGAGCACCAGCACCTTGATGCCGGTCGAGACGACATGGCCCAGCACCTTCTCGGCCATGAAGGCGGTCTTGTTGAAGAAGGCGAAGGGCAGCAGGACGAACCCGGCCAGAGTCACCAGCTTGAACTCGATAAGGGTGATGAAGACCTGCACGGCGATGATGAAGAATGCGAGCACGACGATCAGCCAAGCGATCAGCAGCACGAGGATCAGCGCGGCGTTGGCGAAGAAGGCCCAAAGGCTGGAGAATTGCCCCGCCGCATCGAGCAGCGGCTTGCCGGCCTGAAGCCCGGTCGCAGCGATCGTGCCGGGCTTCATGAAATCAGCGATCGACATCGCGCCGCCGCTGGCCTGGAGGCCCAGGCCGGCGAAGCTCTCGAAAACGATGGTGGCCAGACCTGAGAAGTTGCCGATGATGAAGGCGAAGGTGCCGATATAGAGCGTCTTCTTGACGAGGCGCTGAAGCACATCCTCATCCGCCCCCCAGGCCCAGAACAAGCCAGCCAGCGTTACGTCGATGGCGATCAGCGTGGTCGAGAGAAATGCAACCTCGCCGCCGAGCAGCCCGAACCCGCTGTCAATGTAGCTGGTGAAGACATTGAGGAAGGTGTCGATGACGCCGGTGTCGTTCATGGTGTGGCGCCTTCATCCGGCGCCATGTCGCTGCCGCGCTCCGTCTCGGGCGCGGACTCTTCCTGGCGGAAGAAGCGGCGGCGATTGGCGGCCCAGGCCGCCTCGCAGCCGCTATCCGGCATGGTAAGCGTGGCGCAGCGGTCCAGCTCGCGAGCGACCCTAGCTTGGCCTTCGTCCACCGGCAGGAGGAGCGGAGGCGCGGGTGCAGGCTCATCGGGCTGAACGGCGGCGACAATCGCCACCGTCATCATCAACCCGGCCAGCGCCGCTACCCCTGCGATCTTCGCCGTGCGCGACATCGGGCGTCTCAGTTGCCCATGAAGCGGCGGAACCGCTCGCGGCCTTCGGCTTCCTCGGCGGCTTGGCGAGCGGATTGCAGCGCCTGCGCCCGCCCCTGTGCCGCAACGGCGGCGGTCAGGTCCGCAAGCTGCTGCGATTGCAGCGCGAGAAGCTGATTGCCCGCCTGGGCAGCCTGAAGCGCACCGGTCGCCGACTGGCTGGACGAAACCAGGCCGTCCATTGTCGTGCGCGCGCCGTCGATGTTGCCGACAACGCCGGCCTGAACGCGTAGCGCGTCCTCGAACGCGCCGACGCTATCCTCCCAGCGCGCATTGGCGTTGGCGACCATCTGCGCGTGGGTGCCGGTGAGCGCCGCGCCCTTGTAGCGGCCGTCGAAAACCTGCTGGACGCTCTGCACGTCGTAGGCGATGCGCTGCGCCTCGCCGAGAAGCTGCTGGGTGCGCTGCACCTGCTGCTGCAACTGCTGAAGCGAGCTGAACGGCAGCGTAGCGAGGTTGCGCGCCTCGTTGATGAGGCTGGTCGCCTGGTTCTGGATTTGCTGAATCTGGTTATTTATCTGCTGGAGCGACCGGGCGGCGGTCAGCACGTTCTGCGCATAGTTGGTCGGATCATAGACGATCCCGCCGAACTGAGCGTGAGCCGGCGTCGCGGCAGTGATGCCGATCATGCTCGACGTGGCGATAGCGCCGGCCAGCACGGCGCGGCGTAGAATGGAGGGCTTCATGGTTCGATGTCCTTCAAGGCAAGGGGAAGCTGGCCGGTATCTTCCCGGCGGCCGGCCAGCGGATCGGGTTGGGGTTCGGGAAGAAGCTCGACCGCCCAGGCGCAGCCGCGATGCCGCAGCCATTCGGCGGCGAACGCGGATTGCCCGTAGGCTTCGATGATCTCGGCGATGCGGAGCTGGTCGGCCTTGGCCGAGGCGGCGGTGAAGGCGAGCGCGACCTCGCCCAGCCCCAGCTCGAACAGCCGGTTGCCGCGCCGCGACTGGCAGTAATAATCGCGCTTGGGCGTTGCCCGGCTGAGGATTTCGATCTGCCGGGCGTTCAGGCCGAAGCGCTCATAGATGGCCGCGATCTGCGGTTCGGCAGCGCGCTCGTTCGGCAGGAAGATGCGCGTCGGGCAGCTTTCGATGATGGCCGGCGCGATGCAGCTGGTCTCGATGTCGGCTAGGCTCTGCGTCGCGAACACGACACTGGCGTTCTTCTTCCGCAAGGTTTTGAGCCATTCGCGGAGCTGGGTTGCGAAATCCGGGCTGTCGAGGACCAGCCAGCCTTCGTCGATGATGATGAGCGTGGGCGAGCCGTCCAGCCGGCCTTCGATTCGGTGGAACAGATAGGACAGGACCGCGGCCGCCGAACCGGCGCCGACCAATCCCTCCGTCTCGAACGCTTGCACCGACGATTCGCCGAGCCGTTCGGCCTCGGCGTCGAGCAGGCGGCCCCACGGTCCGCCGAGGCAGTAAGGGGCAATAGCCTGCTTGAGCTGCTGGCTCTGCAACAGCACCACCAGGCCGGTCAGTGTGCGTTCGGAAGGCGGCGCGCTGGCGAGCGAGCCGAGCGCCGACCAGATATGCTCCTTGGCCTGCGGATCGACCGCGACGCCTTCGGACGCGAGGATCGCAGCCAGCCATTCCGCCGCCCAGGCTCGTTCGGCGGTATCGTCGATATGGGCGAGCGGCTGTAGCTGGACGCCGGTTTCTGCCTCGTCGGCCAACATGCCGCCGAGATCCTGCCAGTCGCCGCCCATGCCGATCGCGGCGGCGCGGATGCTGCCACCGAAGTCGAAGGCGAAAACCTGTGCGCCGGCATAGCGCCGGAACTGCATGGCCATCAGCGCGAGCAGCACCGACTTGCCCGCGCCGGTCGGCCCGACGATCAAGGTGTGGCCGACATCGCCGACGTGAAGGGAAAACCGGAACGGGGTCGAGCCTTCGGTCTTGCCGTAAAGCAAGGAGGGAGCGCCGAAGTGCTCGTCCCGTTCCGGCCCCGCCCACACCGCTGACAGGGGGATCAGGTGGGCGAGATTGATGGTGGAGATCGGGGGGTGGCGGACATTGGCGTAGGTGTGGCCGGGCAGGCTCCCCAGCCATGTCTCGATCGCGTTCATGCCCTCGGGAATGACGGTGAAATCGCGGCCCTGGATGACCTTCTCCACCAGTCGCAGCTTTTCGGCGGCAATGGCCGGATCGCGGTCCCACACCGTCACGCTGGCGGTGACATAGGCCATGCCGGCATAGTCGGCGCCCAACTCCTGCAGGGCGGTGTCCGCGTCGGCAGCCTTGTTCGAGGCGTCGCTGTCGAGCAGCGTCGATGCCTCGTTGGTCATCACTTCCTTGAGGATCGCGGCGACCGATTTGCGCTTGGCGAACCATTGCCGCCTGATCTTGGTCAGCAGCTTGGTCGCGTCGGTCTTGTCGAGCATGATCGCACGGGTCGACCAGCGATACTCGAAGGCGAGCCGGTTCAGCTCGTCGAGCAGGCCGGGGAACGTGACGCTCGGGAAACCCGTGATCGTCAGCGTGCGGAGGTGATGGTCGCCGAGCTTCGGTTCGAGCCCGCCGGTCAGCGGTTCATCGGCGAGAAGCGCGTCGAGGTGCATCGGGGTTTCCGGCACGCGGACGCGCTGGCGCCGCGTCGAGACCGTGCTGTGCAGATAGGTCAGCGTCTCGGCATCATCGAGCCAACGGACCTCGGGGACGAAGCCCTCGACCAGTCCCAGCACGCGATCGCTGCGATCGGTGAAACCTTTGAGCAGCTCCCACGGATCTACGCCGGTTGTCGAGCGGCCCTCGTAGAGCCAGCCTTCGGCACGCGCGGCTTCCTCGGCTGGAGGCATCCACAGCAGCGTCAGGTAGTAGGCGCTCTCGAAGTGGGCACCTTCCTCGCGGAATTGTTCGCGGCGCTCCATATCCACCAGCGTCGACACCGGATCGGGGAACGCGGACTCGGGATAGTCGAGCGCGGGTGTGCGCTGCGCCTCGACGAAAATTGCCCAGCCCGAACCGAGCCGGCGGAGCGCGCTGTTCAACCGTGCACTCGTCGCGACCAGCTCGGCCGGCGTGGCGCTGTCGAGATCGGGACCGCGGAAACGGGCGGTCCTCTGAAAGCTGCCGTCCTTGTTGAGAACGACGCCTTCGCCGACCAGCGCGGCCCAAGGCAGGAAGTCGGCCAGGTGGGCGGCGCGATTCCGGTATTCGCGCAGGCTCATCATGGCCGCATCCACGCCGGATAGCGGAGGTGCCGGCGAGCCACGTCCACGAACTGCGGATCGCGGCGCGCGGCCCATACCGAGAGCGCGTGGCCGATGGCCCAGATGGCGAGGCCGGCGATCCAGAGGCGCAGGCCGAGGCCGATCGCGCCTGCCAGCGTGCCGTTGACGATGGCGAGCGCGCGCGGGGCGCCGCCGAGCAGGATCGGCTCGGTCAGCGCCCGATGGACCGGAGCATAGAAGCCGGCGATCGGCTCGACGGGATCGGCCGCGCCCGTCATGCGATCAGCGCCCCGCCGCCGAACGAGAAGAACGACAGGAAGAAGCTCGACGCGGCGAAGGCGATGGACAGGCCGAACACGATCTGGATGAGGCGGCGAAAGCCTCCCGACGTGTCGCCGAAGGCGAGCGTGAGGCCGGTGATAATGATGATGATGACGGCGATGATTTTCGCCACCGGCCCCTCGATGCTTTCGAGGATGCTTTGCAGCGGGGCTTCCCACGGCATAGACGAGCCGCCAGCGTGGGCCGGAACGGCGAAGGTTAGCGCGATCACGCTGGCGGTGGCGGTGAGCATGGCGCGACGCGCGCCATGCCGAAGGGCATGGATCATGGCAGGTCTCCGGGGTGGGGGGTGGTGAGCGGTGCGAGGCGGTAGTCGCCGGTCGCGGGGTCGAGTCCGTCGACGCGGGCCAGCTCGATCAGCCGGCGCCCGTGCCCGTCGCGGACCAGCACGGCGATCAGGTCGATGGTCTCGGCCAGCAGCGCGCGCGGGACCGTGACGACGGCCTCCTGGATGAGCTGCTCCATGCGGCGCAGCGCGCCGAGCGCGGTCCCGGCGTGAATGGTGCCGATGCCGCCGGGGTGGCCGGTGCCCCAGGCTTTGAGAAGGTCGAGCGCCTCGGCGCCGCGCACCTCGCCGATGGGAATGCGGTCGGGGCGGAGCCGCAGCGAGGATCGGACGAGATCGGACAGCGAGACGACGCCATCCTTGGTCCGCATGGCGACGAGGTTGGGCGCGGCGCATTGCAGCTCGCGCGTGTCTTCGATCAGGACGATGCGGTCGGTGGTCTTCGCCACCTCGGCGAGCAGCGCGTTGACCAGCGTGGTCTTGCCGCTGCCGGTCCCGCCCGCGACGAGGATGTTGGCGCGTGTCTGCACGCCATCGCGCAGCGCCGCCGCCTCGGCCGCCGACATGATCCCGGCGGCCGCATAGTCGTCGAGCGTGAACACCGCGACGGCGGGCTTACGGATTGCGAAGGCCGGCGCGGCGACGACGGGCGGCAGCAACCCCTCGAACCGCTCGCCCCCTTCCGGCAGCTCGGCCGAGACGCGCGGGGACCGGGCATGGACCTCGACGCCGACGTGATGCGCGACCAGGCGGACGATGCGCTCGCCATCGGCGGCGCTCAGCGTCATGCCGGTGTCGCTGATGCCTTCGCCGAGCCGATCGACCCACAGCCGCCCGTCCGGGTTCAGCATCACCTCGATGACAGCGGCATCGTCGAGCCAGGCGGCGATCGACGGGCCGAGCGCCGTGCGCAGCATCCGCGCGCCGCGTGCCTTCGCCTCGGAACGGATCGGATGGATGATCAAGAAGAGGCCCCTGAATTGGACCGGGCGAACCGCCGCCCGGCGTCAGGGACACATCAAGAGAGACAAAAAGGATCAGAGTTCAACAGATAGATTCGGCTGTCGTAGGCTGGCGAAGAACGACAGGGAGCAGCGTAGTTCGCTCACTCTTCCCGGGCAGGAAAGTCCTCGCTGATTTCCTGCCTGACCTTCGGACCTTTCGCGAGTCGACGGCCAAGCGCGTCGATGAAGGCATCGTAGCGATCACCGCCCTGTCGGCGCATGGCGCCCCGTTCCGCTTCGGGTGGCGGCGGGGTGTTCGATAGCCAGAATCGGACGAACATTGCGATCATCTCGACACCGATCCCCACATCGCGCTCCAACCGGATCATACGCCGGTCCAGCCGGTCGAGGCGCTTGGAGATGGCCGCTTCGCGCTGTTCGTCTGCATCGGGCGACAAGAAGGACGCAATGGCAGCCTCGGCGATCAGCGACCGCGACTGGCCGCGCCTATCCGCATAGGCTTCAAGCGCGTCCTTGAGGTCCTGTTCGAGATAGACGGACAAAGGTGACTTGGTGGTCATAGCTCGATGCCGTCGTCGGGATCGAGGGACGCCTGCCGGGCCAGCCGCTGCGTCTGACGGCGCGCCGTCGCTTGCCGTGCCGCGTCGACATCGGGTTCGGGCTCGTCCAGCTCAAACTCATTGGCGGAAACGGGCATGGGCGCCGGCGCGATGTCGATATGACGTTCCATCTCCGGTTCGCGGCGCAGGTCCGCGTTCGCGGCATCGTCCGCCGCACTAGCCTTCTTGGCGGCCTTTTTCTTCTTCGGCTTTTTCGGCGCATCATGCTCGATCGGTTGGGGCATCGGCGGAGCCTCGATCGGTGGCAAGCCGCTCCAGTCGTTCGGGCGCGGCGGGCCTTCCCCGACATTCCTATCCGGCGGCGACAGCACGCGCTGCGTGAACCGCCGATCCTTGAAATACCGGACTTTCTTCGCTCGGATCGGCGGGATGCCAGCGACCATGACGATCTCGTCGTCGGGCGGGAGCTGCATGATCTCGCCGGGGGTGAGGAGCTGGCGGGCGGTTTCGGAGCGCGACACCATCAAATGCCCGAGCCAGGGTGAGAGGCGATGCCCGGCGTAGTTCTTCATCGCTCGCATCTCGGTCGCAGTGCCGAGCGCGTCCGATATGCGCTTGGCGGTGCGCTCGTCATTGGTGGCGAAGCTCACCCTGACATGGCAGTTGTCGAGGATCGCGTTGTTCGGCCCATATGCCTTTTCGATCTGGTTGAGCGATTGCGCGATCAGGAAGCTCTGGATGCCGTAGCCGGCCATGAACGCCAGCGCGCTCTCGAAGAAGTCCAGCCGCCCCAGCGCGGGAAACTCGTCCAGCATCAACAGGAGGCGATGGCGCGACTGCCGCGCCTTCAAGTCCTCGGTCAAGCGGCGCCCGATCTGGTTGAGGATGAGGCGAATGAGCGGCTTGGTGCGCGAGATGTCGGATGGTGGCACGACGAGATAAAGCGTCACCGGCCGCTCGCCCTCGACGAGATCCGCTATGCGCCACTTGCAGGTGCGCGTGACCTGCGCGACGACGGGATCGCGATAGAGGCCGAGGAACGACATGGCGGTGCTCAGGACGCCCGACCGCTCATTGGCCGATTTGTTGAGCAGCTCGCGGGCCGCGC
Organism: Sphingobium baderi; assembly: GCF_001456115.1. Classification (NCBI taxonomy): domain Bacteria; kingdom Pseudomonadati; phylum Pseudomonadota; class Alphaproteobacteria; order Sphingomonadales; family Sphingobiaceae; genus Sphingobium; species Sphingobium wenxiniae. The sequence continues at coordinate 890,550 of NZ_CP013264.1, read as the reverse complement.
TGGCAACGACGGGATGGACGCCGGCCTCGCCAAGATGCGGCGTGGTCATCATGGCGCGCAGCGTGGACTCTATAGGCTGGCGCGGATCGGACAGGAAGGCGGCGACACCCGCGAGCGTCTTGTTCTCGCCGGCATAAAGGACATGGAGGATCGCGCCGACCAGAAGGGCGTGGCTCGTCTTCTCCCAATGGTTGCGCTTTTCTAGGCTGCCTTCGGGATCGACCAGCACGTCGGCGACATTCTGCACGTCGCGCACTTCCCAGGCGCCCTTGCGGATTTCGAGCAGGGGATTGTAGGCGGCTGAAGCGGCGTTGGTCGGATCGAACAGCAGCACTCGCGCGTGCAGGGCGCGAAAGCCGGCCGTGAGCTGCCAATTCTCGCCCTTGATGTCATGAACGATCGCTGAGCCGGGCCAGGTCAGCAGCGTGGGCACGACGAGGCCAACACCCTTGCCCGACCGTGTGGGCGCGAAGCACAGCACATGCTCGGGGCCGTCATGCCGCAGATAGTCGCGCCCGAGCCGCCCCAGCATGACGCCGTTCGGTCCAAGCAGCCCGGCGGCGCTCGCCTCACTGCGCGTTGCCCAGCGCGCCGAGCCGTAGGTCTCGGCGTTCTTCAGCTCGCGTGCGCGCCATACCGACATGCCGATGGCGACGACGATCGCGGCGAATCCGCCCGACACGGCGATGAACGCGCCGGTCTGGAATATCTCGGGCGCATAGGCTTCGAACGAGAACCACCACCAGAAGAAGGCCGGCGGCGGATAGACAGGCCAATCGCCAAGCATGAACCAAGGCGCCCCAAGCTCAGGCTGATAGGCGAGCGCCGCGGCCGTCCACTGCGTCGCGGCCCATATGCCGGCTAGCACGATCAGGAAGACCGTGATGACCTGACCCCAAAGGATTTTTGTCGCGGACATCACGCTTAGATCGGTGGGCGCTGGCTAATGAATCAAGCCCCAAGCGCCGGGGCGAAAAGCGTGGCGCAGAAATACAGGCAATGGCGTATGCGCCTCTATAGCTTCTGTACCCGCCAACATTCCAGACATTCGAGTTTCAGATTGCCGTGATCGATTCCTGCCTTTCGTTCATCACGCATTTGAGAAGGATGAAAGACTTGGTCTGGGACAGAGCCGCCGTCCCACAGCAATAAGTCGACCGACAGCTGTTGCCAGGAGCCGACATCCAGCAGTTGCCTGACCGGCATCGAAGAATAATAGAAAGGGACTTGTCGCTCTTAAGCTCTTAAGCTCCGGGGAGCCCGAGTATCGGGCTCCCCGTCTCACGTCAGTAGTCCATCGCCGGCATCGGCGCGGCCTTTTCCTCTTTCGGCACTTCGGCGACGAGGGCCTCGGTAGTGATGAGGAGCGAGGCGACAGAGGCCGCGTCCTGCAGCGCGGTACGCACGACCTTGGCCGGGTCGATCACACCGGCCTGGACGAGATCCTGGTACTCGCCGGACGCTGCGTTGAAGCCCCAGTTGTAGTCGTCGCTCTCGAGCAGCTTGCCGACGATCCAGGCGCCGTCCTCGCCGGCGTTCTCGGCGATCTGTCGGGCGGGGGCGCGTAGCGCCCGGCGGACGATGTCGATGCCCGACTGCTGGTCGTCATTCGCGGCCTTGAGGCCATCCAAGGCCTTGAGCGCGCGCAGCAACGACACGCCGCCGCCGGGCAGGATGCCCTCTTCGACCGCGGCGCGGGTGGCATGCAGCGCATCGTCGACCCGGTCTTTCTTCTCCTTGACCTCGACTTCGGTCGCACCGCCGACGCGGATCACCGCGACACCGCCGGCAAGCTTGGCGAGCCGTTCCTGCAGCTTCTCGCGGTCATAATCGCTGGTGGTCGTCTCGATCTGCTGGCGGATCTGCGCGACGCGGCCGTCGATGTCGGCCTTGGTACCGACGCCGTCGATGATCGTGGTGTTGTCCTTGTCGATCGTGACTTTCTTGGCGCGGCCGAGCATGCCGATCGTCACGTTCTCGAGCTTGGTGCCGAGCTCCTCACTGACGACATTGCCACCGGTGAGGACGGCGATATCCTCGAGCATCGCCTTGCGGCGATCGCCGAAGCCCGGCGCCTTGACCGCCGCGATCTTGAGGCCGCCGCGCAGCTTGTTGACGACCAAGGTCGCCAGGGCCTCGCCCTCCACATCCTCGGCGATGATCAGCAGCGGGCGGCCCGATTGGACGACCTTCTCGAGCAGCGGCACGAGGGCCTGCAGGTTCGACAGCTTCTTCTCGTGGATCAGGATGTACGGATCATCCAGTTCCACCTTGAGCTTCTCGGCATTGGTGATGAAGTACGGCGAGAGGTAGCCGCGGTCGAACTGCATACCCTCGACGGTCTCGAGCTCGGTCGCGAGGCTCTTGGCCTCCTCGACCGTGATCACGCCCTCATTGCCGACCTTCTCCATTGCCTCGGCAAGGATTCGGCCCACTTCCTCGTCGCCATTGGCCGAGATTGTCGCGACCTGCGCGATCTCGCTATTGGCGCTCACCTTCCTGGCATGGGCTTCGAGGTCGGCGACGACGGTGGTCACCGCCAGATCGATGCCGCGCTTGATGTCCATCGGGTTCATGCCCGCAGCGACGGCCTTCGAGCCTTCGCGCACGATCGCCTGGGCGAGCACGGTCGCTGTGGTGGTGCCGTCGCCGGCCTTATCGTTCTGCTTGCTTGCGACCTCGCGCAGCATCTGCGCGCCCATATTCTCGAACTTGTCGGCAAGTTCGATTTCCTTGGCGACGGTGACGCCGTCCTTGGTGATGCGGGGGGCGCCGAAGCTCTTCTCGATGACGACGTTGCGGCCCTTGGGGCCAAGCGTCGCCTTGACCGCGTTCGCGAGCGTATCGACGCCGCGCAGCATGCGGTCACGCGCGTCCGATGCAAATTTGACTTCCTTTGCAGCCATCGCTGCTACTCCTTTCTATGTCCTTCCTGAATGTTCGAGGGATGAGGGCGGTCGATCAGGCCGCCTGCTTGAGCGGCACGACGTTGTCGATCACGCCAAGGATATCGCTCTCCTTCATGATGAGCAGATCCTCGCCATCGATCTTGACCTCGGTGCCCGACCATTTGCCGAACAGGATCCGATCACCGGCCTTCACTGACAGTTCGACGAGCGTGCCCTTGTCGTCGCGGGCGCCCGGCCCGACGGCGACAACCTCGCCTTCCTGCGGTTTTTCCTTGGCGGTGTCAGGGATGATGATGCCGCCCGAGGTCTTCTCCTCGGCGTCGATGCGACGGACGACCACACGGTCGTGCAAGGGGCGGAAATGCATGGCAAAAGCTCCAGATGCAAAACATGATGTGACAGACCCTGCCGTTCATCCGAACGACAGGTTTCGCTGAGCTAGGAAAACCGATTTTTCCGTTCAAGAGGCGGAATGAAATTTTTTGGCACTCTTGGCGTTGGAGTGCCAATCGGGTCCAACTTGCCTCTTGACGAGACTCGGAACGGAACCAAAATTCTCCGGTGCGGGTCTGTCCCGCATCAACGAAAGGAGCGACACAAGGAAAGGAGTTTTGGCCATGTCGCAGCCCTACGCACGTTTTCTTCACCCCTTTGATGTTGCGCGGCATCCGGATTTGGAACCCGAAGTGAAGCGTGCCATCCTCGCATCCTGGGCATCGGATCGATCTGCCGTGCGAGACAAGCCGGCGCTTCGCAAACCCCCGGGCGCAAAACGCGCCGTACCGATCGATGAAGTGCTCGCCGCCATGCGCTCGCTCGACGAAGGCAGGGATTCGGGTAGTCGGCTTCAATGAGGGATCGCGCTTTCCTCGCTCAGCTGCAGGGATATGGGCTAACCACCGCCGAAGTGCACTACTACCGGCCGGACGCCCCTTCACTACTGCAGCTGTACGTTTGGCAGGAGTATGATCTTGCGCCCGATTTCCCGGTGCTGTTCGACTTCCTCGATCATTGGCGGCGCGAGATCGAGGCGGCGCTCCACTCGGTGCAAATCGCGCACGACCAGCTCGTTCGTCCGACCGAGTGGCGCGCCGTCGATGGCGTGATCAGGATGCAATGACGAGGGGGCCGCTGCGAAAGTGGCGCGAACGCGGCGGCCGCCGCGTCCGCATTGCCTTGCCATTCGACGACATCATGGAGTTCGCGCTCGCGCTCCTGTCGGTGCCGCCCGAGGAACTGGAGGCGCTGGGCTGGAGCTTTGCCGATCGCAAGCGGCTGCTCGATCATTTTCTGCGCTCAGGCAAGGCCGCGCAGCGGATCGCGCCCGATCGTCTCGGAGCAATGCCGATCGAGCTCCGCCTGCCGCAGCGCGACGTCGACCGGCTGCAGCACTTCGCGCGCCGCGAGCTTCCCAAGGCGGCGAGCAGCGCCGGCGTGATCGACCGGGTCCTCGCCGCGCTGGATCGGGCATCCCATCGGCAGCGCGGGTGAATCGTGAAAGGCCCGGGAGAAATTGCTTCTCCCGGGCCATCGCTCAAATGGTCTTCGCTGGTGATGCCAGCTTGCCATGATCGGCAACGGCTTGAACCGGCCCGCGTGACGGTGCGCCGCAGTCACCGGAACTACTCGAAACGACCTTTGGCTGCTGGTCCGCGCCGAGCGACGTTACCTGGATGCTGCGGCTGCAAGTACCGTTTCCGGTGCTGGTAGAGACGAAGCGATAGCTCACGGTTCCTGCCGGCAGGGTGCCGAAGGCGGCCCGGTCGGGCGTTGCGCCTCTGGCCGCCGCCGCTTCGAGCATCCGCGCCTGGCGGAACATCGCATCCATCTGCCGATCCATGTCGGCGGCGATCCGGTCGAACAGCGCGAACGGCGCGGTTATCGCCGGATCGGCAAATCGCACCGGCGCGAACCTCATCGCCGGCTCAACGGTGACCTTGGGCGCCACATCGCCCTGGTACTCGATCCGGGCAAGCGAGCCGTCGGGCAAGTCGATAGTCATGACCCGGTTGTGGTTTGCGGCCGCGATAGCCGTCCCCGCGGTGGCGATTGCCGCCGCGCCGGCCAAGACGGCTGTACGAAGCAATTTTCGCATCATTCGTCCTTTCGTTGCTGGTTTGGTGGGTGAGAGATCTAACCGGCCACGCTGAACCTTGGATGACAATCACGCTCTGCCGCAGCGATCGGATAGGCACCGCAGCAACGCGCATGCGGACCTGTCGGCGAGCAGCACAGCACTGGAGCGGGCGCCGCGGGCAGGTAAGCGTGAAGCGGGCGCTGGCGACGCGCCTCTCCATGGACTGAGAAACGCAATCCTTGCCGCTGGCAATAGTTCGCCGCCGCCTCCAAGTTGGGAAAGCGCAGCTCGATCGTCTCGAGCGGATCGCCGCCGCCGGTCCATCCGGTTAGTGGATCCGCCACTGGCCGCCAGCGAGGCGCGAAGCGAACCTTCCACTGTTCGCGCCGGCCTCGTCCGCCTTGATTAGTGGCCGGCAGCACCGGCTCTATCATGGCACAGGCCTCGCGTGGCAGCGCGCTGGACGGGTCAGGCCCGGTGTGATTGTCGTTGGCGAATGGCCCGGAACCGAGGTTCCGGGCCAGACCGTCACGCCGCCTTGCCATTGACCGGGATGCGGCGGACATTTTCGTTCGCCGCCTCCGTCTTGGGCAGGGTGACCGTCAACACGCCGTTCCTGAACGTCGCGTTCGCCTGGTCACGGTCGACCCCCTTGGGCAGTCCGATACGCCGTTCAAAGCGGCCGTAGCTGCGCTCGCTATAGCCACGATCCTTGTCTTCGACCTCGGACCGCTTCTCGCCGCGAAGCGTTAGCGCACCGTCTTCGACGGTAATCTCCACGTCCTTCTCGTCGAGACCCGGCAGTTCCGCCGTGACGCGGATCTCCTTGTCGGTCTCGCCGAGCTCCACATGGGGCCAACCGGCAGCGCGGTCGAGGCCGGCGAAGGCGGGCACGCCGAAGCCGCGGAAGACGTCGTCGAACAGTCGGTTCACCTCGCGATGGAGCGAGAGCAGCGGGTGGGTATCATTGTCGCGGCCGCGCTCGGCACTGACCGGGACAGGGAGCCGGTTTTCCTGCCGGCTCCAGGGAATGAGATCACGAAAAGCCATGATGGTCATCTCCTTTTCTGGCTGGAAGGGTAAAGGCCTGCCGGCCCGCAGAGTGCGGCGCCGGCAAACCAGTTAAACCAAGGATCAAGCCGCTTCGCGGACCTTGTCCTTGGGCGCCTCGATCTGATCCTGGGCAGCATTGCTGCCGCCGATCTCGATCCGGCGCGGCTTCATCGCCTCGGGGACGACACGCTTGAGCGCGATGCTCAGCAGGCCGTTCTCAAAGCTGGCATTGCCGGCTTCCACGAAGTCAGCGAGCTGGAAGCGCCGCTCGAAGGCGCGCGCGGCGATACCGCGATGCAGATAGTCGCCCTTGCCGTTATCCTCGGCGCGTTTGCCGGTGACGGTGAGCTGGTTCTGCTGCGCCACCACCTCGATGTCTTCGGGGCGAAAGCCGGCGACTGCCAGCGTGATGCGATAGCTGTCCTCGCCATCCTTCAGGATGTCGAAGGGCGGATAGCCATCGTCTTCACGCGCGCCTGCTTCGAGCAGGTTGAACAGGCGATCGAAGCCTACGGTCGAGCGCCGATAGGGCGCGAAATCAAAGTTAGTTCTCATTTCCAAATCCTCCTATGAAGCGATCTGGGCATGAGAGGCGCCGGTAAACGGAGAGCCGACGCTCTCTATGTCCAACCGGACCCGAACGGCGTCCGGCAACAAAAATCTAGGTAGGCATCGAGGGCTTTCAAGAGGTTTTTGCGCACACACTTTTTGCCCGCGCGTGCTCTTGAATTTACAGAAGCGGTTACAAGATCTTGCCTGCGGACCGGGCCCCTCTGGCGGCGGCTGCAAAGCCTCCGCGATGTCGGACCGCATCGAGTGCGCTCGGTGCAGGATCGCGCAGCTTCAACGTGAAGCCGGCCGAGTGCCTCATTGACTTGAAGATCAATGGAGTGAGGCATGAACAGACATTTTGACCCTATCACCTATCCGCCCCCTTCGCCGGCGCGCGCCGGCGGCGCAGCCATCTATGATGAAGGCCTTCGCCGGCACATGCTCGGCGTCTATCGCAACATGGCGCTGGGCCTCGGTATCACGGCGCTCGTCGCGCTGCTGGTCGCGAGCACGCCCGCGCTTTACCAGCCGATCTTCGGTACGCCGCTGAAGTGGGTGGCCATCTTCGCACCTTTGGCGTTCGTGCTGTTCTTCTCGTTCCGCGTCGAGCGGATGACGACCACGCAAGCGCGAACCGCTTTCTATGCCTTCGCAGCTGTGATGGGCGTGTCGATGGCGAGCATCTTCCTCGTCTTCACCGGCACCAGCATCGCGCTCGCCTTCTTCAGCGCAGCGGCGGTGTTCGCGGGCATGAGCCTGTGGGGCTATACGACCAACGTCGACCTTTCGCGTTGGTCCACCTTCCTGATGGTCGGGTTGATCGGCGTGGTCATCGCCAGCCTCGTCAACCTGTTCATCGGGTCCTCGATGCTCCAGCTAGTCTTCTCGATCGCCGGCGTGCTGGTGTTTACGGGGCTCACCGCTTGGGACACCCAGCGCCTGAAGAGCGAGTATCTGGCCTATGCTGGAACCGAGCGGGCGGACAAGTTGGCCGTGATGGGCGCGCTGTCGCTCTATCTCAATCTTATCAACCTGTTCCAGCTGCTGCTGAGCCTGTTCGGGCAGCGTGAGGAGTGACGAAGGAGGCCAAGCTATGACGAGCATATCGGCCACGGTTCCCCATGCCGGTGCGGGCAGCGACGCCCGCACCGGCGTTCCGCTGCTCAACCACAACTGGGGATGGTTTGTCGTTCGTGGCGTCCTCGCGTTGAGCTTAGGCGTGGTCGCGTTCCTGTTTCCTGTAAGCGCCCTGTTCGCCTTCACCATGGTGTTCGCCGCCTATGCCGGCGCCGATGGCCTACTCTCGACGATCGCTGGCGTGCGCGGCGCCACTCGAAAGGAAGAGCGCTGGTGGACGCTGATCCTGCGCGGCATCATCGGCGTCGCGGTCGCGGTCTTGTTCGTGCTGATGCCCTTTGTGGCGACAGCCAGCTATGCTCTGGCGACACTGTCGGTGCTGAGCGCCTGGGCCATCCTCACCGGAGTGCTGGAGATCGCCGCCGCGATCCGCCTGCGCAAGGAGATCGAGGGCGAGTGGCTGCTCGCGCTTTCGGGCGTGCTCTCCCTATTGCTCGGGATTGCGGTGCCGGTGGCGCTTTATATGAATCCGCCCGCCACGATCCTGTCGGTCGCATGGGCGATCGCGATCTATGCTGTCATCGCCGGTGTGGTCCTGATCGGCTTCGGGCTGCGGCTGCGCCAGCGGCCGGAGGAAACGAAAGGAGAGACGGCATGACGCGCGAAGACGTGATCGCGATCGCCGGGTCGCTGGAGGACCGCTTTATCGTCGAGATATTGGACGCCGGCGGCGATCGGGCCGATCTGATCGAGGCCGTCGCACGGGCGCGCGGCGAGCCGCTGGATTTTCCGGCGGCGCCGCGCCCCATGTCCGCGACCGTGTCGCGACTGTGCGAGATCCTCGAAACCGCCGACACAGCCGTCGCAGACCCGCTTGAGTTGAAGGATGGTCGCCCGTGAGCCCAGCTGGACCGGACCTGCGTCCGCCGCGCGGCTGGCTGGCCCTGCTTGCAGCGATCGGCCTGGCCTCAGGTGTGGCCGGCGGCGTGGGGGTGGCTTGGCTCAAGTCCGACCGTGACATGGTGATTGGGGCGGAAAGCGCACAGGTTTCCGTCGACGCCGTCCCGCTTAATCGGCTGACGGTCGCACCGCTTGTCGAGCGTGTTGCGCCCGCTGTGGTAAACATCGCGGTGCTGCAGGCGTCGCCCTATGCGCAGAACCCGCTGCTGCGCGATCCTTATTATCGCTTCTTCCTCGGCGTGCCCGACGAGGCACTGGCGCCGCGGATCTCGGCGGGCTCCGGGTTCGTGGTCGATGCCGCGCGCGGTCTGGTTGTCACCAACCACCATGTCGTCGAGAATGCCCGCGCCATTGCCGTTGGCATTGGTGATCGGCAGGTCGAAGCCGAGTTTCTCGGCAGCGATCCGCGGTCCGACATCGCCGTGCTGCGCATTCCAGCTCGCGGGCTGAAACAGCTTCCGTTGGGTGACTCGGACAAGACGCAGGTCGGTGACTATGTGGTCGCCATCGGCAACCCGTTCGAGGTGGGGCAGACCGTCACGGCGGGAATCGTCAGCGGGCTGCGCGGCTCGCCCGACGGCGGCGCTCGCTACATCCAGACCGATGCGCCGATCAACCCGGGGAACTCGGGCGGCCCCTTGATCAACATGCGTGGCGAAGCGGTCGGCGTGAACAGCGCGATCATCGGCCCCAATGGCGGTAATGTCGGCATCGGCCTGGCCGTGCCATCGCGCGCTGCGCGCCAGGTCGTCGAGCATATAGCCGGTGTAAGCTTACACGGTGGAAGCGGGTCTTAGACCGGGAAGTCCAGCTGCTTTGAGAGCGTCATCTCAGGCGATCACGTAGAACCGTCAGGGTGACACGCAATCCCTCCGGCCGCCACTCACGCTCGATGGTGCCGCCAAGCTGTCCGCTGGCCAGGCGCCCAAGCAAGCTGCCGAATCCATCTTCCCCCGGCTCATCGCTCCGCGGGCCGCCGCGCTCATCCCAGATCAAAGCAAGCGTATCTTTTTTCGCGACGCATTCGACGGTGACGGTGCCCGATGGTGACGACAACGCGCCGTATTTCGCGGCATTGGTAGCCAGTTCGTGGAGGATGAGTGCGATCGTGGTCATCGCGTTTCCGGGTAACGTCACATCATCGCCGTTGATTCGCAGCCGGTCATCGCCACCGCCAGCACCCTCGTAAGGTGCCAAAATCGTCCGAAGCAATACGTGGAGCCTAACCGAATCGTTACTGCCGGCAGCGGAGTCCTTCGGCATTGTGAGAGCGTGCGCACGCGCCAGCGCGCTCAAACGCTCCTGGACGATGGAGGCCAGTTCCTGTGGGCTTGCAGCATCGCGCACGCTCATGCCGACGAGGCTGCCTGCAAGCGCGAACAGGTTCTTCATCCGGTGGTCCATCTCACGCAGCAACAAGCGTTGCCGCTCCTCGGCTTGCTTGCGCTCCGTAATGTCGCGCGCGATCGTGGAGGCGCCGATAACCGTGCCGTTCGCATCGCGCAACGGTGATACGCTGAGCGAGATGTCTATCAGACTCCCGTCCTTGCGGCGCCTGACCGTTTCATAGTGACGGACGCGCTCGCCTCGGCGCAGCCGTGCCAGGATCGGTGCCTCGTCGTCCTGCCGATCATCTGGCAGGAGAAGCATGACCGACTTTCCGACGATCTCGGCGGCGCGATAGCCGAACAGCCGTTCCGCTCCCCTGTTCCAGCTCGTGATGGTTCCATCCAGATCTTTCGCCAGAATGGCGTCGTCGGAGGACTCGACGATCGCGGCCAGGCGCTGCGCGATCTCGTCCCTTGCGCGGCGCCGCTCATAAGGCAGGCCGGGCATCGCGCCAGATGGCGCGTGGCTTTCACCAAGGTCACTCATCCTCTTTTCCACTCACTCGAAGAGGTCGTTTCCAAAGCGTTCGCGGCCGAGATTAGCCGGGGTTTGGCGCTGCCGCCTTCGAACGCTGCGCCGGCGACGCCCCTTGGAGCGATGGCTGGCTAGATCGGACCGATTTGGAATTTTCGACCCGCCCCGAAGCCGCAGAGTCTGAAGTGCCACCAAGAGTCGACGCAGCAAACGTAACAAAAGCATGGTCGTCGAACAACCGCCCGATCACCTGTGACGTTATACGGACGCTGCTGTCCCGGCTATCGCAGACCTCACGCGGTGACGCACCCCGCCGCCGGCCGTTTCTGGCACGTTGCCGATTGTCTTCTTGGATCAGCCCGGGCGGCAGCTTCCGTCGAGACGGGACGTTGATCGAGCAAACCTAGACGACCGACCCTGGTCGGAAGCGACCAATGCAAAGCCGGCCAGCGGACTGGCAAGTGCCGCCAACAAACCCGCCGTTAACAGCGCCTTGCATGGTCGTCGAAACCGGCCGTTCATTCACACAGTGGGTTTTGCATCTCCTGGCCGGTAGCGGAATGGCGGCGTTCGGTGAGAGGTCACGATAATGCAGACGATCGAACTGCAGACCCTATCCGGGGTGTCCGAGTTGCTCACAGCGGCCGCACTCCAAGCCTAACGACATCGTGGCGGGCCAGAACAAAATTGACGCCAAGCCCCTGCGCCGGGTCCGTGAAATCCATCAGCGCATCGAAGACGTCTTGTACCACCGGGTCGGGCGTGGCCAGGCCATGGAGTACCGACTTTACATAGCGCATCAGGAAGCCAGCGATGATGTCGGCCGCTTGGATACCCGAAGTGGCGCCGGAACTGGCGAAGCGCAAGGTAGCCTGTTCGACGAAATGATAGTCGGCGAAACGCGCTGGCATCGCCGCCCCTTCGGCGGCCAGCCGCTCGGCGAGCGCCTTGGCATCAGCCAAAATTTCATCGAAATGCGCCTGCTCGTCATGCACGATGATGACGTCCGCCAGCCGGCGTCGCCGATAACGATTGATCCGGGCATATACGTTGGTGAGCGAAGTCAAATTCGGCAACATCCAGATCGACTGGCCTTTCTTCCCCAAATCGGGTGGCGGAAGGCAGCGGAGCTGAGCCGTTTCCGTTTCTGGGCCAGCGGTCATGAAATCGCTGAGACTGTCACGAGTGAAGAAGCGCATGGCTTCCGCCCGCTCGTCGCCAGCTTTCCGCTCATCGAGCCAATCGAGCAGCGTGTCGAATGCGCGGACGATGCTCGCTGCCGAGGGCGCATCGCACGCGGCCACATAAGCAGCGATCACGCTCGGCGACGCCTGTGCGTGCAAATACTCGGCAAGTTCGTTCCGAAACCATTGTGCCTCAGGTGTGACGTCGCACGCGCCAACTGCGGGTAGCACGAGATTGTTGATCATGTTGGCGGCGATCATGAATCTTTTGTCGACCACCTCCAAGAGAAGCGGCAGCTCGTGCAGCCGCAGGAAAGCAAGCAGGTCGCCAACCAGCGCCGGCTTGTTCTTGAGCGCCGAGGATTTCAGCTCTACCGCTTGGACGCGGTGATGGTAGCGTAAGTGCTCCAGCTCCCGGGCAAGGGCATCGGGATCGTCTGTGCCGATGCTGGCCAAAACAAAGATTTCCTGGCCGCCAAAGTCCATGTCTCGGCCCGACCGCGTGAGATCGCCACTGTTGCCGCTCTCGTCGAGATAGAAGATTGACGTCTGTGCGGAGGGGCTCATGCCCCATAATCATCGGTTAACCTGACCAGATCAACAGCGCAGGCTTCCAGGCCGCAGCCTGCCGACGAGGCCGCAGCCTCGCACCCCACATGCACCGATGTTACTTTCGTTCCATCTTCGTTCCGTGTAAACAAATGAGGATCGAAGGAGTGGTGACGTGGAAGGCCAGGACGACGAGGCGCATCTGGCGGCGGTGGAGGCGATGCTGGCCGCCGAAGGCATGACCGAAGCAGCCGAATTGCTGCGCGAAGCCGATTGCGAGACAACAGAGACGGGCTGGGACAATTGGAACGGCGGGACGCCGATCTATACGCTCTTTCTGTCGATCGACCCAGCGCACTACGGCCGTCTAGGCGCAAAGCGCGCTACGCTGGAGGAGCAGATTACGGCGCGGGTGAAGGCCGTATATGAGCGCGACGGAGATATCTGGTTCAGCGCATCGATCAGGCCGCGCATTCAAGCGCGTCCCGACTGGCGTTCGGCGCCTGCGAACGTCTCGCGCCGAGCACGCCGCAACATCATTGACGGTCTCAAGGTCGACAACATCGCTTGGATGGGATCGCTGGACGATGTCGAATTCCTGCAGCGGCTTTGGGATCTAGAGACACTGCCGTCGCATGACTCACGGTACAAGGATGCTGCGGGCGATATCTGGCAGCACCGCTGGAACAATAACGACTGGGAAGACGATTGGATTTTCGAGGACAAGCGTTTCGATCTGATCGACGGGCCGGCTGACCGTTTCCTCGCTTTTCTTGCCGAGATGGTCCACCCGGTCGTGCGGCCAGACCGCAATCAAGCGCTGGATATGGTTCGCAACTTCAACGACCAGCTGCGGCCCGAAGGCTGGATGCTGGTCGAGGTCGAGAAGATTGCTGGGCGGCCGCGGTTTGTTGCAAAGGCCATCGGCGAGTTGGGCGGCAGGTCGGTGATGCGGGCGCGGACTGTCGCTGACGCGCTCGACGCCGCTTGGATGCACCGCGAGATCGAGCGGCTCGAAAATGCGGTTGATCGAGATCCGGCGTTGGCGATCGGTACGGCTAGGCTCAGGACCCATTGATTGGCTGATGGCGATGTGATTCAGGCTCCGCGGGGAGACCGAGCATGAGCGACCTGTATTGGCTGACGGACGAGCAGATGGCGCGTCTGTCGCCATATTTTCCCAAGAGCCACGGCAGGCCCCGGGTTGATGACCGGCGGGTCCTGAGCGGCATCATCTTCGTCAACCGGAACGGCCTGCGGTGGCGGGATGCGCCCAGGGAATACGGGCCGCACAAGACATTGTATAACCGCTGGAAACGGTGGGGCGTGATGGGTGTGTTCGCTCGGATGATGGAAGGCCTGTCCGCCCAGAGGGCCGATCCGCAGACCGTCATGATCGACGCGACCTATCTCAAGGCCCACCGCACGGCTTCCAGCCTTGGGGTAAAAAAGGGGATCTCGGGCGCCTGATCGGACGGACCAAGGGCGGCATGAACACGAAGTTGCACGCCGTGACTGATGCAAACGGCCGCCCTTTGAGCTTCTTCATCACAGCCGGCCAGGTCAGCGATTACACCGGTGCCGCGGCCTTGCTCGACGAATTGCCCAAGGCCAAATGGATGCTCGCCGACCGCGGCTATGACGCTGACTGGTTCAGAGATGCGCTGGAGCAAAAGGGCATCAAACCGTGCATTCCGGGCCGCAAATCCCGCTCCTTGCCCGTCACATACGACAAGCGGCGGTACAAACGGCGCAACCGCATCGAGATCATGTTCGGCCGTCTGAAGGACTGGCGCCGCGTGGCAACGCGATATGACCGCTGCCCAACCGTCTACTTCTCCGCGCTCGCACTGGCGGCCACCGTGCTCTTCTGGCTGTGATCAGTGAGTCCTGAGCCTAGCGCGACCCGCCCGATCGCATGTTCTCGCGCACCTTTTTCCGACAAATCTTGATCGTTAATGCTGCGTAACTACATTGTCGTCCCACGGGGGCAATAGCGGGCGAATAGCCCGGCGATATTATTTGGGGGTTATTTCATGGCGACCAGAGCCACCTCGATTGCCAAGACCTATCTCGATGCGCTTGCCGATGAGCTCGAGATCAGCGATACGCGCTACGAGCAGGCGGAGGAGAGCTATCAGTCGCTCGGTCGATGGTTCAATCGTCCTGCCTCGACGCTGCGTGACTATGATCCCGCCGTGTATGTCCAAGGCTCCTTCGGTCTCGGAACGGTAATCAAGCCGCTGCATGCCGACGAGGAATATGACGTCGATGCAGTTTGCGAACTGAAGGCGCTCAGCAAGCCGCAACTCTCACAGGAGACGCTCAAGGCACTGGTCGGCGCGGAAATGGAGGGTTATCGCCGCTCTCAGGCGATGGCCAAGCCGCTCCGCGAGGGGCGCCGGTGCTGGACCCTCAACTATGCTGATGGCGCGCAGTTTCATATGGACGTCGTGCCCGCACTGCCCAATGCGCAGGACGTTCGCATCCTGCTCGATAGCAAGGGTCTCGACGCCAGCCGGGCGGCAACCGCGATCGCGATCACCGATAACGAGCGGCTGGACTATCAGCAGATCACCCACGATTGGCCACGCTCGAACCCCAAGGGCTATCTCGATTGGTTCAAGAGCCGCATGCGCGTCGTGCTCGAGAAGCGCCGCCGCGCCATGGCCGATGCAGTCAAGGCCAGCGTCGAGGCGATCCCGGACTATAAGGTGCGCACGCCGCTGCAATCCTCGATCATGATCCTGAAGCGGCACCGCGATATCATGTATGTAAAGGATGAGCTCAACTGCTGTCCGATCTCGATCATCATCACCACGCTCGCGGCGCATGCCTATCAGGGCGAGGAAGAGATCGCCGACGCGCTGCTGTCGATTCTGAGCGGAATGGAAGCCTATATCGCGCGTGACACGCGCGGTCGTGCAGTGATCGCGAATCCGAGTGACCCGCTCGAGAATTTTGCCGACAAATGGGCCGAATTCCCCGAGCGTGAACGGGCTTTCTATGCGTGGCTGCGCCAGGCGCAGCGGGACTTCGCCCATGCAGCGAGCCTTGCCGATCGACACTCAATCACTGACTCGCTGTCGCCGCATCTCGGGCAGGAGCTGGCCAAGCGCGCAGCCGATCGGAGCGCCAGCAAGCCCGCTGGGCTGCTCCGCGGGGCGACGGCGGCGGCCGCCGGTGCGCTGTCGACCCCAAGCTTTAGCAACACCGCGCGCACGCCGACCAAGCCGCAAGGCTTTGCGTGATCTGGTGGACCGATCTGCCGTCCCGCGCCCGCGCCGAACGGCAGGCGATCGCCGAGCTGGCTGAAGAAGCCGACTGGCTCCAGTCCGCCAAGTGGCGGCTGACCGACGATCTCCAGTTCGTCGCGGATTTCGACATCGTCCATCTCGGTGCCAGCTACCCGCTCAGCCTGACCTATCCGCACTTTTTCCCGGCGGTGCCGCCGCAGGTGACGCCCCGCGACGGCGCGAGAATCTCGGGTCACCAATATGGCGCAGGGGGCGAGCTCTGCCTCGAATATCGTCCCGACAATTGGGAACCGCAGTTCACGGGCGCGATGATGATCGGAAGCGCTTATCGGCTGCTGTCGGGCGAAAGTCCCTCAGATGGTGAGGTCGCCGATGTCGCCAGCGCCCATCGCCAGACTGTCGCGCAGGAGGTGCGCAACACCAAGCTGCGCCTGATCCTCAACACGGCCTTGCTGGATATCCTTGTGGAGCAGCCGCTCTTGCAAGCTCAGCCTTTCACGCTCGATGAACATTGGTTCGCGAAACATTGGCTTGCGCATCCACGCCGGCTGGGATCGCCCGACGCCCCGCCTATATGGGCCGCCGCGCCGCCGCTCACGGAGCCGCGCACGCGCGAGGGATTTGCCGTCCGGCTCCCCGACGAAACTAACGTCCCGTTCGAAGGCAGCTACGCCTTTCTGAACACCATTCTGACCACGCTGAACTTCGCCCCGGCGCTGGAGCGCATGACAGCTTCCGACGCCGAGATGCCGCTGCTGCTGGTTCATCGCGGGACGGCGCGGCTCTATTCGCTCGCGCAGGGCACCGGCAGCCGCGATGTCTATGTCTACCGCACGATCGTCGCGCCGGCGAACGAGCAACGCCTGTCTGCCGAGCACGGGGTGCTTGCGGACCGATCCGTCGCGATCGTCGGTTGCGGATCGGTAGGATCGAAGATCGCGGCAACCCTTACCCGTGCAGGCGTCGGCACGCTGGTGCTGGTCGATGGCGATCTGCTGCTACCGGGCAATCTGGTGCGCAATGAACTCGACTGGCGCGCGGTCGGCCTCAATAAACCTGATGCGCTGGCGGCGCGGCTCCGCGACATCAATCCGTCCACCAAGACGATCGTAAGACGATTGCTGCTCGGCGGACAGGAAAGTTCTGCATCGACCGACTCGGCGCTGCAGCAAATTGGCCAGTGCGATCTGATCATCGACGCGACAGCAGACGCGCAGATCTTCAACCTTTGTGGCGCGGTGGCATGTGCCGAACGGAAGCCGTTGATCTGGGCTGAAGTCTTTGCCGGCGGCATTGGGGGCATGATCGCACGCTCGCGCCCCGATCTCGATCCGCCGCCGTACGCTGCGCGGCGGCAGATACTGCGTTGGTGCGACGACAATGGCATTCCCTGGACCGGTGGCGATGGCGAGCAATACAGCCTGCAGATCGATGCAGAAAAGCCACCGCTGATCGCCGACGACGCGGATGTCTCAGTCATCGCCGCTCACGCCGGACGCATGGCGATCGACTTGCTCAAAGGTGGCGCGACCACCCTTCCGAATTCGGCCTATGCAATCGGGATGGCGCGTGAGTGGATCTTCGCAGCGCCATTCGACACTTATCCGATCGACCTTGTGCCCGAGGGGCAATGGGGTCCGGACGCCGACGAGAATGCGCGAGACGAGTTGGGCGGTTTGCTGCGAGAGTTTTTCCCCAAGGCCGAGGAGGCCGCGGATGAAGGTTGAGTTCACGCAGCCGCTCCGCGCACGTATGCGCCAGGCGCTGGCCAAGGCGCGACGGCGCGAGATCGGCGGTATCCTCATGGCCGAACAGGTGGAGGCCGGCCATTTCAGGCTCGCCGACTTTACGATTGATGAAGTGACGGGTAGCGCTGCTCATTTCGTGCGATCGGTCGAACATCACCACTGCGCGCTCGACCGATTCTACGAGGAAACCGCGTCGGATTTCGCGCGGTTCAACTATCTCGGCGAATGGCATTCGCACCCAAACCATTTACCCATTCCGAGCTCCACCGACCTCGCATCGATGCAAGATCTTGTCGAGGGGGAGCGCGATATTCCCTTCGCCATGCTGCTGATCGTGCGCACGGCTTGGTGGCGGCGGCTGTTGTTGTCGGCGACGCTGTTCCAGCGCGGCGCGCCACCGGAGCCGATCGAGATCATCGACGGCGCGAAGGGGAACCAGACGTGAAAAAGCATTTCGACTATTTCATTCGCTCCTGGATCGATTTCATCTTCCTGCGCCCGCTGCCGGGCATGCGGCTCATCAAATGGGGCGTGACGCTGATCCTCGCGACCTTTGCCGGGTTCGCGCTGACGGTTGGCATCCCGACCGAGAACGGCCGGATTGATGTGTCCTTCGATTCCGGTGCCGGCATACCGGCCTTTGTTTTGGCGCTTGTCCTCACGCTCGCCTCCCTAATGATTATCGGTGGAGCACTATGGCTGATTGTCGATCTGCGACGCGAGAGCCGCAAGCAAGTGCTGGCGATCGAGCTGCGAGGGCTACGGGACATGAGTGGACAACCGCTCATCTCCGCGGTCCCCACGGGGATTATGGACCGGCGCGTCTCACTCCTACTCGATATCCGGCAGGGTGCGGACGGCGTTTTGCTTTCGCCCGAGCAGGCGTTGGCCAGGCTCGAGAGCCTACCGCACATGATCCATCAGAACTCGACAGGCCGGGACCGTCGCGACCTCACGGTCGTTGCCGGCGGCATGGCCGCGGTGCCGTTCGCCTTTCTGATGGGGGTTCTTCTAGATGATGAGGGCCGTGTGACCCTGCTGGACTGGGATCGGGCCCAAGAATGCTGGCGCGGTCTCGACGAACCAGACGACGGCGAGCGATTGGTGCTGACCGGGCTCGAGACGGTCGGTGATGCCAGCGAAGTTGTGGTCGCGGTCTCGGTGTCTTACCCGGAGGATCGGGTTGCTATCGCACATCGCTTCCCAGGCCTGCCGGTCATTCGGCTAGGGCTACCTGCTCCGACAATCGATCATCATTGGTCAGCGGCGAAACAGGCGGCATGGGCGCAGCAATTCTTCGACTTGGCGCGCCAGCTTTGTGCGACTAATGTCCGGCAAGTTCACCTTGTGCTTGTTGCGCCGACCAGCGTGGTGATCAGCTTCGGCCGCAGCTACGACAAGCGCAATCTGCCGGCACTCACCGTCTATCAATATGAGAATGGATCGCCAGCGACCTACCCATGGGGTATCAAGATGCCCGTCGCGAACGCGCCAGGCGCAACGCTTGTTCGCTCATGAATTTGAAATCTTCGGCTCGTCGAGTGCCACAAGGGCGAAACCGGAAGATGGTGTAGAGCAGCGAATTGGATGTCCGCTTTGGGGCAGAGTCGAGGGGCCCTTGGACGTCTGATAAGAGGGCGCGAAGCTGACTCCCGAACTTGCGGCGAAAAACGTCCGCTATCCCGATTTATCTTCCTATGAGCTGCCGTTCCGGATCGTCCGCAACCACGGACCTAAAGTCCCAACGCCCGCCCACGCCCGAACGACCAGTCAACGCCGCCATCGCCGCGCATGACGCCGGAGATGTGCTTATCGATCTGGCGGTCGAGCGAAGGCGACCAGGGCACGAGCTGGAAGCTCAAGCCGTTGTGGATCATGGCGAAGCGGCCAGAGGCAAGGGTGACACGCTGGCGCAGCGTGCCCGCAACATATTCGCCGGCCTTGGACGGCGCGTGCGGCAAGCCGATCTCGGCCGACAAGTCCTTGGCGGCTGCGTCCAGCTCGCGCCGCCTGAGCGTGTCGAGCAGATTGCGCGCGAAGATGACGCGCTGGCCTTGCCGCCGCGCCAAGCCTTCGTCGGCGAGATGCTCGGCGCGCGCTTCCATCGCGACACCCACCTCGGTTCCGAAACCGCCGCCAAGATCGCGGCCATCGCTCGAAAGGTTGCGGCGGTCGAGCCAGGTGGCGCCCGGTGCATGGATCTGCGCTGACAAGTCCATGTCCGACCGGACGGCGAGCGCCACCCGCTGCCGGCCCTTGCGGTCCTCGAAACGGCGCAGTTCGACGATGGCGCCGGGCTTGCAATCGCCGGTCGCCTCGATGTCAGAAAAGCGGATGTGATGCGTGCGCCCGTCGATCCCGTCCACGATCGCATAGGCGCCGCCGGTCAGCTCGTCATGCAAGCCGCGGTCGACCAACTTCCCGATCACCGGCCGGCCCGAATCGGCGTCGAGCACATAGCTGGCGGCGCCTCGATCGATGCCGCGCTCGGTCATCGCCTTGTGCATTCGCTTGATGATGTCGTCGCGCTCGCCCAGCTCGCGCAAGGCTGCCTGCGCGTCGTCCGCGAGCGTCCACTGGCCTGGCGCGATCTCGTTGGCGAGACCGAGCCGCTCCAGCTTGCGCAGTCGTCCCATTCGCAGCGCATGGTCGCCATCCGGCTGCACGGCGGGCGCAGGCGCCGTGTCGATCAGCCCATCACGCTGCATGGTGCGCGACAAGTCGCGGTCGATCTCGGTCCAGCGTTCGGCCTCGACCTGCCGCTCCAGCGATTGCCGGATGTCGAGGTCGCTACGAAGGCCCAGTTCGCGGGTCACGATCTCGCGCGCCTGCGCCCGCATCCCTTCGCCGATATAATCGCGCGAGATGACGAGGTTTTGCCCGTCCTCACCGATGCCGCGCACGATGATGTGGACGTGGGGGTTGTCGGTATTCCAATGCTCGACGGCTCGCCAGTCGAGACGGGTGCCGAGGTCCGATTCCATCCGCGTCATAAGCTGGCGGGTGAAGCCCTTGAGGTCGCGCATGTGGTCCGCGTCCTCGGGCGAGACGATGAAGCGGAAATGGTGCCGGTCGTTTTCGCAGCGAGCGGCGAATTCATTGCGGTCGAGGCTGTCCGCCTCGGCGCCGAACAGCACGCCCTTCTCGCCGTCGCGGGTGACGCCATCGCGTTGCAGATAATTGAGATGGGCAGCGAGCGAGGCCCGGCCGCCCTGCCGGACCACGCGCGCCTTGACGATAACCTGACGCGATCGGTGGCCGAGCCGGTGGGTCGCGCGCACGCTCGCAACCCGGCCACGCCCGAAGGTTGAACTGCCCGGCGCGACGATCCGGCCACGTCGTGAAACATGACCGCCGGCACGCTGGGCGGCGGCGAGCGCCTGGACGATGATCGGTCGAGAGCGCTGGCTTCCCTGCGAGCGAATGCGGCCTGGCCGGATGCGGAAATTGTCGTCGCGGCTCATCGCGCGACGCCCCGCAATGTGCGGCAAACCCGGCTGTTTGCTGGCGTCCATCGGTGGCCGCACATTGCGCGGTTTCCGCGCACATTGCGCAGCAATGCCCAAAAGCCTTGAGAAACAAGGCCACGACCGGGGCAAAATGGCGTCGCACATTGCCGCCCTTTATCTTGCCCTCGACCCTTCGCCTGCAGAACCTGAAGCCTTCCCGCTTCCGGCACTGCGAAAGGCTGCGACGAAGCTCGCCAGAACGCGCGAGAGCGGCTCATGGCGGAGACCGGCCAGAAAGCGGGACGAAGAGGCCGGTCGAGGGTGGCGTGGCTGCGACCATCGCAACCTCCGTGCGGCCGGCTAGCGGGCGTCCGGGTTGCGCGGCCCTGGCATCGTTTGCAGCGTCCACCGGCATAGTCGAAGCCGGTCCTGAACGCTCCGCGAACAGTGCGGCACGACGCCAGGCAAGCGAATCGGGAGCTGGTGCCGCAGCAAACTGAGTGTCGTCCGAACCGCCGGTGATCGCCGCCAGTTTCATGAGATAGGCGCGTGTCTCGGCGGGCAGCGGACGGCCGCGCGCGAGATGCTCGTCGTAGCGGCCCGGTCCCGCATTATACGCGGCGAGCATGGCGGTCGCATTGCCGTAGCGGTCGAACATCTCGCGCAGATAGGCCGCGCCCGCCATAATGTTGTCGCGCACGTCGAATGGATCGGAGCCGAGCCGATAGCGCGCGCGTAGACCCGCCCAGGTCCCGGGCATGATCTGCATCAGACCCGTCGCCCCGGCAGTCGAGACAGCGCGGGAATTGCCGTTGCTCTCGACGCGCACCACCGCCCATATCCAGGCTTCCGGGATGCGGAACCGCTGCGCCGCATCGGCGACATGGCCGGCATGGGGATGGCTCGCCGCAACCCGTTCGGCCGGCGCATTCTGTGCCAGCGCAGCGCCCGGCGCGAGCAGCAGCAGGATCGCGGCCACGACGGCCGATCCGCCCCCGCTCTGACGCCAGCCTGCCAGCGTGCTCGCTGCGGTAAAGGGTTCGCGCGAAGCGCCGGCCGGGAACCGCCCTTGACCTTCGCTGTGCGCGCCGGCCGACCTGCGACCGAGCGGGACGAAGGGATGAGACGGCATTTCCGCGAACAAATGGATGATCGGAACAGGCACCGATCAGCTCCGGTCTTCGCGCGGTCGCGGACGCCGCCACGACAGCCAAAGCGTCCGGCCCTCGGGATCGGCGCGGAACAGCACGGGCCGGAACGGGGCCGGGAAGATCGGGCTGTCGATCTCCAGCGCGATGTAATCACCCGCCCGTTCGCCGACCCGTTTCCAGGCGCCGCCGACTTCGGGGCCATCCTCATCATCGAGATGGATGCGGTAGTCGGGCGCATTCTCGGCGTCGTTCGGTTCAAGCGGAACGAGCACAATCGCCTCGTCGATGCCGAACAGCCTGACGCGGCCTGCATAGCCGTCGCCGGTGGATTCAAAGTGCGTGGTGGGCACGGCCAGTCTCCTTGTGGTTGGCGGAAGGATGCGCTGAGGACGGCGCGGACAGATACAGCGGCGTCGCGCGTCCGATGACGGCTGAGGCCGGCAGCGGCCCAAAATAGCGGCCGTCCAGACTGTCGGGATGGGCGGGGTTGAGGAGCAGCAGATCGCCCGTTCGGAGCGTGCGGCAACCCTGCCAGATGGGCAGCGGACGGCCACGGCGATCGTGCGCAAGGGCGATGGCAACCGGCCGCGCATCGACGCTCAGCACGTCGCCGATCCGG
This sequence comes from Sphingobium baderi, assembly GCF_001456115.1. Taxonomy (NCBI): domain Bacteria; kingdom Pseudomonadati; phylum Pseudomonadota; class Alphaproteobacteria; order Sphingomonadales; family Sphingobiaceae; genus Sphingobium; species Sphingobium wenxiniae. Next base: position 868,102 of record NZ_CP013264.1, on the reverse strand, counting down.
CAGAGGCGCTGCCCGGCCTTCGCCGCGACATGCTTCAGGAGCGGCAAGCCCTCGGGCAGATAGCCTCGCTCGGCCATCCATCGCGCCAACCGCCGGGGCGGCGTGACCGCGACCAGCGCACCAGCGGGTGGATCATGATCGGGATGGATGCGGTAGAGTCCGATCGGCGCGCTCGCGCTGGCGTTCCAGATGACGCGCGGAAACGGATCAACGACGGCGATGGCGACGAACGAAACTGCGAAGGCTGATGCGACAATGGCGGTTGCCATGATATAGCGGCGGCGCGTCATCCCTCGATCTCCCGACGCTTGAGCCAGGCGCGATGGCGCTCCGCCGTGTAGGGCCTCGGCTGATGACCGGCGACGATGCGGTTGTGAACATGGCGCCAGTGATCGGCGGCTGCATCGCAGGGATCGACGCCGGCCGACTCCACCGCGTCAATGACGGCGAGCACCTGCTGGACCTTGGGCCAGCCCTCGATCTTGAGCAGGATATCCCCGCCAGGCCGCACGAACGGCAGCGTTGTGTATGACTCGTTGGCCGCGACCGCGCGCACCACGTCAATGCGCGAAATGATGGTTCCGAAGTCGTTCGACGCCCAAAGAACGAAGGCGAAGACAGCGCCCGGCCGGAAGCTGACGATGCGCGTGCGGCGCGTCAGGATGCGATCCTGGGCGATGCGGCCGAAGCGTATCCAATGCTCGAGCCTCTTCTCGATCCAGGTCAGTTCGACATGGGTGAGGCCGTCGCGGGCGAGCGCGCTGAACGCGCCGCCACCGCGCACGGCCGGGGGCCGGTCGTCGATCATCGAGAGTCTCCTGGGATACGGGTCGCGATAGGATGGTACGAAGCCAGCGGATGGTCCGCCGACCGAACCGCGACGCGCCGAACGGGCCAGACCGTCCACAGCCGCGCGCGCCGTTAGCAAGAATCCGAAGGATTCGAATCTATTAGCACTGTTAGAGGGGCCTCGATTCCGCGAGGATTTCTGCGGCTTTCCGAAGCTCTGGCGTTCCCAATAGTCCGTGTTTCGCGTTCCCGATGGTCCGAATCCGGCTGTTCCCGATCGTCCGAGTCTCATCGCCGGTTCTCCACAGGCTTGAGACCGACGCGGCGCATGGCGGCGTCGAACGGATCGGGCGGCACAGGCGCGAAGCTCAGGCGCTCGCAACCGAGCGCATGTTCGAGCGAGAGGACGTAACCGGGGAGCGCTTGGCGCGCGACGATGGTGCGCAACTCGAACGCGAACCGGCGCAGCGGCGAAAGCACGCCAGACTTCAGGTGCAAGTGAGGAACATCGAAGCTCCAGCCGCCTTGCTGCCGCCCGCCATGTTTGCGCACGATGCGGTAGAGCCAGCGTTCAAGACCGCCGGTCAGCTCGAAATAGGCGCGGTCGATGGTCAGCACGAGCGCGCGGTCCAGCACGCCGGCGTAGAACCAGTCAGGCAGGATCAGTTCGATGCCGAGCGCGCGACCGTTGCCATCCGCCAACTCGCGCCACTCGTTGATCCACGAGAAGCGATGCCGCCGCCGCTGATGCTCCTGCCGGATCGAGGTGGCGACAGTAGTGGATTGCAGGCGGTCGAGCGCGGCTTTCAGCCGCTCGTAGCTCGCCTTACCGGTGCCGCGCTGCGTGAACGCCAATATCTCGTGCGGCGTCGTCACCATAAGGCGCGAGGTTGGCCGCCCGGCGTCACGCGCCTCAATGAGTTGACTCGCCGCCCAGATCAGCACGTCGGCGTCCCAAATAGTCGCCATGCCATGCTCGGCGACAGCCTCGACGGAGATCCATGTTGCGCCTATGCGGAACTCGATCGGGACAGCTCGCCGGGTTTTGGCGAGGCTGAAGAACGGCCAAGCCATGAGGTCTTGCGCATCACGGGGCGCGAGATCGCCGGGGACCGAGCGGAACAGCTCAAGCTGCGTTCGCTCGACGCTGGGCGTCCCGGAAAAAGGGTTGGCGCGGCGCATGATCGTCAGCGACGCACGCAATCGGTGGACAGGCGCTTGGCCGGATGGACGACGCCGGTGCCCGGATCAGAGGTCGAGCGGCGGGTGCCGAGTGCCGCCCAGGCCTCAAGGTCGTCGATCGCATAAACGATGCGACCGCCGAGCCTGCGGAACACCGGACCAGTGCCATAGCAGCGGTGCTTTTCCAGCGTGCGTGCCGACAACCCCAGGTGAATCGCGGCGTCGGGAGTTTTGAGATAGCGCGGCGTCGTAACGGCCACAGGCTGGTCCATGATGATCCTCCTGATGATGACCGGCCCCGGAAAGCAGGACCGGCGGACAGGAGGGCATGGTGGCGAATTCGCCCCGCCGCGGAGAAGGGACAGCATCGAGGGGGTCTGGGAATGTCCCCCCTAATCGCCGCGAAGCAGGCGAGTATAGCCGCCGTCTCTTAGCTCGATGGCTTCGGCAAGCCATCGGCCAATCCGCTTGCGCTCGCGACTTTCGACCCATTCGGCTGCGCTGAAGGCGCGCACGGCCGCATCGATTAGTGTGGCAGCCAATTCCCTACGACTCGCGCCTATCTGGTGGCCATCCAGTGCCCGAAGCAGGGTCAGAAGATGCCGACGGCGGGATGGCGGCGGCCTGAGCGGCGGAGCTCCTGCCGAAAGGCCGCGCAAGCGGCGACGCAGACGCTCGACCGCAGCCAAGCCGATGGCGAGATTGGCACCGAACGGCAACATCGCCGCGAGAGGCCGGTCAGGTGAATCGAGTACCCAGACGTGTGCGTCCCCATCAGCGTCGGCTAGAATGACATGAAGACGGCCTTCAAACGTCATCTTCGCACGAACGGAGCCTAACGCCGCGACATCGAAGGGTTGCGCTGACGCGAGGTCCGGCGGTGCGCGGGCCAGGACGATGTCATCGGGTGCGAGGTCGGGTCGCGCTATCGCAAGTTTTGGGTCGAAAGCCCAAGACGGCGCGGCATGAAAGCTCATGCCCCAACGGCGTACCAAGGCGCTCGTGGCTTCGTCGGCCGTGATTTCGCGGCGCTTCACACGGCGCAGTGCGCGGACGTAGTCAGCCTGATAGCGAGAATTGCGGCTGAGATAGCCAATGGCAATGTCGCGATATTGAAGCGCGTCATCGCCGGTTTCGTCCACCGGCGTGCGCCAGTCCTTCGCAGACGGCATTCGGTAGCTCCCAGCCCGACATCCGGCCGAGCGCACGCAAGAATTTCCCGGCTGGAGAGAAGGGGAGAAGTCCTGTCGGCCGTCGCGCCCCATAGCGGCGCGAAGTCAGCATATGGGAAGCTAATCAAAGGGATGCGGCCGAGAAAGCTACAGACGCGGCGGTTTCAGATAGTGGCGATAACCTGTCTCGGTCATCCATCGCGCGCGGGCGAGATGAGAGTCATAGATCAGGCGCGCGCGCTCGGGCTCGGCGGCGGGATCGATACCGAAGATGATCCGAACGACCTCGCACCAGTCCGCCTTTTCCGCAGCCGCATCGAGCAGCCGCCAATAGGTCTGATGGTGGCGCTCGTCATAGTCGGTGACATGCGGCGCATCGGGAGCGTGATCCTCGAAAGAGGCTATCGCCATCGCCAAGCTCCGATTTCAGCGCCCGCCCCCGCAGACGCTGCTTCACAGAATATACACCATAATGGAGCGAAGTAATTAGACCGCTCACGCTATGGACCGTTGATGCTTCAGGGATAACCCGTGCGACGGCGCATCTTACTTTGACGGTTTGCTCGCCGCGCCGCGGACCACCATCACACCCTCGCCACGGTCCGAATCGAGAAAGACGATCCCTGCACTTTCCAGCGCCTTTGCCACCTGATGGCGTGTATCCTCTCGCACAGGCAGCTTGTTCTCGGACTCCAGACGCTTGAGTGCCGTCAGAGCAACAAGGGCCTTGTCCGCAAGCATCTCCTGTGTCCAACCGAGAAGCGCACGAGCGGCCCGCACCTGGCGGGAAGTGATCATGTACGATCACGTTCACGAGCCGAGTGCTATACGCCATGAAAACGACTATTATAGTCGTCTTTGAATATTGGAAACATCTAAATCGCGAGCCGGGCATCCGCCCGGCGAGCCCGCTTCGTTTACGGCCGCGCGGACCATCGGGACGCGCGGCCGTCGATGGGTCGATGGTTATGCGGTAATGGGGAGGTTCGCCGCAGGACCGAAAGCCCAGCCCTGCGGCGGTCACGGTCATCCCGCTTTCAAGCGCTGCATCCCCTCGGCCAGCGTCCAGAGCGCACGGTTGAGCGTCACGTTCTGGTCGATGCCGTTGATTGCGCGCGTCTGCGCCCGGCGGATACGGCCCTCGGCGTTACGCTTGCGGCCCTGTAAGCCGCCCCGCACCACATTCTCCTGAATGACGTTGAACGTGCTCCACAGGCTATCGCCAACATCCTCACGCCTGCGCGGTTCGATGATCTGTTCGGGCCGCAGCGGGCTTTCGTCTTCCCCATAGCGAGCGACCAAACTCACCTCTCCGAGCAAGCGCCGCTCGTCTTCGGAAAGCCGGACCTCCTTCATCGTCTCGCTGGCGTCGATCAGGCGGGGGAAGTCTTCCGCGACGGTATAAACGCCCTCGATAATGTCGTGCTCGATATTGCCCTTGTGCGGCACCCGGACTTCTTCGAACCGCTCACCCGCGATCATGCTGTTGGTGCAAACGAAACGCAGCATCCCGGCGAACATCTGATAGGCGCTGGTCCCGTCATGGCTGTTGACGATAATGACTTCGGCGGCTTCGGGCTTGCCGATGCCTTCGTCCCGGCGCAGGCGCAGCATGTGCTTTGCGTGGCCGTGGCGCGAGCCGTCACGCGGCACCGATTGGACGGCGAAGAACGGGAACCATCCCTCACGGCGTAGTCCCTCCACGATGTCGATGGTCGGGACATAGACATAGCGATCCGAACGACTGCCGTGCGGCTCGCGGGCGAAGATGGACGGGACGTGCCGATAGAGCGCCTCGTTGTCGAGGTTAGCGTCCGCGCTCGTGGTGTAATTTCTGGTGTAGATTGAGATGATCGCATGGGGTGGGGCATGCCCCACCCCATGCGATTTCGATCTCGGTGGCCACCGGGCTCATCGGTAAGGTGGAGTTACCACACTTCACACGCCCACCGAGGAGTTGATCCCGATGACCGACGACAGACTACCGCTTGCCGAGCTGATGGCGAAGACTGGAGATGGAGATTTCCTGCACACGATCGCCGAGAGCGTATTACAGATCATCATGGAGGCCGACGTCGATGGCCTGGTCGGCGCTAGCCGACACGAGCGCTCCGGCGACCGGACGACCTGGCGGAACGGCTACCGCGACCGCAGCCTCGATACCCGGCTCGGCACGCTCAACCTGAGGATTCCCAAGCTACGGACCGGCGCCTACTTCCCTGGCTTCCTGGAACCCAGGAAGACCGTCGAGAAGGCGCTGGTCGCGGTGATCCAGGAGGCGTGGATCGCCGGCGTCAGCACCCGGCGTGTCGACGAGCTGGTGCAGGCCATGGGCATGACCGGCATCTCCAAATCCTCGGTGTCCAAGCTGTGCAAGGATATCGACGAACGTGTCCATGCCTTCCTTAAGCGGCCGCTCACCGGCGACTGGCCCTACCTCTGGCTCGATGCTACCTACCTCAAGGTGCGCGAGGGCGGGCGGATCGTCAGTGTCGCCGCGATAATAGCCGTTGCCGTCAACACCGAGGGCAAGCGCGAAATCGTTGGCCTTCACATTGGACCCTCCGAAGCCGAGCCATTCTGGTCGAGCTTCCTCAAGGACCTCGCACGCCGCGGACTGACCGGCGTGAAGCTGGTCATCTCCGATGCCCACGAGGGCCTCAAGGCAGCGATCACTCGCGTGCTCAGCGCCACCTGGCAGCGGTGCCGCGTCCACTTCATGCGCAATGCCCTGGCCTACGTGCCCAAGGGCCAGAACACCGTCGTCGCCGCTGCCATCCGCCAGGTCTTCCTCCAGCCCGACCATGCCGCCGCGACACAGGTCTGGCGCCAGGTCGCCGACCAGTTGCGTACCCGCTGGCCAAAGCTCGGCGCCTGCATGGACGATGCCGAGCACGACGTGCTGGCCTACATGACCTTCCCCGAGCAGCACCGCGTCAAATTACATTCCACCAATCCACTGGAACGCCTGAACAAGGAAGTGAAGCGCCGCGCCGATGTCGTCGGCATCTTCCCGAACGAGGATAGCATCATCCGCCTCGTCGGCGCCGTCCTGCTGGAGCAGAATGACGAATACCAGCTCCAGCACCGCTACATGCAGATCGAGGGCATGGCCGCCCTTGCTACACCAATGATCGAGGAGGCACAGCCGCTACAGATTACACCCAAGGCCGCCTGAAAATGCAGTCCGCTGGCCACACCCAATTCTACACCACATTGACGGACGCGACCTTGTCGAGCGGCTCCCGGCCGCTGATCTGATGGGCGTTGCGACCGAACCGGGTGGCAAGCTGATAGTGCATTTTGACCTCCTTGGGCTTGGGTTTTCGCGCAGCGGAGCGCCACGCTGAAACCCTGCCCGTCGGCGAGACCGGGGGTGCAACCGGAGTGGGCGGCTTCGCGGGGAACCGGCTGCACGGAACGCGAAGCGTGGAGGAAGCTGGGCGGAAGCCGCTCCGAAGGGCGCCGGGGGCAGCGCCCCAAGCATCCGCCGCGTCTGCGGCGCATCACAATTCCAGTTTGTCGGCTATCCGGGTTGTGATGGCGCGAAGACGCCCAGGGAGCTAAGGCCGAACCATGGGGGCCACCGATCTTCTCGATGACGCGCAATTGCTGTTCGAGCGCGCCCAAGCGCACAAGCGCGAGCTTAACGGCCTCCTCGGCGCCGGTCCTGACCTGCTATGGAACATCGGACGCTCAATTTCGCCCGAGGGCCAGCATCGCGCCGAGTTACGGATCAACCGGCGCGCGCAGCGTCGGGCCAAGCCGGTCCTGGCCGATGTCGCCAACAATCTCGTCCACGCGCTCGACCATGTCACGGCTGCGGCGCGCAAATCCGCTGGTCTCCCCAATCCGAGAAATCTTTATTTCCCGATCGAGCGCGACGACGATGACTATGCCAAGGCCATCGAAAAGAAGGTCGCGATTCATCTCGACCAGCCCTGGATCAACATCTTTACCGCTGCACGCGAGGCACACCGTCCCTATCTCCACTATCTCCAACTGGTCCGGATTCTTTCGCGGGAATCGAAACATTGGGAGTTGGCCACCGGGACCGCCGGAGCGCTCGCCGTTCAATGGTTCCCGCCTGGATCGCCGCAACACCGGATCGTGGAGATGCCAGCGGATCATTTTGCCGCGAACGACAGCTACGCGATCTGCGAAGCCGCTGAGCCCTTTCCGAACGTCGGGGTTCAGATTGTCACAAACTATCGGGTCGCTGGTGAGGACATCGAGGAAGCGTCGCTGGAGTCAGTTCTGTCGACCAGCTTCACCTTTGTGTCCGGCGTGATCGCTACGAGCCGGGAGTATCTGGCGACCCTTCCTTTCCCAAGTTGACGGCCGAGCGCCCCGCTCGGTTGAGCGGGGCGTCGTCGGCCGGTTAGCGGGACCAGATGAGGGCGTATTCGCCAGCGATCTCGGTTTCGGACAGCGTGGCATAGATGGGAGCCGGGAAGCTCGGATCGTCCAGCTTGACCGAGATATAGTCGCGGCCTTCGCGGCTGGTCTTTTTCCAGGCGGCCCCGATATCCATGTTGGCGGCGCTGATGCGGAAGTCGGGGGACTTCTCGCCGTCCTTCTCGACCGGGCGGAAGTTGGCCTTGGTGTTGAGGGTAAGCGTCTTGATGACGCCGGTGAACTCGCCCTTGCTGTTGGCGGTGAACGTGCCGATCGTGGCCATGTCGTGATCTCCTGTCTGCTCGGACCGCGCCCATCGCGGCCTCGATGGCTCGGCGTCGGCCGGGGCACGATCGACCCGCACCGCTTGCGGCCGGAACGCAGAGGAGGTTGGACGACGGGCGGCTTTTTTGCTTCGCGATGCAAAGTCGAAGGCGGCGGAAAAAAGCCGAACGACGCCCTTGCGGGAAGGCGATCGGCCTCGGCCAGACAAGCCATTGGAGAGGCCGCCGGGATGTTCGGCTCGGAAAGATGGGATTTGCTATGGCTGACGTTTGTGTCGGCAACTCCGCCAACAGCCTTGCGCGATGTTCATCCTACGTTCCAAGGTGCTGCCGATTCGACCAAGGGAGGCCGTGGAGACACGCGGGGGAGTAGGACAGGTGACGAAACTATTTTCGCAGGATCAGCTCGAAGCCATCGCTGGCGCGCTCGGCGACACGGAAGCGGGGCTCAAGGGGACCGAGATCGCGATGCTGATAGCGACCTGTCAGATGACCGATCCGGGCGAGATGACCAAGCGGCACCGCATCTACAACGCCTTCGCCGCCAGCCAGAACGCCCGGCAGGACCGCACCCGCATCCTCGGCTTCATCCGCCATGCGATGAGCCCCGCCCGCTATAGTCGCGAGCCGCACCGTTACGAGCCCATGCGCGCCAGTCTCAACCAGGCCCTCGCCTTCGCCGGCCTCGTGGTTAGCGAAGCCGGAAAGATCGGAACAGTCGAACAGGCGACCACCCTGCCGGAAGCGCAGCGCCGCGCGAAGGAATTGCGCACCGATTTGGAGACGCGCGGCGTTCACCCGGACGTGCTGCGCTTCTGCCGCGCGGAGCTGCTAGCCGACGATTATTTCCACGCGGTTCAGGAGGCGGTGAAAAGCGTCGCCGACAAGATGCGGGTCAGGACGGGCCTGTCAGATGATGGGGGAACGCTGGTGGACCGCGTGCTGGGCGGCGATCCCCCGATGCTGGCGATCAATCCGCGCGGCACGGCCAGCGAGCGCAGCGAGCAAGGCGGTTTCGCCAACCTGGTCAAAGGGGTGTTCGGGATGTTCCGTAATCCGACCGCCCATGAAGCGCGTATCCATTGGCCTATGACCAAGACCGACGCCGAAGATCTTCTGACGCTCGTCTCCCTCATCCATCGTCGGCTCGATGCCGGCCATATGCCGCCGCGTCCCTGATCTTGCGCGACGAAAAGCGCCGCGCCCGGAAAGGGCGCGGCCGCGATTTTTTAGGGCCGACGAAGGCAGGCCGGGACCACTCGCGCGGCCCCGGCCCAATGCCGCTATTCGGCGGCGACGGCGTAGGACGCTTCGCTTTCCTCCGTTTCGGTATCGGGAGCCTCCATCTCGGACGGCTGCTCCACGATCCCGGCATCCTCGGCCTCGTCGGGTGCGGGCTGCTCCGCCTCTGGCTCGGGCGTCCGCAGGATAGCGGGAAGCCAGCCGGTCCCGACCAGAAGCTGCTCGGCCGCCTGCGCCATATCGGGCTTCTTCATGTCCGCGATCCGGCGGGCGGCGTCCTCCGACACGCCTTCGGTCACGGCCTCCACGATATGCGCCTTGGTGACGCGGCCAAGATAGCTGTCCACGGTCGGCGTCCAGTCCTTCGCCACGTCCAGCGCCAGCGCGCTCGCCAGCCTGTCCGCCGTTTGCAGCGAGCGGGGCTTGCGGTCCCACGGCAGGCGCAGCGCATTGACGGTACGGGACGCGCAATGCGCCAGCAGCGCCAGCCGCTTCCCGTCGTCCAACCCGGCGACGAAGCCCCACAGGTCCACCACGTCACGCGGCATCCGCTCGGCCCATGCCTCGCGGGACTCGTTCGCCTTGGCTGCAAGCGGCGTATCCTCGATCCCGTCCGCATGGCTGCCAAGTGGCGTCGCGGTCGGACGAACCTCAAGGCAACCGGCCTCGGTGTAGCTGTAGAACAACTGCGCCGTGAGCGTGTGGGTCAGGGCGATCAGCGCCAGATCGGGCCGCTCGCCAAGGGCGACACGCAAGGCCAGCGTCCGATGGGCGGACAGGTCGCGGGTGAGGCTGTCGGAAATCGGCCTGCCCGGTTCCTCGTCCTCTTCCTCGATTTGCTGCTCGTCCTCGTCGCCGTCCCCGGCCTGCTCGTCCGCGACGGCTTCCGGGTCGATGGCTTCGCCTTCGCCCTCATCCTCGGGCTGCGGGTCGGCCAGCGCCTCGTCCTCGGGACGGACGAAACCGCGCTCGAGACGGGGAACGCCGTCATGGTTCAGCACCACGAACACGCCGCCATGCGCGATCACGTTGGCGTCGTGGGCGTAACGCTTGGCCGAAATGGCGTCGATCTCGTCGGACACCGCCTCCAGCTTCGTCGCCACGTCCTCGGGCATCTCGTCATAGGACGAATAACCCTCGGCCAGTTCGTCATGCTCGGTGGACAGCGCCTCCAACCGGGCCTCGTCCTCGTCGGACAGGGCGACGGACTGCGGATAGAAGCGCCGCATCCCGTGGGCGTGGGGATAGTCGATATGCGCCTCGGCCCATTTCCAGCCCTCGGTCTGCACGGTCCCAGCGATCTCGCGCAGCTTCTCGATGGCGAGCATGTCGAGCAAGCCCGCATCCTCGAAGAAACCGCCCCGGTCCTCGCTGAACAGGTCACGGATGATGGTGCCGCCCGCCTCGATATAGGAGTCGGCCCCGACGAACACCGCGCGCCGGTCGGCGGCAGGCACGTTGGCGGCGGTCATGTCGCGCCGGATGATCCACGGCTCGCGATTATGATGCAGGTTCTCGAACACCTGCTCCTGCCGGGCGTGGTCCTCGGTGATGGCGAAGGCCATAAGCTGGTCCAAGGTCAGGCCATCCTCGCGATAGACCTGCAACAGCTTCGGGCTGACGGCACCAAGGCGAAGCCGCTGCTTCACCACGCCAGCCGACACGCCGAACCGCGCGCCGATCTCTTCCGCGCCCCAGCCCTTGCCGTCCGCAAGCTCCGCGAACCGCTCGAACTGGTCGGCGGGATGCATCGGTGTCCGGGTCACGTTCTCGTCCAGACTGATCTCGGACGGATCGTTCTGCGTATCGAGCCAGCAGCGGACAGGCTCGGACTTCCTGATCTGCTTACGCTTGGCGCGCAGCAGCATCGCCAGCCTGCGGCCCTCGCCAGCGGTGACGAGATAATAGCCGGTCGGCGTCCCGTCCTCCTTGACCTCGGGTTCCACGACAAGGTTCTGGATCAGCCCCTTGTGCTGGATCGACGCAGCCAGCGCCTCGATAGCGGCTCCCCCATGCGGCACCTTGCGGGCGTTGCGCGGGGACTTCTTGAGCTTGGCGAGCGGCACGAAAATCTCGATGCCTGACACAGGATCGGCGGCAATGGTTTCGGTAACAGCGTTCATCACACTACTCCTTCTAAAACCACACACACCCCGGAATGGGGTGGGCGGCGAAAGAGCGACCGGCAGGCCCGCCGGCGGAGCCGGGCAGCACCCGCAGGGCCGGAACGAAGAGGAGGTAAGCGCGCCTGCGCGCGTTGCGGCCCGGCGCGGCGGGCCTAAAGGGAAGCGTCGCCCACCCCATAGCGGGAGTGCCAAATCAACGCGAATGGGCCGGCGCACGCCCTGGCCCGATCTCCGCAGATACGGAAAAGCGCAAATCCGCAGGGGCGGATTTACGGATCGGCGTGGATACGCCGTCCCGCCAGGCTGATCGTCACCGGAATCGGACGAAACCCGTCAGGGGTTCGGTCGGAGCGAAGCGGAGATAGAGCGGCGATCCCGCAGGGAGGCGCCATGCCCTTTCACACGATTACTTCTCTCTTGCATGTCTGAATATCAGACACTATATGTAACCCATGTAGGCAAATCGTGCGAGGCGTAGATGGCGACAATTGCACCTACCAAGCCGGTTACGGTAGCATTCCCCAAGAGCGACGTCATTGCAACGCTCGTGGCTGAGCTCATCGAAGTGGCAAAGGCGGAGGCGCAGGTTCGCGGCATTCCGCTTCCCCCGGATAAGCCGAAGATCATCAAGGCTCCCATTCCGATGGATTCGCTGTCGGTCGTCGATACGCTGTGCGCGCTTGAACCTGTTGTCGGCTTCGAGCTGCGCGAGAGCATCGTCCGCACGGGTGGCTACAGTTCGATCGAAGCTGCGCTCGAACATCTTGTTCCCAAGATCGAGCGCGTATGGATTCGCAAGAAAGGATCGAAGCCATGACCAATCTCGCATTGCGTCACGAGGACGACGAGGAGGAGCGGCGACGCTTGGGAGAGCGGCTGCGCGAGGCCCGGAAATATCTGGGCCTAAAACAAGAAGAGGTGGCGGCCTATCTCAAGATCCCGCGCACAGGACTCACCGATATTGAAAACGGGCAGCGCCGCGTCGAGGCGATCGAGTTGACTCGCCTCGCGCGGCTATATCGGCAGTCGGTCGGCTATTTCACTGGCGAGGACGAAGCCTCGGCCAGCCTGCCGGCAGATGTCGCACATTTGGCGCGGCGCGTTGCTGATCTGTCCACGCAGGACCGCGAAGAGTTGGGCCGCTTCGCCGACTATCTGCGCGCGCGGTCGGGCGGAGGACAGGGCTGACCATGGCGCTCGACTACGCGAGCGCGGTTCGAGCCGGGGCCATGGCCGCTGGGCGGCTTCATCGGCAGTTGAATACGCGCGAAGTGATTGAACAGCAGGGCGGCAATGTCGATGTGTTCAGCGCGATCCACGCCGTTGACCTCCCGTTGTTGCTCCGGCCACTGAAGGGGCTGCTCGGTGCCTATCTGAGCGTGCCGGCGCATGGCGTCCTGGTGACGACGGAGCGGCCAATGAGCATTCAGCGCTTCACGGCCGCTCATGAGCTGGGCCATTTCTCGATGCAACATCAACCCAGCCTGGATGACGAAAGCATCTTGCGGCGGATGCCGAACTCGCCCGAACCGGGTGGGCTGTTTCAGGAAACCGAGGCGGACGCCTTTGCCATCGCCTTCATGATGCCAAAATGGCTGATCCTGTCGCACAGCGCGCGCCAGGATTGGCAGGTCGATGATTTTCGCCGTCCCAACGTCGTGTACCAACTCTCGCTTCGCCTGGGGGCCAGCTACGAAGCGACGTCCCGAACGCTGCTGCGCTACAATCTGATCTCGCAATCGACTATGACCGATCTGCTGCGGACACAGCCGCGCGCGCTGAAAGTCGATCTGCTCAAGGATTATCGCCCGGCCAATTATCGTGGCGACGTCTGGCTCCTGACCGAACGCGATGCCAGCACGAGAATCGACGGCAGCCGCAACGACCTGTTCGTGCTCCGGCTTAAGGAGCATAGCGGTGGCGGGTATTTGTGGGATTTCGACCAGCTTATCGCGAGCGGTTTCGCCATCGTCCGCGACGACCGCGAAGCGGTCGATGCTGATGGGATCGGCGGGCCGATCGTTCGGCGGGTCACGGCCGCCATCGAGGCGGCGCAGAGAGGTCGGATGTCGATCGAGGAACGGCGGCCATGGCAGCCGGTGCCGGCGTTGGCCCATCTGACGTTCGACTTCGACCTGACCGGCCCCGAACCCGAAGGTCTTTCGCGCGCCGAGCGGCGGCATCTGCTCGAGGCCGCCTAGCTCCCATGATCGAGATCACGACCGATCTTCGGCTCTTGTTCGGTGCTGCGCGCGATCAGGGCGCGCGACCGACCTGCATGGCCTTTGCCGCAAGCGATGCTCATGCCGGGCTGCGTGATGGATGGGCGCCGCTATCCTGCGAATTTGCCTTCTATCACGCCCAGCGGCGTGCGGGCCGCTCGCCCGCACAAGGCGCGCTGCTGTCGGCGATGCTCGATGCACTACGCGGCGACGGGCAACCCGAGGAACATGGCTGGCCCTATCTTGAAGCCGTCCCCGAAGATCACGGCCTGTGGAACCCGCCTGCTGTGGTCGGGGATCGCTATGGGCGCGATAGCCAGTCGGGAACGAAGAATCTCGCCTCGATCATCGCCTTGCTCGACACGGGTCGGCCAGTCGTAATTCTGACGATGCTCTCGCGCTCCTTCTTCATGCCGGCAGGCGATGGAGTCGTCGATCCGGCCAATGACGAACAGCCTGAGCCGAGCCAGCGCCATGCCGTGATCGCCGTAGGCCACGGCAAGGTCGACGGCACGACCGCAATTCTCGTCCGTAATAGCTGGGGTACAGGATGGGGCCTCGACGGACACGCATGGCTCACGGAACGGTTCCTGGCGCCGCGGCTCTTCGCCACCGCGAATTTGATGGAGGAAGTCGATGTATCTTCCAGTACCCTCGCAGCCTGACTGCGTTTCCGCGTGGCGCGAGGCGGTGCGTCTCGTTGACGGCGCAGCCGGCCATCAGGCCTACAACGTGATCATCGACGTTGCCGATCCCTCAGCGCGTGCGAACCTTGCTGATCCTGTCGTCGCCGAAGTGGACGCCTTTCTCGCTGGTCGAGGCAAGAAGCCGATCGAGACGGTTGCCAACACGATCTTCCCGGCAGCGCTCTATCACCGCCATGGCGCGCCGCTGTTCTTCGACCGGTTCCGCGACAATGTGCTGCCCAAGGTCAGACTGAAGGAAGCATGGTCGGGCTATTACTTCGAGCGAATGATGCAATTGCCGCAGCTCGACGGGCCGCCGATCAATCAGATTTGGGGGATCGTCGAGCGCCTGCGCAATCCGAAGGTGCGCGCGCTCAACAAGTTCGAGCTGAGCGTTTTCGACCCTGCCCGCGACGTGAACGATTCGCCTTACGGCGGGCAGTGTCTGAGCTTTACGAGTCTCAAGCTGATCGGCAAAGGCGATCAACGCCGGATCGCCATGACCGCGTTCTACCGCAACCATTTCTACATCGAAAAGCTACTGGGCAATCTGATCGGCCTCGGTAGGTTGCAATCGTTCATCGCCAAGGAGGGTGGGGTTGGACTTGGACCGCTGACGATCGTCTCTACCCACGCCGAAATCGATACCGGCAAATGGAATCGCGGTGATCTCCAGCAGCTTTTTGCGCGCTGCGATCAGGCGAGCGCGCAACTCCTCGCCGCGGCATAAGGCGCCTCCAACGGCAGACGCGGCGCTTCGAGAGCGTCGCCGTCGATCCCGTACATCGCAAACATGCCTTCGATGAAGTCGCGCTGCCCGCCATAGCTCGGATGGCGGACAGCCGTCGTCGGGATACCGACATCGCCAAGGGCTAGGTGAGCATCGCGCCCGATCGCAACAATGCGCCGGGGCTGTAGCATCGCAATCAGCGCCTGAAGCAAAGGCCAGGTCGCCTCGCGTTCTCCGCGGGTATGACAACGGTTCGACAAGGGATCGCCCACTTCATGCGGATGGAACGGGAAGACGTTCCAGAGCATGACCGGCTGCCCGATCTGTTCGAGCACGCGCCAGACAATCGCCGCTGTCCGCTCGGCGACCGCCGGGCCTTCCGTCGCACGTTGAAGGGCGATGCCGCCCATCAACGCACCCGCCCGGTCGAGATGAACCTCATCGGTGAGGGGGACGCCCGTGCGCCGGCCGCCGCGATAACCGAGGTCGCGGGCAATCCAGATGGTCTCGACCTTCGCGTCCAAGGCAGCGGTCAGCAGCCGTTCCAAATTATCGCGCCGCTTGGCCGCCGCGTCGCGCCGGTCATGAACGGCGCAGCGGTCACGCCAGGGATTGAAAACGGAAGGAAGTTCGGTTGCCGCCAGAGTAGAAACGAAATGCTTGGGGGTCATGACGGCAGTTCCTTGATACGCAGGCGACGATGGGCGAAGTCGATCGTGACGCGACCGCGCCGGTGTTTCTGGAGAAAGCGGAAGGCCGCGTAGCCCTGGAGGATCGCTTCCTCCCAGAGCCACAACGGACAGCGTTCGGATTCGTAACCGGCGACGAACTGGCGGACATGCTTGAGCATGTCCAGCGGCAGGCCGCCTGATTTTACCTTGTCGAAGTAGCGGAGCTGCTGGGCCTGGCCAAAAATCCATGAGGTGACGCCTTCCTCGATCAGGATCGCCCGCGCACCATCCTCCGCATCATCGAGCTTGGGGTCGCTCTTGCGCTTCAAGCGCAGCAATGCGCGGATGACGGGCGACCAGCCCAAGACCGCGACATGCGCATAGTGAAAGACGTCGTGGAAGCGATAATCGTCGGGTTCGACCGCATTGTCGGTGAGCCGGTCCCCGACATAGACGCCGCTCGATCGCTGATAGACGAAGGTCTGTCCGCGAACCTTGCGCTCATAGACGTCGATCGTCATCCGTCGCGGGAGCTGCTCCTCGGGGTCCATCGTCGAATCGGACGGAGCCGGATAAACTTTCTCGCGGGGCCAGCGGTCAAAGATCTTGTGAAGGTTTTTGACGGCGGCGGCCTCAATCGTGACCCCGGAATCGTTGGCAGCCTGAATTAGCCTGCGCATGACCGCCGCGAGCTGGCGAGCGAGCATCGCCTTGTCTCGCGTCAACGCCCCCAACTGGAAGCCATTGACGAGGACGCCGACCTCGCCGGCGAGCGCGAGGAGCGTGTGCTCGAACTGCGGCATGGGCGCCTTGGCCAGCGGAATGTGGGCTGGCTGGAGCGCATGGAAGCTCAAGGCGCCATTGCCTCCGGCCCGCCACTCGTCGTCGCCCCTCGCGGCATTTGCCGCGATGTCGCTTAGCGCCAGTGCGCTGCGGCGCGCGACGGCCGCCAGATACCAAAGAACATCGCCGAGCTCTTCAGCGACGGCATCGGCATAGCCGAGGTAGGAGGTAGCATCGCGCTGTTTCTTTTTCGCCTCACTCAGAAGGCTGCCCGCTTCGCCGAACAATCCGAGCATCGAGAAACCCAGAGTGCTCTTTCCGCTACGCTGGTCCGTGCGGGCAGCCTGCTTGGCGTAGTCGTCGATGGTCAGCGCCTCGAAATCGCCCGACATTAGCTGCGCTTCCGGCGGTCGGAGATTGCCTCGGCCGGCACATTGACGCCGTAGGCCTGGAGCGCGCGCAGCACGATCATGCGGATCGGTTCGCGAGCATCGAGCGCCCTCTGACCAAGATCGCGCTTGGTCACCCCTGGGACTTGAATCTGAAGATGCTCGTCATCGGCATCGCTGCGAGCCTCCGCCTGTTTCATGAAAACGTTAAATCATAGTTTCATGAAACTATGAAGCGCAAATTGGCTCTGCGCAGGATGCGACCCTGGGAGCGGCTGCGTTGCGGCTGATCAGAGCCAAGGCGGATTGCGAAATGGGGCGCTGCGGGTCGCCCCCGGCCGAAGGGGTCCGGTGGGACAGCCAGCTTACCGTCAGGCCCGGATTCGACACGACCTCGAGCCCAAGCCACCGATTGCACGCCAAGATAGCCCGAAAACACGCTTCGAGCCTATTACGTCCTTATTACGCGGCCCTCACGCAAGGCCGGCGTAACGGAAAACCCCTCCCGATGGAGGAAGTATTTATCTGATTTATAAGGAAAATCTGGAGCGGGCGAAGGGATTCGAACCCTCGACCCCAACCTTGGCAAGGTTGTGCTCTACCCCTGAGCTACGCCCGCTCTGGCGGCCGGAGGAGCTTCCTCTCGGCGGGTGAGGCGGGCAACTAGCAGCGGTTTGACGGCTCGGCAAGGGAAGAATTTGCTTTCCTAGAAAATTCTATTTCCCCCAACGCCTCCTCCAAATCCATTGAGCCGCGCCGCTTGCATTGTCATCGACAGGGATGCTCCTCTGCCGGCCACGTTTTCCAACCTTGCGGCGGCATCGACATGTCCCGCCCGTTTAAGGTCTGCCGCTTGACTCGGATTCAGCCGTCGCCCTACGTCCCGCACAAATGATAATCGAGGCAGGTCGAGCCCCTTTCGAGCCGCGCCAACCGAGTGGAAAAGGGAAATCCGTCGTGAAATATCTGCCGTTTTCCATCGCCCTGGCAGCGCTCCCCGGCATCGCGTTCGCCCAGACGCAGCCTGATACGGCATCGCAGGCGAATATCGTCGTCACCGGAGCGGGCCTGCCTCTCCCGCCGGGCAGTCCCGCTTATGGCTCCGTGGTGATCGATCGGGACCGGCTGATCAACGGCGCGTCGGGGCGCATCGAAAATATATTGGGCGACGTGGCGGGTTTTCAGCAGTTTCGCCGATCCGACAGCCGGTCGGCCAACCCGTCCGCTCAAGGCGCCACGTTGCGGGCGCTGGGCGGCAATGCCTCCAGCCGCACGCTGGTGCTGCTGGATGGCGTGCCGATGGCCGATCCCTTTTTCGGCTATATTCCCTTTAGCGCCCTGGTTCCCGACCGGCTGTCGGTCGTACGGGTCACGCGCGGCGGCGGCGTGGGGGCCTTTGGAGCCGGGGCGGTCGCGGGCACCATCGAGCTTGCCAGTGCCACCCGCGATCAGCTCCCTTCTTTTGCCGCCAACGCCTTTTACGGCAGTAAGGATGCGACCGAACTGGCCGCCGCCCTCACACCCGATCTGGGCGGCGGCTATGTTTCCCTGTCGGGCCGCTGGGACCGGGGCGACGGCTTCATGACCACACCGCGCGATCAGCGGGTCGCGGCTACCGTGCCAGCCGCTTATGATGGCTGGTCCGGCAATCTGCGCGCCGTCGCGCCCCTGTCGGCCACCTCCGAATTGCAATTCCGCGCGACCCTCTTCCACGATGACCGCACGCTGCGCTTTCGCGGCGCGGACAGCATGAGCGAGGGGCAGGACGCCTCGATCCGCTATATCGCGCGCGGCGCATGGCAGGTCGATGCGCTGGCCTATATCCAGGCGCGCAATTTCTCCAATATCGTGATCTCGGCCAACGCGCCCTATCGCCAGTCGCTCGATCAGCGGAACACACCCTCCACCGGCATCGGCGGCAAGATCGAACTGCGGCCGCCGGTCGGCCCGGACCATGTGCTGCGCATCGGCACCGACACGCGCTTCGCCACGGGCGAC
Organism: Sphingobium baderi; assembly: GCF_001456115.1. Classification (NCBI taxonomy): domain Bacteria; kingdom Pseudomonadati; phylum Pseudomonadota; class Alphaproteobacteria; order Sphingomonadales; family Sphingobiaceae; genus Sphingobium; species Sphingobium wenxiniae. The sequence goes on along the minus strand of NZ_CP013264.1, from coordinate 849,430 downwards.
ATGTATGAGGACGCCTATGATGCCGGCAACCCCGCCAATCCGATAACGGCCCGCCGCCATGCGGGCGGGGACCAGATCACGACCGGCTTCTTCGCGGAGGATGACTGGACGATCGGCAGCCTCATCCTGACCGGCGGCGTGCGGGCCGACTATTGGCGCATCAGCGGCGGCTTTTACCGGCAGGTCGGGGCCAATGGCGTCGTCACGGTGAACGACGACTTCGACAACCGGTCCGACTGGCAGTTTTCCGGGCGCGCGGGCGCGCTGTTCCGGGTCAGCGAGACGCTGGCGGTGCGGGCGGCGGGCTATACCGGCTTCCGCCTGCCTACGCTCAACGAATTATACCGGCCGTTCACCGTGTTTCGGGTCAGGACCGAAGCCAATGCGGCGCTCACGCCGGAAAAGCTGAAAGGGGTTGAGGCGGGAGTCGACTTCACCCCCCTGCCCGGCCTGACGCTGGCGGCGACCGCTTTCTACAATCGGCTGGACGACGCCATCGCCAATGTGACCGATCCGGCCAATCCCAATCTTCGTCAGCGCCGGAATGTGGACGCGGTGATCGCCAAGGGCGTGGAACTGACTGCTTCGGGTCATATCGGCGATTTCCTGCTGTCGACCTCCTATGCCTATAGCCGCAGCAAGGTGCGGGCACCGGGCAGGGGCTTCGATGGGTTAAGGCCCGCGCAAAGCCCCCGTCATGCCGCCAGCGCAACGCTGGCATGGCAACCGGCGCAGGGACCGGCGCTATCGACCACGCTGCGTTATGTGTCGAAGCAATATGAGGACGATCTTCAGACCGATGTGCTGCCCCATGCGCTGACGGTGGATGCGGTCGCCAGCCTGCCGCTGGGCCATGGGATCACCCTTGTCGCACGCGGCGAAAACCTGTTCGATGAGGAGGTCGTCACACGCAATGCAGGCGGGTCCATGGACCTCGGCACGCCGCGCACGCTCTGGATCGGTTTCAAATTCGCGGGATGACGGGCGCAGCGGGTTCCCGTTCTGAAGGCATCCGCCGAACGCCGCTGCGCTTTATCTTCCGTCGGGGAGAAATGGTGCTGCCGGTGAGGATTGAACTCACGACCTCAGCCTTACCAAGGATGCGCTCTACCACTGAGCTACGGCAGCACTCTGTTCTTCGCGCGGCCCGTATCAGGCGGCGGAGCCGGGCCTATGGCCGCGCGCGCTGCCCTTGTCAAGGCGGCTTGCGACAGGTCCGGCAATTTGCTTAAGCGCATCCCATGAGCAGCGGACAGGACGAACGCAAAGAGCGATTGGCACAGGCGCTGCGCGACAATCTGCGGCGCCGCAAGGCGCAGGCGCGTGCGGACGCCGCCGAATCGAAGCCAGCCGAGGCCGGCCGGGACGGCGACGCCCAGCGACGCGACTGAGCTTCACAGCGGCGCGCAGGCCCCCGTCAGCCATGCAAATGCCGCGCCTTCAAGTTGCGGCCCGACGACATCCAGTACCCTGGCATGATAGGCGTCGAGCCAGGCGCGTTCTTCCATGCTCAGCAGTTCGACCGCGACAAGGTTGCGATCGATGGGCGCGAAGGTCAGCGTTTCGAAGCCCAGCATCTCCTTTTCCGCGCCGGGGATGGCGCATTCCTCCACCAGCACCAGATTTTCGATGCGGATGCCATATTCGCCGGTCTTGTAATAGCCCGGCTCGTTGGAGAGGATCATGCCCGCCTGCAACGGCTCGTCGCCGCCGCCGAAGGTCGCGATCCGCTGCGGCCCTTCATGCACCGACAGGAAGCTGCCCACGCCATGGCCGGTGCCATGGGCATAATCCAGCCCGTCGGCCCAGAGATATTGCCGCGCCAGCACGTCGAGCTGTCCGCCGCGCGTGCCCCTGGGGAACACGGCGCGGGCGAGCGCCACATGCCCCTTCAGGACCAGCGTGAAGCGGCGCTTCATTTCCGGCGTCGGCGTGCCGATGGCGATGGTGCGGGTCACGTCGGTCGTGCCGTCGCGATATTGGCCGCCGGAATCCACCAGATAGAGAGAGTCGCGTTCGATGCGGCGGTTGGTCTTTTCCTCGGCGCGATAGTGCACGACCGCGCCGTTCGGCCCCGCGCCGCTGATCGTGTCGAAGGACAGGTCCTGCAACGCGCCGGTGTCGCGGCGGAAGGATTCCAGCTTCGCCGCGGCGCCCAGTTCATCGACGCCGCCCTTGGGCGCTTCGGTCGCGACCCAATGCAGGAAGCGGGACAGCGCCGCCCCGTCGCGGCTTTGCGCGGCTCTGTGTCCGGCGATCTCGACCGGGTTCTTGATCGCCTTGGGCAATATGGCGGGATCGCGCAGCGCCAGCACATGCGCGCCGCCTTCCTCCAATCCTTCGAAGATCGCGGCGACCGCACGCTCGGGATCGGCTACGACCGTCTTGCCCGCGAAGCCCTTGAGCGCGTCGGGGAAGGCCGCGCGGTCGTGCACGCGCACGGCATTGCCCAGATGCTGCACCACGGCCTCGTCGATCTTTTCGGGCGCGACATAAAGATCGGCGGTCGCATCGGCGTTCACGACGGCATAGGCGAGCGCGACCGGCGTGCGGTCCACGTCCTTGCCCCGGATGTTGAAGGTCCATGCAATGGAATCGAGCGCGGAGAGCACCGCCGCATCGGCATGTTTCGCCGTCAGCCAGTCGGCCATCTCCTGCCGCTTTTCCGCCGCGCTCTTTCCGGCGTAGCGGTCTTCATGCACCGCCAGCCTGGCGGCGCTGGGCGCGGGGCGGTCGGGCCAGACCGCGTCCACCGGATTGGTGTCGACCGCGACCAGTTCCGCGCCGCGCTCGGCCAGAGCCTCGCTCGCCTGGCGCACCCATGCGCGGGTATGGAGCCATGGATCATAGCCGATGCGCGCGCCCTGCGACGCATGATCCTTGAGCCACGCCGCGATGGAGGTCTGCGGCACGCTCTCATATTGCCAGTGCGCGGCGTCCACCTGCTCGCGCACCTGCAAGGTGTAGCGCCCGTCAACGAAGATCGCCGCTTCCTCCGGCAGCACGACAGCGCTGCCCGCCGATCCTTGAAAACCCGTGAGCCAGGCAAGGCGCTGGGCATAGGCGCCGACATATTCGCTCATATGCTCGTCCGTCAGCGGCACGACGAAACCGTCCAGCCGGTCGCGCGCCAGTTGCGCGCGCAGGGCCTTGAGACGATCTTCATAGGTGGACATGGAAGCTTCCTCGTTTAACGAGCCTCTTGGCATTGGCTGTAATGCCGCCAACATAGAGAGGGCGCGGCGCTTCTGCCAGTGTCCGCCCGCCGCATGACAGAATATGGGAATTGCATGACCGATACCGCCAAGCCGCCCGTCGCCGCACGCCGTCCGCACAGCTTCGCCCGCCACGGCATCACGGTGGAGGATCCCTGGGCATGGCTGCGCGATCCGGGCTATCCCGATGTGCAGGACAAGGATGTCCTGGCCTATCTGGAAGCGGAGAATGGCTGGTTCGAGCAGGCCATGGCCCCGCGCAAGGCGCTGACCGATGCCCTTTTCACGGAGATGAAAGGCCGCATCAAGGAAGACGACAGTTCGGTGCCGCAAAAGGACGGCGACCATGTCTACTGGCGCGCGTTCGAGATCGGGGCGCAATATCGCAAATGGTATCGCAGGCCCGTCGCGGGCGGCGCGGACCAGTTGATCCTCGACGAACCCGCGCTGGCGGAGGGGCATGATTATTTCCGGCTGGGCGCGATGTCGGTCAGCCCGGACGGGCGCTACCTCGCTTATGCCATCGACAATAACGGATCGGAGCGGTTCGAGGCGCGGATCAAGGATCTGGCGACCGGCGAACTGCTGCCGGAGGTGATCCCCGGCACCCTGTCCGCGCTGGTGTGGACCAGCGACAGCAAGGGGCTGCTCTACGGCCTCGCCAACGAGAATTGGCGGACGGACAATGCGCGGCTGCACTGGCTGGGGCAGAGCGTGGAAAGCGACGTCGAGCTGTTCCACGAGGATGACGAGGGCTTCCGCGTGTCGGTGGGCCTTACGTCATCGGAAAAGTGGATCGTCATCGCGACCGGCGACCATGTGACGACCGAGGTGTGGCTGCTCCCCGCCGACAATCCGGCCGCGCAGCCGCTGCTGGTGTCAGCGCGCAAGCCGGGGCGCGAATATGAAGTCGATGAGCATGACGGCACGCTCTACATCCGCACCAATGACGCCCATCCCAACTTCCGGCTGGTGAAGGCATCGCTGGAAACGCCCGATCAGTGGGAGGAAGTGATCGGACCGGACGATCATTTCTACCTGACCGATTTCACACTGTTCAAGGGCTTCTACGTCACAGAGGGGCGGCAGGACGGCCTCGATCAGATCGAACTGCGCGACTACGCCACTCACCGGGCGAAACGCATCCCCTTCCCCGAAGCCAGCTATTCGGCGTCGCTGGACGACAATCCCGAATATGATGTGACCAAGCTGCGGATCGGCTATGAATCGATGGTCACGCCCGACACCATTTACGACTATCATCTGGCGACGGGCGAGCTGGAGGTGCTGAAGGTTCAGGAAATCCCGTCCGGCTATGACGCGACCCGTTATGAGACCGAGCGGCTGATGATCGCGGCGCGGGACGGGACGCCGATCCCCGTTTCCATTGTCTATCCCAAGGACCTGCCCCGCGACGGCAGCGCGCCGCTGCATCTTTATGGTTATGGCGCTTATGGCATCGCGATGGAGCCGGGTTTCTCGACCACGCGGCTCTCGCTGCTGGACCGCGGCTTCGCTTTTGCGCTGGCGCATATCCGGGGCGGGGACGATCTGGGGCAGCAATGGTATCTGGACGGAAAGCTCGACAAGCGGACCAACACGTTCACCGATTTCGTGGACGTGGCGAAGGGCCTGATCGAACGCGGCTATACGTCCAAGGGCCGGATCAGCATTTCCGGCGGATCGGCGGGCGGCGAACTGATGGGCGCGGTCATGAACAGCGACCCGGACCTGTGGGGTGCGGTGGTGGCGCATGTGCCCTTCGTGGACGTGCTCAACACCATGCTGGACGAGACTTTGCCGCTGACGCCGGGCGAATGGCCCGAATGGGGAAACCCGATCGAGGACAAGGCCGCGTTCGAGACGATCCGCGCCTATGATCCCTATGGCAATGTCCGCGCGCAGGACTATCCGCCGCTGATGGTGACGGCGGGCCTCAACGATCCGCGCGTCACCTATTGGGAACCGGCGAAGTGGGTGGCGAAGCTGCGCGCTACGAAGACCGACGGCAATATCCTGATCCTCAAGACCAACATGGGCGCGGGCCATGGCGGCAAATCGGGCCGCTTCGAAAGCCTGCATGAGACGGCGGAGGAATTCGCCTTCATCCTCTGGCAACTGGGCATGGCGGACTGATGGCGACTAGCTACACTACCACCCTCACCGCGCTTCCAGAGCATATCGATATACTCGGCCATGTGAACAACGCGGTCTGGGTGCGGTGGATGGAACAGGTCGCGACCGAGCATTGGATGCGCGATGCCGATCCCGCCCATCTCGACGCCTATGTCTGGGTCGTGACCCGGCATGAAATCGACTATCGCGGCAATGTGAAGGAGGGCGAGGCCGTCACCGTCCGCACCTGGATTCCCCAGGGACCGCGCGGCGCGCGCTTCGACCGGCTGATGGAGTTCACCGGCCCGGACGGCAAGGTCAAGGTATCGGCCAAATCCACCTGGGCGATCATCGACAAGGCAACGGGCCGCATCCTGCGGGTGCCGCCGGAGGTCGCGGCGCGCTTCCTCGATTAGGGCGCGGTGGCGGAAAAACTGTCTTCGATGACCGGCTCCATGTCCATATCCTCCCGCTCGGATGCCTGCCGCGCCCACATGGCGGCATAGAGGCCATCGGCACGGACCAGATCGGCATGGCGGCCACGCTCGACGATTCGGCCCTGATCCAGCACGATGATTTCCTCCGCGTCGACCACCGTTGAGAGCCGATGCGCGACGATCAGCGTGGTGCGGCGGCGGGAAATGGAGCGCAGCACCTCCTGAATCTCCGTCTCGGTCCGGCTGTCGAGCGCGCTGGTCGCCTCGTCCAGCACCAGCACCGGCGGATCTTTGAGCAGCGTGCGGGCGATGGCGACGCGCTGCTTCTCCCCGCCCGACAGCTTGAGGCCCCGTTCGCCGACGCGGGTTTCGTAGCCCTGCGGCAGGCTCATGATGAAGTCGTGGATGGAAGCCGCCTTCGCCGCCGCCTCGATCTCTTCCTGCGTGGCGCCCTCACGGCCATAGCCGATATTATAGCCTACCGTGTCGTTGAACAGCACCATGTCCTGCGGCACGATGCCGATGGAGGCGCGCAAGGAGTGCTGCGTCACCTGCGCGATATCCTGCCCGTCGATGCGGATGCGCCCGCCCTGAATGTCGTAGAAGCGGAAGAGCAGCCGCGCGATGGTGGACTTGCCCGCGCCCGAAGGCCCGACGATGGCCAGCGTATGCCCGGCGGGAACGGTGAAGCTGACGCCGTGCAATATCTCCCGTTCCGGGTCGTAGCCGAAGCGGACATGGTCGAAGCGGACTTCTCCCGCCTCCACATGCAGCATCGGCGCGCCGGGCGCGTCGGCGATCTCCGCCTGCGTGTCGATCAGCTTGTACATCGCCTCCATGTCGATCAGGCCCTGCCGGATCGTGCGGTAGACCATGCCGAGCAGGTCGAGCGGGCGGAAAAGCTGGCTCAGCAGCGTGTTCACCAGCACCACGTCGCCGGTGGTGAACTGGCCCTTGCTCCAGCCCCAGACGGTATAGCCCATCGCCCCCGCCATCATCAGGTTGGTGATGAGCGACTGGCCGACATTGAGCCAGGCGAGGCTGTTCTCGCTCTTGACCGCCGCATTGGCGTAGCGGCGCATGGCGCGGGCGTAGCGGGCGGCTTCGCGGTCTTCGGCGCCGAAATATTTGACCGTCTCGAAATTCAGCAGGCTGTCCACGGCATGGGCGACCGCATTGGTGTCGAGGTCTACCATGTCGCGGCGAAGCTGGTTGCGCCATTCGGTGATCGTGCGGGTGAACCAGATATAGAGTGTGACCATCACCAGCGTCGCGACGACGAGGCCGAGGCCGAACTTCACGAAGAAGATGATGCAGACCGCCGCCAGTTCCAGCACCGTGGGGGCGATGTTGAAGAGGAGGAAATAGAGCATCGTGTCGATGCTTTTCGTGCCGCGTTCCACGATCTTCGTAACGGCCCCGGTGCGGCGGTCGAGATGGAAGCGCAGCGACAGGCGATGGAGGTGGACGAACACATCGTCGGAAAGACGGCGGCCCGCCTCCTGCCCCACACGCTCGAACACGGCGTTGCGGAGGTTGTCGAACAGGACGCTGGCGAAGCGCGCGCCCGCATAGGCGGCGACCAGCGCAATGGCGAGGGTGGCGGCGGGTTCCATGCCCGGCGCCATCCGGTCGATCGCGGCCTTATAGGCGAAGGGCATGGCGAGGCCCACCAGCTTGGCGAGCAGCACCAGCACCATGGCGATGGCAACCCGGCGGCGCAGCGCGGGCGCGTCGGCAGGCCAGAGATAGGGGAGGAACCGGCGCAGCGTGGCCCAGACGGGTGGAATGGGCGTGGCGCTGTCGGGGGAAGAAGGCGGCATCGACTGCTATTTAGGGTGAAATGCGCGCCGATCCAGTCGGAATGCTCGTTTGGGGCATGGAGAAATCTTACGAGACGCGGATTTCCCGCGTCAGCCCTGCCCTTCGGGACATTTGCCCGCGCGGCTTTCCTCCTTGCCGTTCTTGAACCAGCGTGTCTTGTCGGGGGCGACCGCCTCGTCGAAATAGCAGACCTGCGCCGCGCCGGTCTTGGGGTCGATCAGCGTCACCCATTGATGCGGGCCGCAATTGTGGGTTTCGCAGGTCCAGGCCGCGACCTTGCCGTCGATCATCTCGATCGGGCTGGACGGCCCTTCGGCGGCGAGCACCCATTTGCGGACCTTGGCGTCCGAAACCGCCGTTTCGATCGCGGATTTGACGGCGGGATCGTCATTCCAGCTATGCGCGCCGACCTTGTCGAAGGGATATTTGCCGACATAGCGGGAGAAGGCGTCGGGTGGGGGAACCACCGCGCTTTCGTTGGCGGGCGCGGCGTTACCGGCGTTGTCGACCGCTTCAGCGGCGTTCATAGCGTTCGCGGCTGCATTTTCGGGCGCCTCTTTGCGTTCGCTCGAACAACCGGCGAGCAAAGCGGTGGCGGCCAGAAATCCGGCGAGGATCGTGCTGCGGGTCATAACGTCTCCCCTGTCGTATCGCTGGCGCAATGGTGCGGTTTTACGCGGCGCGAGGCAAGGGGGTTTGAGGCGTCAGGGCGAGAGGAGATGGGCGCGGAACCAGTCGGCCAGTTCCTTCTGCGAAAGGTTGCCTGCGGCGAGTTCCAGCATGGCCTTGAACATCCTGCGCGTTCTCGCCAAATAATCGCGCATGGGTGAAACGGAGACTGGCCGGCTGGAGCCGGTATGGATAGCATCGAGCAAACCATCCATGGGTTGCCTATCTAAAAAGGGGGCGCCTCCCGAGGCCCCCTTTCCCACTCAATCATGCTCCCGCCCGCCAGCACCCATATAAAGCTCGCTTCCGGTTTCGCGGAAGATTTCGCTCATTTCCTTCATGCCCTTTTCCGCTTCTTCCGCCGCGATGAAGGCGGTGGCGGGCTGGTTCTGCTTGGCCGCGAAGTCGCGCACTTCCTGCGTGATCTTCATCGAGCAGAATTTGGGGCCGCACATGGAGCAGAAATGGGCTGACTTCGCCCCTTCCGCCGGAAGCGTCTGGTCGTGATATTGCTCGGCCGTGTCGGGATCGAGCGACAGGTTGAACTGGTCGCGCCAGCGGAATTCGAAGCGAGCGCGGGACAGCGCATCGTCGCGGACCTTGGCGGCGGGATGGCCCTTTGCCAGGTCGGCGGCATGGGCGGCGAGCTTATACGTCACCACGCCCACCTTCACGTCGTCGCGGTCGGGCAGGCCCAGATGCTCCTTGGGCGTGACATAGCAGAGCATCGCCGTGCCATACCAGCCGATCATCGCCGCGCCGATGCCTGAGGTGATATGGTCGTAGCCCGGCGCAATGTCGGTGGTGAGGGGGCCAAGCGTGTAGAAGGGCGCTTCGCCGCACGCTTCCAATTGCTTGTCCATATTCTGCTTGATCTTGTGCATCGGCACATGGCCCGGTCCTTCGATCATCACCTGCACATCCTGTTCCCAGGCGCGCTTCGTCAGTTCGCCCAGCGTGTAGAGTTCGGCAAACTGGGCTTCGTCATTGGCGTCGGCGATGGAGCCGGGGCGCAGGCCGTCGCCCAGCGAATAGGCGATGTCATAGGCCTTCATGATCTCCGTGATCTCGTCGAAATGCTCGTAGAGGAAGCTCTCGCGATGATGGGCGAGGCACCATTTCGCCATAATCGACCCGCCGCGCGAGACGATGCCGGTGACGCGCTTCGCCGTCATCGGAATATAGGGCAGGCGCACGCCCGCATGGATGGTGAAATAATCGACGCCCTGCTCGGCCTGCTCGATCAGGGTGTCGCGGAAGATGTCCCAGGTCAGGTCCTCGGCGATGCCGCCGACCTTTTCCAGCGCCTGGTAGATGGGCACCGTGCCGATGGGCACCGGCGAGTTGCGGATGATCCATTCGCGCGTGTCGTGGATGTTGCGGCCTGTGGAGAGGTCCATCACCGTGTCCGCTCCCCAGCGGATCGACCAGACGAGCTTGTCAACTTCGGCCGCCACGTCGGAGGCGACGGCGCTGTTGCCGATATTGGCGTTGATCTTCACCAGGAAGTTACGGCCGATCGCCATCGGCTCGGATTCCGGGTGGTTGATGTTGGACGGGATGATGGCGCGGCCGCGCGCGACTTCATCGCGGACGAATTCGGGCGTCACATAGTCGGGGATTTCCGCGCCCCAATCCTGTCCGTCGCGCACATATTCGGCGAGGCGGGCACGGCCCAGATTCTCACGCTCGGCCACATATTCCATCTCCGGCGTGATGATGCCGCGGCGGGCATAGTGCATCTGCGAGACGTTCGCGCCCGGCTTCGCGCGCAGGGGCCGCTTGACGAGATTGGGGAAGGGCTGGACGCCGCCCGAACGGTCGGGGCCTTTGAGGCCGTTGTCTTCGGGCCTGATCTCGCGGGCGTCATATTCCTCCACATCGCCCCGGCCCATGATCCAGTCGCGGCGCAGCGCGGGAAGGCCCGCCATGATGTCGATGCGGGCTTGCGGGTCGGTATAGGGGCCGGACGTGTCGTAGACGCGGACGGGCGGCTCGCCGCTGCCCGGTTCCAGGGCGATCTCGCGCATGGCGACCTTGAGCGGGCCGACATGAATCTTGCGCGATCCACGGATCGGGCCAGTGGTGACGCGCATCTCTGTGCGAGCAGGAATATCAGCCATATCAGTTCCTTTCAGGCGATGACCGTCGCGCGGCCGGTAAGGCCTGCGTAAAAAAGAAGGATGCCCAGAATCAGCGCGAAGGCCGCCCAGGCACGAGTGAAGCGGAAAGACCAGTGGCCCAGCTTCACGAGTGGTGCGGGCACGGCGATCAGCAGCGCGCCCTTGATGAGCGCGACATAGCCGACCAGCGTGACGATGATGCCCAAGGGGTCGGCGAAAGCGCGGTGGACCATGACGATGGTCGCGCCCAGCGCGAAGGCGACGAGGCCGGTGATAAGGGTGAGGCCAGGCGAGCGGTCCAGTTCCTCCATCGCGCCGCGCCATCGTTGGGGCGAGGCAAGGCCGCTGATGCCGATCAGGATCAGGTAAAGGCCGATCGCTTCGGCGAGGCGCAGGGTCAGGATGGAGATAGTGTCCATGTCGTGCCGTCCTTCTCTTCCTCTCATGGGCGAAGGATGGGGCGCGGACTGCCAGTGACAAGCCGTTCCCTCCCTACGCCGGTCTTATCCGGATCAGGTTCAGCGGGTCGCGGCCACGTCAGCCGCCTCTCAACCGCCTGTGAGCGGTCCCCCGGGGATGGGCCAGCGATAGCCGATCGCGCGTCGGAGCGAAAGCCCCATGCCCGTCGGTTCATCCTACTGGACAGGATGCTGGACAAGGGCAGGGACTTTGCCGCACTGTCAGAAGCAATGAAGAATCCCGACCTGTCCACCAAAGCCGGACGCAAGGCCTATCGCCACGAAATGCGGATGATCGCCGTCAGGCCGCGCCGCTACGGGTTATGGCTGCTGACGGGTGGATTCCTGCTGGTGATGTCGCCGTCGGCGCTGGGCATCAACAGCCTGTTCGGACTGTGGCCGCCCTTTCTGGGCGGGGCGATGATGCTGACGGCGATGCCGCTGCTGGTTATCGGGGTGGTGCTACGGCGGCGCTATCTGGCGCAGCGGAACTGCGCGCAGGACATGATCCGGCGCATCAGGGAATAGTTGCATGAAAAGGATGATGAGCTTGGTTTGTGCGGCTTTGCTGACCGGCGCGGGTGCGCCGTCCCCCTCCACCGCTTCGGCCCCGGCCGACGATCCCCATGTCTGGCTGGAGGACTGGACCGGACCGCGCGCCATGCAGTGGGTGGAGGCAGAGAACAAGGCCACCGTCGCCACGCTGCAGGGCGATCCGCGCTATGCAGGCTATTATCAGGACGCGCTCGCCATCGCTTCAGCCAAGGACCGCATCGCCATGCCGATGCTGATAGACGGGCGCGTGTTCAACTTCTGGCGCGATACCGAACATCCACAGGGCGTGTGGCGGTTCACCAGCGAAGCGGACTATGCCTCCGACGCGCCGCGATGGATAACCGTGCTGGATCTGGATGCGCTGTCGAAGGCCGAGGGGAAGAAGTGGGTCTGGAAAGGCGCCACCCTGCTCGACCCGGATGAAAAGCGGGCGCTCATCAATCTATCGGACGGGGGCGAGGATGCCGTCACCCTGCGGGAGTTCGATCTCACCACCGGGCAGTTCGTGCCGGGCGGGTTCGATATTCCAACCTCGAAGCAGAATGAGGCATGGCTGGACGGCGATACGGTGCTGCTGGCCCGCGATTGGGGCGAGGGGACGATGACGGCTTCGGGCTATCCCTTCGTGCTCAAGGGGGTGAGGCGCGGAGAGCCTCTGGTGGCGGCGAAGGAAATCTATCGCGGGGAAGCGTCAGATCAGGTGGGCGTCTATCCGATGGTGCTGTCCGATGGGCAGGGAAACCGGGCAGCCTTCCTCTATCGCGGCGTAACCTTTTTCGGGAACGAGACGTTCCTGCTGACGGCGCAAGGGCCGAAGAAACTACCGTTGCCAACCCGAAGCAACCTGCAAGGCATGGTCGCGGGACAGGTGCTGATCCAGACCGGCGAGAACTGGACGAGCGGCGGCGTGACCGTGCCTGCCGGGTCGCTTGCGGCGGTGCCGCTCAAGGCTCTGGAGAGTGGCGAGGCGTTGAAGCCCGCTATCCTCTTCGCGCCCAATGCCCGGCAGTCCCTCGATGGAGTGGCGACGACAAAGGATCGCGTGATCCTGTCGATCAATGACAATGTGCGCGGGCGCGTGCGAGTGCTGGCGTCGGACGACAAAGGCTGGACCTCGCAGCCGGTCTCCCTGCCCGACAATGCGACCATCGGCATCGCGACGGCGACGGACAAGAGCAACAAGGCTTATCTGGCGGTAGCGGGGTTCCTCGCACCGACGACGCTGTGGGCGCTGGATGCGACGGACCCGAAGCCTGTGCAGGTTAAGGCGATGCCTGCGCGCTTCGACACATCAGGACTGATAGTGGAGCAATATGAGGCAGCCTCCACCGATGGGATGAAAATCCCCTATTTCATCGTCCGGCGGAAGGACGCGAGCAAGGATGGCTCCACACCAGCCATCATGACGGCCTATGGCGGGTTCGAAGTGTCGATGACGCCCAGCTATGCCGCGACCACCGGCAAGCTGTGGCTGGAGCGGGGGAATAGCTTCGTGCTCGCCAATATTCGTGGCGGCGGGGAGTTCGGCCCGGCCTGGCATGAGGCGGGCCGCAAGACGAAGCGGCAGATCATCTATGACGACTTCACGGCGGTAGCGAAGGATATTTTCGCGCGCGGATTTTCTTCACCCCGGCGGTTCGGGATTTATGGCGGGTCCAATGGTGGATTGCTGATGGGAGTAGAGTTCAACCAGCACCGCGATCTCTGGAACGCTGTCACCATCCAGGTGCCGCTGTTGGATATGATTCGTTACGAACAAATCGCGGCGGGCGCTTCCTGGGTGGACGAATATGGCAGCGTGGCAGTGCCGGAGGAAAAAGCGTTTCTGGAGAAGATTTCACCCTATGCCAACATCCGCAAAGGAGTGAAATATCCCATGCCATATATCTGGACCACGACCAAGGACGACCGCGTCGGCCCGCAACATGCGCGCAAGTTCGCAGCGCGACTCAAGGAATATGGACTACCCTATCTGTTCTATGAAGATACCGCCGGCGGCCATTCAGGTGACGCCGACATCGAACAGGGCGCGCGCTTGCAAGCGATGCAGATGGTCTATTTTTCGCGGGCACTGGAGGGGGAATAACCTGCAATAACGGCCCTGCCCCGCCGCGCAGAATGGTAATATCTATTCGTGCGGCAGCAGCGCCTTGTTCAATCTGTCCATCACTTCCGCAATCGGTTCGGTGACCGTGACGCTGCGTCCTTCGCCAAAGCGGATGCGTGTTCCCTCGGTAACGGAAGAAACGAACGTGACCTGACCGGCGTTGACAGCGGTTTCGGTGCGATCCGCACCCACGAACATCACCATCATTGCGCGCTCTCCTGCTCTTTATGGACCGGCAGCTTAGCCGCTCGCGCGGAACAGGCCAGCATTTTTGCTTCGGCGCCTGACGGAAATAGCCCCTTCAGCCCTTCATGTCCTCAAACATCAGCTTCATCCCCGTTCTCGGCCGGATCGTCAGGCGGCTGATCGGTTCCGGCCTGAACCCCTGCGGCACCGACAGGCGGTAACGACGCAGCGTGGATGCGATCACCGTCATCACCTCCTGCTGGGCAAAGCCCGCGCCGACGCAGACGCGCGGCCCCCGGCCGAAGGGGAACCATGCCTGTTTCGCCATCTCCGCATTGGCCGGATCGTCGAAGCGTTCAGGATCGAAGGCATGGGGACAGGCCCAATTGTCCTTGTTACGCTGAGTGAGCCAGGGAGCGACGACCAGCATCGCTCCTTCCTCCAGATGCTTGTCGCGCATGTCCATGGGACACGGCACCTCGCGCGGGAAGAAGGCCACCGGCGGATAGAGACGCAACGTCTCGCGGAAGATGTTCCGCACCGCGCCCATGTCCTTGAGCATCCCGGCGGCGAGCGGCTGGCCGCCGGCCACGTCCTGCACCTCGGCGCGGGCTAGGTTCTGGATATGCGGACATTCGGCGAGCATGTAGAGCGCCCATGTCATCGTGCTGGCCGATGTTTCATGGCCCGCGAGAAAGACGGTCGAGACCTGATCCATCACCTGTTGCACGGTGAAGGGCGCGCCGGTTTCGGGATGCTTTGCCTCTATCAGCGACTGGAGGATATCGCGATGCGGCGCGTCCCCGCGCTGGTGGAATCCTTCGAAACGCGCCTCCACTATGGGACGGAAGACGTCGTGAATGGCCTTGGCGGGCCTCAGGGAGCGCCGTTCGAACCAGCGGGCGGGCAGGCCGTAGAGGCGCAGCATGGAAGCGCTGTGGGCGAGCCGCTGGAACTTGCCGAACGCGGTGTGGATGATGTTGGAGCGATGCGCGTCCAGCGTCTGCGAAAACAGCGTCCGGAAGATGATATCGGCGGCCACATGGGTCATCATCGGGTCGATGTCGATGGGCCTGCCCCGGTCGGCGGCGTCGATGCGGGCGAGGAAATCGTCCGCCGCCGCGACCATGAGCGGCATGGAGCGGTGGAGCGCGGTATGGGCGAAGGCGGGATTGACCATCGCCCGCTGGCTTTCCCAATCCTCGCCATTGGCGGAAAAGACGCTGTTGCCGATGAGCGGAGAGAGGTTGCGGACCAGTTCGCGATGCTTGGGAAAGGCGGTGCCGCCACGCAATATCCGATCCACCAGCGGCAGTTCGTTGGCGATATACATGGTCTGGCCGGGCATGCGGATTTCGCCCATCTTCATCGTGTAGCTCTTTTCAAAGAGCACATGAATCCAACTATGCCAGCCGCGCAGGAAGCGTTTGACGAGGCCGCGCTTGCTGCGTGGCGGTTCGGGGTAGGGCGGGATGAAAGGGTCCGTCACGGAATCGTCCTGAAGGCGGCGATGGCTTCGTCGATGGTGCGGCGGCCTGCGGTGAGACTCAGATAATCGACCGGCGAGAGACGGTCGCCCACGCGCAGATAATCGAAATGCGCCTCATATTTGTTCGACCAGCCGCTGTGGTAATTTTCCGGCTCGTAGAAGAGGTGGAAGCGCGGCGAAAGCAAATCAACGCGGGCGGCGCATCGGTCCGAAACAAGGCGGATGGGATGCACATCATAAAAGGCCGCGCCATCTGGGGGCGAGGAAAAGTCGACAAGGCGGAAATGCTTGTCATCCAACGCCTTGAGGTCAGCATGATACCAGCGCGCGTCCTTACGGAGCGCGGTGACGGGAACGACCTGCCCCAAGGTCAGCGTCGTGAAATTGGCGGGAAGGCCGGGCCGCTTTTCGAGGATGCGGCGCATCACGCTCATCGCGTAATTGGTGCCGTTGCTGTGGGAGGCGAAGATCACCTCGTCATAGGGGCCGTCCATCTCGGTAAGGACACGATCAGCGAACTGATCCAGCCGGGCGTCCATCTCCGGCCCCGGTCCCTGCGCCGCGACGCTGTGGTTATAATACATGAATCGTAGCAGCCAGGGCACAATCAGCTTGTTGAGAAGACGTCCCGACAACAGCGCGCTCACCGCCACGCCGCAGAGCGCCGCCGCCCAGAAGGGCAGCAGCGTCCACAGCAGCAGCGCCGTCAGCAACGCAATGCCGAGCGGAATGAGGATAGCAAGGATCGGCGGATAGAGGATGGTAATAACCGGACCACGCCGCAATTTACGCATCCGGCCGAACTGCATGAAGCGGGCATGGGCGCTGTAGGTCGCGATGGAACGCCAGGCGAGAAGGAACGGGTTCCTGATCCATACCTTTGCGACGAGGTCTTCCCAGCGGAAAAACTCATAATCAGTTTCGACGCCCGCAGTCGCATTGGTGACGGTCCAGATCGCGGAAGAGGCCGGACCCGGACGGCGCGCGCTCACCTCCACCTGCTCGCCGGAGAGGCGCGCATATTTTTCCGCCTGTTCGCGGTAAAGCTGGTGGTAGAAACGCACCCCGCGCGGATCGAAACCGCCAAGGTAGAAGACTTTCCGCTTGAACTTTTCCATGGCCCCTGTCCACATCGGGCCATGACGACACCCGAACGCGACTACTGCTATTTCATAGACCACCGCAAATACAACCGAAACATCGGTTGCCGGCGCCATGACAATGCCTATGGCATCCATGGTGGAGGGACGGAACGGGACCGCTGGCGGGCGGACTTCGCCTTTTACCGGCATATGCGGGATAATGGCGATCCGATGGCGCTGCCCTCGCTGCTCGCCTGTCTGGCTTTCGGCTGGTTCTGCTGGAATTATCATGCCGGCAAGGGCCTGTGGCGCGGTCAGCTCTTGCGGCGGTTCGTGAAAGCGCCGAAGTGAGCGGCATGACGATACCCAAACATGTTTCGGTGGGGCCGGTGACGATCGGCAACGACCTGCCCTTCGTCCTGATTTCCGGCCCCTGCCAGATCGAAAGCCGCGATCATGCGCTGTTCATGGCGGAGGCCCTGAAGACGGCGGCGGCGCAGGCGGGCGTGCCGTTCGTGTTCAAATCCTCCTTCGACAAGGCGAACCGGACGTCTGTGTCCGGCCGGCGCGGAGTCGGGATCGACGCGGGGCTGGCCATATTGGCGGAGGTGAAGGGCGCGCTGGGTTGCCCGGTGCTGACCGACGTGCATGAGGCTAGCCAAATCGAAGCGGCGGCGCAGGCGGTGGACATCCTCCAGATCCCGGCCTTTCTCTGCCGGCAGACCGACCTGCTGGTCGCGGCGGGCAGGACCGGCGCGGTGATCAATGTGAAGAAGGGCCAGTTCCTCGCGCCGTGGGACATGGCGGCGGTGGCGCAGAAGGTCGCATCCACCGGCAATGAACGCATATTGCTGACCGAGCGTGGAGCGAGCTTCGGCTATAATACATTGGTCAGCGACATGCGCGCTTTGCCGGTGATGGCGCAGACGGGCTATCCGGTGGTGTTCGATGCGACCCATTCGGTGCAGCAGCCGGGCGGGCTTGGTTCGGCTTCGGGCGGGCAGCGGGAATTCGCGCCGGTGCTGGCACGTAGCGCCGTCGCGGCGGGTGTCGCGGCGATCTTCGCTGAAGCGCATGACGATCCCGACAAGGCGCCGTCCGATGGCCCGGTGATGCTGCCGCTGGCGTGGATGGGTCCGATGCTGGAACGATTGAAGGCGATTGACGCGGTGGTGAAGGGGTAGGCCAAGTGCGTGCCCCCGCTTTCGCGGGCTACGCCATCGCACTACGGCCGGGTCTGCCCCGTGCCGCGCACCAGCCATTTGTAGGTCGTCAGCCCTTCCAGAGCGACGGGCCCTCGCGCATGGAGGCGGCCAGTCGAAATACCGATCTCCGCGCCAAGGCCGAATTCGCCCCCGTCCGCGAACTGGGTGGAGGCATTCCACATCACGATGGCGCTGTCCACGGCGTTCAGGAAGCGCTCCGCCCTTTCCGCATCCTCGGTGATGATGGCGTCGGTGTGGTGGCTGGCATGAGCGGCGATATGGGCGAGCGCGTCGTCCAGACCGTCCACCAACCGGATCGACGCGATGGCGTCGAGATATTCGGTGTCCCAGTCCTCGTCGCTGGCGGGCGTGACGCGGCTGTCCATCGCCTGCACCGCCTCGTCGCCGCGCACGGCGCATTTCGCGTCGAGCAACGTCTTCACCAGCGCGGGCGCCTGGCCATAAGCGCGGTCGATCAGCACAGTTTCGGTCGCGCCGCAAATGCCGGTGCGGCGCATCTTCGCATTCACCACCAGCTTTTGCGCCATATCGGGGTCAGCCGCGCCATCGACATAGCTGTGGTTGATGCCATCGAGATGCGCGAGCACGGGCACGCGCGCTTCTTCCTGCACGCGGGCGACCAAGCTCTTGCCGCCACGGGGCACGATGAGGTCGATGAACTCCGACGCCTTGAGCAGAGCGCCCACGGCAGCGCGGTCCGTGGTGGGGACCAGTTGCACCGCGTCGGCGGGTAGGCCCGCGGCAGCGATGCCTTCAGCCATGGCGGCGTGGATGGCGCGGTTGCTTTCCTTCGCCTCGCTGCCGCCGCGCAGGATCACGGCATTGCCTGCGCGCAGGCAGAGCGCGGCTGCGTCCGCCGTCACATTGGGGCGGCTTTCATAAATGATGCCGATGACGCCCAAAGGCACGCGGACGCGGGAAAGCTCGATGCCGTTGGGGCGAACCTGCTTGTCAATGATGCTGCCCAACGGATTGTCGAGGCTCGCGACCTGATCGACGCCCGCCGCCGTCGCTTCGACCCGCGCTTTGTCGAGTTTCAGACGGTCGAGCATGGCGGGAGAGAGTCCGTTGGCAGCGGCGTTTTCCATATCCCGGGCGTTGGCGGCGATGATCTGAGCCGACTGGTCACGCAAAGCCTGCGCGGCGCGGCGGAGCGCGTCGATCTTCTGCGCGTCGGTGGCGCTCGCCAGCATGGCAGCCGCCCCGCGGGCGCGAGCGCCCAGGGTAGCGATCAGCATTTCAGGGGTCTGGGTCAGGTCGTTCATCTTGAGTCTCGCCACTTTTCCGTCGGCGAGCGCCTTAGCATGAAAGCATCGCCGGGCGGAACCCACGCCATGACGGCTCTACAGGAACCGGCAGGCGTTAGCAGCCGCTGATCAGGCCGCCTGCGCCAGTGCCTCGTCCCGCAAGGCGTGGAACGTCCGGCAGGGCGGGATATTGCGCCACACCGTTCGTTCGGTCACCCGCATGAAGATGGGTGTCAGCAAGCGGCGCACGAAAGCGGAATATTGATAGACGAGGAACGCTCCGCCAGATCGCAGGACGGCATGGGTTTCCGCGCAAATCGCTTCGCCCACACCCTCGGGCAGCGTGGAGAAAGGAATGCCCGACAGGACATAGTCCGCCTGCCGGAAACCGGCTTCCGTGACAAAGCGGCGCACATCCACGGCCGAACCATGAACGACACGCAGGCGCGGATCGCTGATTTCCGCCTCCAGATAAGCGACGAAATCAAGATTGAGGTCGATCGCGATCAGCTTTGCCTCGGGATGGAGGCGGTCGAGGATCGTCTGGGTAAAGGTGCCCACACCCGGCCCATATTCGACGAACAGGCGCGTCGTGTCCCAGTCCACGTCGTCCAGCACGGTATCAACCAGCGCCTGGGATGAAGGGATGACGGAACCGATCATGCCGGGATGCTTCACGAACTGGCGGAAGAACATGCTCCATTGTCCCAGGAACTTGGCCTTTCGTCCCGGCCGCCGGGCGGCATGATTTTTCTTCAGCGGAATGGAGGCCATCAATTGTTCGCCTGTTCTGATTACCGTTTCGTCCGGTTGCAAATCCGGGCGCTGCTTGCAAGCAGCTTTGCAATGCTGACCCCATATCGCCAGACCCCAATCGAACGCGCGGGCGGCGACATGGGTTCATCCGCCGCCCGCATGTTTCGCGCGTTCAATCGCGCCTGTTGCGGGCGTTCAGCATGCCCGGCGCGACAAAGCCGATGGGATCGACCTGCATCACGCTTTGCTTAAGCGTAGCCTGGATCTGCTCATATTCGCGTTCCATCTCCGGCGTGACGGATGCGCGAGTTTCCTCCAGCGCCGCCTCGAACTGGGCCATGCCAACCTTCTCTATGGAGAGCGACTGGCGCAGCGCGATCAGGCCCGCGCGGCGCACCAGATCTTCCAGATCCGCGCCGGTGAAGCGTTCCGTCCGCGCCGCGAGGGAATCCAGATCCACATCGTCAGCCACAGGCATCTTCTTGGTATGGATCGACAGGATATGCCGCCGCCCGGCCTCGTCGGGCACGGGGACATAAATCAGCTCGTCGAAGCGGCCCGGCCGTAGCAATGCTGGATCGACCAGTGTCGGCCGGTTGGTCGCGCCGATGACCACAACCGATTGCAGTTCCTCCAGCCCGTCCATCTCGGCGAGGATGGTGTTCACCACCCGTTCCGTCACCTGCGGTTCACCAAGGCCATTGCCTCGCGCGGGGACGAGGCTATCCAGCTCATCGATGAAGATGACCGTGGGCGCCACCTGCCGCGCGCGGGCGAAGAGGCGGGCGATCTGCTGTTCGCTCTCCCCATACCATTTGCTGAGCAGATCGGACGATTTGGTAGCGATGAAGTTCGCCTCCGCCTCCCGCGCGACCGCCTTGGCCAACAGCGTCTTGCCGGTGCCGGGCGGGCCGTAGAGCAGGAAGCCCTTGGCCGGACGGATGCCGATGCGGCGGAAGGCATCCGGGTCTTTCAGCGGCAGCTCCACCCCTTCCTTCAGGCGCATCTGCGCGTCGCCAAGGCCGCCTATATCGCCCCAGCCGATATTCGGGGCCTGCACCATCACCTCGCGCATGGCGGAAGGCTGGACGCGCTTGATCGCGGCCATGAAATCATCCCGCGTGACGGAAAGCTCTTCCAGCACATCGGGCGGGATGATCCCTTCCTCCAGATTGAGGCGCGGCATGAAACGGCGCACTGTCTCGATCGCCGCCTCACGGGTGAGCGCAGCAAGGTCGGCGCCGACGAATCCGTATGTCATGCGCGCCAGTTCGGTGAGGTCGACCCCCTCCGCCAGGGGCATGCCGCGGGTGTGAATACCCAATATCTCACGCCGCCCGCGTTCGTCGGGAACGCCGACGATGATTTCGCGATCGAAACGGCCTGGACGGCGCAGCGCCTCGTCAATCGCCTCGGGCCGATTGGTCGCGGCAATGACGACGAGGTTGGTGCGCGGCTCCAGCCCGTCCATCAGCGTCAACAATTGCGCGACGAGACGCTTTTCCGTCTCACCCGTTACCTGCCCCCGCTTAGGCGCGATGGAATCGATTTCGTCGATGAACAGGATCGATGGGGCGGACTTGGTCGCCGCCTCGAAAATCTCGCGCAACTGCTTTTCGGATTCGCCATAGGCGGAGCCCATGATTTCCGGGCCGTTGATGAGGAAGAATTCCGCTTCCGATTCATTGGCGACCGCGCGGGCCAGCCGCGTCTTGCCGGTGCCTGGCGGACCATGGAGCAACACGCCCTTGGGCGGATCGACGCCCAGCCGCTCGAACAGTTCGGGATAGCGCAGTGGCAGCTCCACCATCTCGCGCAGCTGGTCGATCGCATCGGCCATGCCACCGACATCATCATAGGTGACATCGGCCCGCCGCAGGTCGCGCGGTTCTTCATATTCGGCGCGCAATTCGACTTCGGTGTCGGCGTCGATATGGACAAAACCCTTGGGTACGGTCGATACGACCACCAGACGGATTTCCTGCAAGGCATAAGCCGGCGCGGCCAGCATTTGCCTGAGTTGAGGCGGCATATCGCCGGGCGGCACCTGCTGCTGGCCGGAGGTTGCGACGATGTCACCTGCGGTCAATGGCCGCTGATAAAAGACGCGTTTCAAGGCGTCGGGATTACCCTGAAGCCGCAAATTGCTTTGTGCAGGCGCGAAGATCACCCGCTGGGCGGGGCGCAGCTCCACCTTGCGGATGTGCACGAAATCGCCCGAGCCCACGCCCGCATTGGCGCGCTGCAACCCATCAAGGCGCAACACGTCCAGCCCTTCATCCTCCTTATAGGGTCGCACCACGCGGGCAGGAGTCGGGCGCTTGCCGGCGATCTCGACCACATCGCCTTCGGCCAGGCCCAGTTCCGCCATCACTGCCAGCGGCAGGCGCGCCAATCCGCGCCCCGCATCCTCAGGCCGCGCATTCGCCACCTGAATCCTGCGCCCTGCATTGTCCTGATCCGCCATCGGCACCCCTCGTTCCTGTCTCCTGCGTAACGAGATAGGAAATGCGCGGGCGAAGGAAAAGGGCGCATCGCTCGCCCCACCAAAACAAAAAAAGGGCCAGCCCGAAGGCCAGCCCTGAAAGTTTATAGGAGAGGATGCCTGAAAGGCCTTTTCTATGTGCGGTGCAGCAGCTATTTTTGCAAGTGCGAAAGAAATCGGGCAAGTTGCAAAAAATGCATCTTGCCAATTGACGGATATTGCTCATCATTGAATGGAGGATGCTGATAAGTCGGCTGACGCACCATCCAACAAAGATATGATGCGGTGCGACGGCCTGGATATTCTGGAATTTCGACGGATTTATGCGCAGACTGCCGCCTCTCACGGCCCTGGAGGCCTTTGTTCAGGTTGCCCGCCTTGGTTCGGTCAAGGCGGCGGCGGAGGAACTTGCGCTATCGACACCGGCCTTGAGCCGCCGGGTGCAGGCGCTGGAACGTTTCATTGGGCGTTCGCTATTCGACCGCAAGCATCAGGCGCTGGAAATCAACGCCGACGGGCAGCGGTTGTTGGACGATATCGCCCCCGCGCTGGATTCACTCAGCCAGGCGCTCGAAAATATTCAGAGCGGTGGCAATCAACTGCGCCTGCGGCTGGCTGTCATGCCTCTGTTCGCAACACAGCGCCTGTTTCCTCGGCTGGGCCAATTACGGCAGATGCATCCCCAGCTACATATCGATATCGAAACCACCCCTTATGCCGTCGCGCGGCTGGGCGAGGGACTGGATGCAGCCATCGTGCTGGCGAAGGACATCGACCCCGCGCTCTACGCGCATGAACTGGATCATGACGAAGTCTATCTGATCGGGCGGCGCGCCCTGCTGGAGCAGCCCCATCCATTGAGCACGCCGGAGGAGCTATCACAACACACCATATTGCTGCACCGCGACATGACGTTGGCCTTCGACGCATGGAAGGAAGCGGTCGGCCTGCCCGACCTGCAACCGCTGGCGGTCGACAATTATGATTCGGGCCAGCTCATGCTGGAAGCCGCGGCACAGGGATTGGGCGTCGCCGTGATGCATGCCAGCCATTTCCAGCAGGCGGCGGACGAACGGCTGGTCCGCCTGTTCCCGACCAGGGTGGAAAGCCCCTATCGTTATTTCTTCGTCTGCCGTCCGCGCGCATTGCAGACGCGTTCTGTTCGCATATTCCGCGACTGGCTGGTTTCGGCGGATATCTGAACGCGATTCCAATGGCTTTTCAGAATTTGTTTGATAGGGATTTAACCCTCCTTGCGCCCTGCCGTTCTCCCTTGCATGAGCGCAGCACCCTCTCCTTTCGCCAGCCCTCCGCATGGGCTTACCGACCGCCTGACGCGATGGGCGCGTGGCCTATCGGGCAAAGCCGAAGAGGGGGAGGAAGAAACGCCGGTTGAACGGCGGTCGCGCGCCAGCACGGCAGCCGATCGGGAAATTACGCGCCGGCGCAAGCTGTATGACGATATTGGTGCTTTCCTGTTCGCGCATGATCTGGACCTGACGTCGATGAATTTCTCCGTCGCGCTCGATTATCTGACGGGCACGAATATCGGCATCGAAAAGGCGGTGAAGGCCGTTATGATGGAACGCGGTCAAGTCACCAATAGCTGGGTCGAAACCGTCGTCGCCGAACAGCGCGCCGACGAAATCACGCCCGAAGCGCTGGTGGCCATGCTGGACAAGGTAGAGGAAAATCTGACCCTGTTCACTGGCCTGATGCATGAATCGCGCAGCAGCGCCAAGGATTACGGCGCCGCCCTGCAGGAACATGCCAAGGATCTGGCATCAGGCGGCGACGCGGAAACCGTGCTTGGCCGGCTGGTCAGCCTGACCCGGTCGATGGTGGAAAAGACGCGACAGGTCGAAACCCAGCTTCGCGACAATCAGAAGCAGACACAGGCGCTGAGATCCGGCCTGGAAAACGCCCGCCAGGCTGCCGAGCATGACTTCCTGACCGGCCTGCCCAACCGCCGCGCCTTTGAAGGCGCGCTGCGCGAGGAACTATCGCTGGCGCGGGCGCAGGGCGAGCCGCTGGCCATCGGCTTCTGCGACATCGATCATTTCAAGATCATCAACGACACCCACGGGCACGACACGGGCGACCGGGTGCTGAAATTCGTGGCGGGCCTGCTGACGAAGATTTCCAACGACCGCTGCCATGTGGCGCGCCATGGCGGGGAGGAATTCGTGATGCTATTCCGCGGCAAGACGGCGTCCGAAGCCTGCGCGCTGGTCGACAAGGTGCGCGAAGATCTGGCGGGCCGCAGCCTCGTCAACCGCGCCAATGGTGAGAAAATGGAACAGGTCACCTTCTCAGCTGGCGTCGCCGATGTGCTGGAATATGAACATCCCCGCGCCGCTCTGCGGGCTGCGGACAGAGCACTCTATCTAGCCAAGGAACATGGCCGCAACCGCGTCTATGTAGCAGCGGATACGGATTGAGCCGTTTTCGTCCGCGCCTAGAAATCGGGCTTTTCATAATGGGGCGGCGGAGTGATGACCTCCATCCGCTCCGACAGCAGCGGGCGGAAGGACGGGCGCGACTTGAAGCCGGCATACCAACGTTTCACCGTTTCATGCCCCGCCCAGTCGATGCCACCTAGATAATCCGCCACAGATAGATGCGCCGCCGCCGCGACATCGGCAAGGCTGAGCGTTCCGCCCGCCATCCAGGCGCGGTGGTCGAGCAGATAGTCCATATAATCCATATGAATGTTGGCGCGTTTCATCGCCTCGCGCAGGACACGGGCGTCAGGTGGAGCACGTTCGATCAGGCGCTTTTTCATCCGCTCGTGGAGCAGCGGGCCGACCACGTCGCCATAAAAATTCTGGTCGAAAAAAGCGGTCAGCCGGCGCACTTCCGCCCTTCCCGCTGCAGTGCCGGAAATCAGTGGGAATTTTTCCACGGTTTCCTCGAAATATTCGCAGATCGCCTGACTGTCGATCAGGGTCAGGCCCCCTTCCCGATCCACCATGACAGGCGTGGTGCCCGCGGGATTGAGGTCCAGAAATTCGTCGCGCATGTCCCATGGCGATTCGCGCACAAGATCATAGCCCACGCCCTTCTCGCCGAGCAGAAGGCGCACCTTGCGTGAGAAGGGACAAAGCGGGAATTGATAAAGCTGCCACATGTCCCTGTCTGTTAGGCGCGCGCACGACATTGGGAAAGCGGCAAAATGGGGAAATTCCGTAGCGATCGCGAAACGATCTGCGTGAAAAGCGGGGTCGCCCATCTTCCGGTTTGCGCCATCCCGTCCTAGGTAGGGAAGGCGATAAATCGCTGCAAAGGAAAGGATGCCCCATGTCTGACGATTTCTTCCCGGTTCCCGCGACATGGGCCAAGGATGCGCTGCTGGACCGGGAGGGGCGGGCGGCGGATTACCGGCGCTCGATCGAGGACAGCCATGATTATTGGCTGGAGCGGGCTAAGCGGCTGGCTTGGATCACCCAGCCCACGCGCACCGACGAAAGCAGCTTTGCCGAAGCAGATTTCAACGTGAAGTGGTTCGCGGACGGACAGATCAACGTCAGCGTCAATTGCATCGACCGGCATCTGGCGGAACGGGGCGATCAGGTCGCGATCATCTGGGAACCCGATTCCCCGGAAGAGGAACCACGCCGCTACACCTACAAACAGGTGCATGAAGAAGTCTGCCGCTTCGCCAATGTGCTGAAAGGCGCGGGCGCGAAGAAGGGCGACCGGATCACCATTTACCTGCCGATGATCCCGGAGGCCGCCTTCGCCCTGCTCGCCTGTGCGCGGATCGGGGCGGTCCACAGCGTCGTCTTCGGCGGCTTTTCGCCCGAAGCGCTGGCCGGGCGCATCATCGATTGCGATTCGACGCTGGTCATCACCGCCGACGAAGGACGGCGCGCGGGCAAGGCCGTGCCGCTCAAGGCCAATGTCGATGCGGCGCTCCATGACTGCGCCAGCGTGAAGCGCGTGATCGTGGTGAAGGCGACCGGCGGCGCGGTGGCGATGAAGGACGGACGCGACCTGTGGCTGCATGAGGAAGCGGGACGCGTTTCCGCCGACTGCCCGCCCGAAACCATGAACGCCGAAGATCCACTGTTCATCCTCTACACCTCCGGATCGACCGGCAAGCCCAAGGGGGTGCTGCACACGAGCGGAGGCTATCTGCTCTGGGCCGCCCTCACCCATGAGTTGTGCTTCGATTACCGGCCCGGCGACATCTGGTGGTGCGCGGCGGACATCGGCTGGGTCACGGGTCACAGCTATATCGTCTATGGGCCGCTGGCGAACGGGGCGACCACGCTAATGTATGAAGGCGTACCCAACTGGCCGACGCCCAGCCGCATCTGGGAAGTGGTCGACCGGCATCAGGTGCACGCCGTCTTCACCGCCCCCACAGCGTTGCGCGCGCTGATGCGGGAAGGCGACGAGTTCGTTACACGCACCAGTCGCCAGTCGCTGCGCCTGCTGGGCACGGTGGGCGAGCCGATCAACCCGGAGGCATGGCGCTGGTATCATCATATCGTAGGCGAGGATCGCTGCCCGATCATCGACACATGGTGGCAGACCGAAACCGGCGCGGCGATGATCGCGCCGATGCCGGGTGCCACGGACCTGAAACCTGGCTCCGCCACTCTTCCCATGCCCGGTGTGATCCCGCAGATCGTGGATGGCGAGGGGCAGGTGCTACACAGCGCGGCGGAGGGCAACCTCGTCATCGCGCAGAGTTGGCCGGGACAGATGCGAACCGTTTGGGGGGATCATGATCGCTTCTTCCAGACTTATTTCACCACCTTCCCCGGCAAATACACGACGGGCGACGGAGCGCGGCGGGATGCCGACGGCTATTACTGGATCACGGGGCGCGTGGACGACGTCATCAACGTATCCGGGCACCGCATGGGCACGGCGGAGGTCGAAAGCGCGCTGGTGCTGCATGAAAGCGTCGCGGAGGCGGCGGTGGTCGGCTTCCCCCACGACATCAAGGGGCAGGGCATCTATGCCTATGTAACCTTGAACGCGCATGAGGAGCCGAGCGAGGACCTCCGCAGGACACTCAGCGCATGGGTGCGGACGGAAATCGGCCCCATCGCGACGCCCGACGCCATCCAGTTCGCGCCAGCGCTGCCCAAGACCCGCTCAGGCAAGATCATGCGTCGTATCCTCCGCAAGATCGCGGAGGGTGAGACATCGGCTCAGGCGCTTGGCGACACCAGCACGCTGGCCGATCCGTCGGTGGTGGATAATTTGGTGGCGAATCGGGTGGGAGGATAGGAGAGCAACTGGCGAGGTGGCCCTAAACCATCTCGCCCGTCAGCAGACGGGGGAGAGCCCCGGATTCGCCCCGCGCTTCGGCCATGAAGCGGTTCTTGAGGACGGACGTGCGCTGCACGGCGGCAAGACCCGCACGGCGGATGGCTGAAGGGATGCGACCGGGAATGTCGAACAACCGGACAAGGCCGTCCATCGCCACGCTGACCGACAGGGAATCGAGGCTCCGCCAGCGCTGATAGCGTGCCAGAAGCTGCGCGTCGCCCGGATCGAGGCCAAGGCGCATCCCTTCCACCAGCACTTCCGCCAGCGCCGCGACATCACGGAAACCAAGGTTCAACCCTTGCCCTGCGATGGGATGGATGGCGTGGGCCGAATCGCCCACCAGCGCAAGGCGCGTATCGGTGATCCGCGCCGCATGATGGAAACCCAGCGGATAGGATGATCGCGGCCCCGCCAGCGAAATCTCGCCCAGAAAGCCGCCCATGCGCTTCTGCGCTTCGGCGAGCCACGCCCGTTCCGACAGCTTCATCATCGCGGGCGCCTGCTGCGTCGGCACCGTCCACACGATGGCTGAGCGCGTTCCTGGCAGCATCGGCAGCAGCGCAAAGGGGCCGCCAACATAGAAGATTTCATAGGCCGTGTTGCCGTGCGGCACTTCATGGTCGATGGCCGTGACCATCGCGACATGCTTATATTGCCAGCGAGTCGTGCGGATACCCGCCGCTTCGCGCGTAGGGCTGTTGCGGCCCTCCGCCGCAACTAGCAACCCACCGCACAGTTGCGCGCCACTGGCGAGCGTCAACGTCACGCCATCCGCGCCGCGATCCACGTCGACAGCGCGATCGGGCTGGAAGCGGGTGAGGTTTCCTGCCTTCTCCGCCGCCTGGACGAGCGCCACGCGCAAGTCGCGATTGGGGAACATGACACCCATCACGCCGTCATCCGCATCCGGCGCGAAGTCGAGGGCGCCGGGCTGCAAGCCGTCGCTGACCCAGATGCGATCGATGGGACAACCCTTGCCCTCCAGCAGATCGGCGACCCCGATGGCGGACAGCATCGCATGGCTGGTCGAGGAAATGGCCGACACCCGCCCGTCGAAACCGGCGGCGGTGGTTTCGACCGGATCGGCGGGGTCAATCACGGCGCAGCGCACACCGTGGCCCGAAAGAGCGATGCCAAGGGTGAGGCCGACGAGGCCCCCGCCCAGAATCACGACGTCAAAGCGTTGCATGAGCGCCTGTCTAGGCGGTCGGGCAGCGGAAGGGAAGCGGTGGTATCGAGGATGGAGTTGCGTCATTTGCACGAGGCTATCGGCTTGTCATGGCAGGTTTCGGTCAATGGCGGTTCCCACTCCGCTCGCCCTGAGTAGTGGCTGAGCGAAGTTGAAGACCGACGTCGAAGGGTCTTGCGCGACATCAGTCCTTCGATATGCCACTTCGACAAGCTCAGTGGCTACTCAGGACGAACGGATTTGAGTGTCCACAAACCACCCAAATTCGCCCGTGGAAAACCACTCCTACAAAGGCAGAAGGCCGCTCTTTACAGCCTGCGTACCCAGTTCACCGGATCGGCCACCGTGCCACGCTGGATGCCGGTCAGGTCAGCGCGCAGCGATTCTGTCACCATGCCGCCATCGCCATTGCCGATGGTGAAATCGCCCTCCACGCTCTTGACCGTGCCGATGGCGGTTACCACCGCCGCCGTGCCGCAGGCGAAGGCTTCGCGCAGCTTGCCACTGGCCGCGTCCGCGCGCCACTGGGCGAAGCTGTAGGGTTCCTCGCGCACGTCATGGCCCTTGTTGCGGGCCAGCTTCATGATGCTATCGCGGGTGATGCCGGGCAGGATCGTACCGAGCGGCGGAGTCACGATCGCCCCATCCTCCATCACGAAGAAGATGTTCATGCCACCCAATTCCTCGACCCACTTATGCTCTGCGGCGTCCAGGAAGACGACCTGATCGCAACCATGAGTGCTGGCTTCGGCCTGCGCGATCAGCGAAGCGGCATAGTTGCCGCCGCATTTGGCGGCGCCGGTGCCGCCGGGCGCGGCGCGGGTATAATGTTCCGACACCCACAGGCTGACGGCCTTCTTGCCGCCCTTGAAATAGGCACCCGCAGGCGATGCGATGACACAGAAAATATAGTCCTTGGCCGGTCGCACGCCTAGGAACGCCTCACTCGCGAACATAAAGGGGCGCAGATAAAGGCTTCCCTCACCATCCGGAATCCAGCCCGCGTCGATCTTCACCAGCTGCTCGACCGCTTCTAGGAAGAGGTCTTCGGGAATGGGGGGCATCGCCATGCGGTGCGCCGATTCATTGAAACGACGGGCATTTTCCTCCGGCCGGAACATGGCGACGTTGCCGTCGGCAAGGCGATAGGCCTTCATGCCTTCGAATATTTCCTGTGCATAATGCAGGACCGCGCAGGCCGGATCGAGCTGAAACGGCTCACGCGGTCCGAGCATATGGCTGTGCCAGCCCTGCCCCTCAGAATAGCGAATCGTCACCATATGATCGGTGTGAATGCGCCCAAAGCCCGGATCTTCCAACAATACGGCGCGCTGGTCAGCCGCCACAGCCTTGCTGTTGGGGATGACGGTGAAGCGCGATGTCTGCTGGACGTCCATGATAACTACTCCTTCGGCTTGGACGCGCGCCCTATGTCACAAAGCGGGCGACGAAACAATGTTGCGCGATGGATTTGAGTCCATTGACTGATAAATGGACCGGCGAGCGACGCTTGCGCTTTGCCGGAAGGCGATTATCCCGCTCGTCATGCATTTCTTTTCCGACAACGCCACGCCCGTCTGTCCGCCTGTCATGGCCGCCATCGCCGCCGCTGACCGGGAGGATCATGGCTATGATCGCGACGCATGGAGCGCGCGGCTGGACGGTGCCTTTTCCGATCTGTTCGACACGCCTGCAAAAGCCATATGGGTGGCGAGCGGGACGGCCGCGAACAGTATCGCGCTTGCCTGCCTGTGCCCGCCCTATGGCGGCATCGTCGCGCACGAAGAGGCGCATGTCGCGGTAGACGAATGTGGCGCGCCGGCTTTCTTTACTCACGGCGCCAGCCTGATGACGCTGCCGGGCGAAGGCGCGAAGCTGTCACCTGATGCGGTGCAAGAGCGGCTTGGGACAATCCGCCCGGACGTGCACCAGATGCCTGCGCGAGCGATTACCATCACCAACGCAACCGAATATGGCCTCGTCTATACGCCGGACGAGGTGGCGCGCCTGAGCACCGTAGCGAAAACGCATGGCATGGGCCTCCACATGGACGGCGCGCGCTTCGCCAATGCGGTGGCGCATCTGGACTGCGATCCGGGCGACATCACATGGCGCGCGGGCGTCGACGTGCTGAGCTTCGGCTGCGTCAAGAATGGCGGCATGGTGGGCGAGGCGCTGGTTTTTTTCGGCCCGCAGGCCAACGTGCGGGCGGCTGAGGCCGAGCGCTGGCGCAAGCGGTCGGGGCATCTCGTTTCGAAAGGGCGCTATCTCGCCGCGCAGATCCTCACGCTGCTGGAGGATGATCTGTGGCTGGCCAACGCCCGTGCGGCCAATGAAGCGGCGCAGGTGCTGGCGGCGAACGCGAGCGGCAGGCTAATGTATTCGGTGCAGGCCAATGAACTGTTCTTAGAGCTGACGGCGGCGGAAGCGGCAAGCCTGCGCGCGCAGGGCTTCGAATTCCATGACTGGGGCGAAGGCGCGGCCCGGATCGTCACCAACTGGTCGCAGGATGCTGCAAGTGTCGAAGTGCTCGCCCAGGCGTTGCGGGCACTCGGCTGATGGAGCAGCAGCCGGCAAAAAGCGGCGTGATCCTCCCCTTCCTCCTCGTCACCTTGATCTGGAGTTCGACCTGGATCGTGATCCGCGACCAACTGTCGGCGGTGCCGCCAAGCTGGTCTGTCAGCTACCGCTTTCTGGTGGCGGGATTCGCTATGGTCCTGTTCGCGTTGGCACGGCGGGTGCCGCTGCGCCTGCCGCCGAAAGGTATCGCTTTTGCCGCATTGCTGGGACTCGCGCAATTCGTGCTCAACTTCAACTTCGTCTATCGCGCGGAGCATTATCTGACCTCCGGCGTGGTCGCGACCGTCTATGCGATGCTGCTGATCCCCAACAGCATCCTGTCCTGGATCGCCTTTCGCCAACCGGTGAGCCGCGCCTTCATCGCCGGATCGGCCATCGCCATCGCGGGAATCGCATTGCTGCTGGTAAAGGAATATCGCGCGGCGGAAATCGCATCCGATGCGGTGCTGCTGGGCGTGGCGCTCAGCATCGCTGGGCTGTTCAGTGCATCGGCGGCCAATGTCATGCAGGGGATGTGGATCGCCCGGCGGCTGCCGATGGTGGCGGTGTTGAGCTGGGCGATGCTGATCGGCGGGGCGATGGACGCGGCCTATGCATGGATTACGGTGGGGCCGCCGGTGATGGAATGGCGAGCCGCTTATGTAATGGGGATATTGTGGTTGGGGATAGCGGGATCGGTCGTCACCTTCCCACTCTATTTCCAGTTGATCCAGCGCATCGGCGCGGCACGGGCAGCTTATAGCAGCGTACTGATCCCGGTGATCGCCATGCTGATCTCCACGGTGGCGGAGGGCTATCGCTGGACTGCCCTATCCATCGCGGGAGCCGCGCTGGCGATCCTGGGCATGATCATCGCGCTGCGAGCGAAGAAAAATTAGCGCGGCACGCCCAGTTCGTAACCACGCTTGGCCGCGTTCACCCGCGAAAGGAGGTGTGCGATCGGTTCAGGCTTGCGAGGCGCGCGAGCGGGCACGGACAGGCTGGCCATCCGCTGGCTGATTGCGGCAAAAGCAAGGTCGATTGAGTCCATCTGTCCGATCCCATGGTGGTGAGGACATAGGCTTTCGGACCAGCGTGGTTAACATAGGGTAACCATGGGTGCGGCGATGCGACGAACCGATTCACGCCTATTGAGAAAAGCAGCCAGCCAGCCCTTCGTGATAGGTTGGGTAGCGCGGCTTCCAGCCGAGGAGGCGCTTGGCCCGCCCGTTCGCAACCCGGCGATTTTCCGTATAGAAGGCGCGGGCCATGGGAGACAGCTTCGCCTCTTCCGGCGTCAGCAGCGGCGGGAGTGGTAGGTGCAGCAGCGCGCAGGCCGCCTGCGTCACCGCATTTTGCGGCGCGGGCAGGTCGTCAGCCAGATTATAGACGCCCGGCGGCCCATCGAAAGATGCGACGACGCCCGTAACAATGTCGTCAACATGCACACGGCTGAAGACCTGTCCCGGCAGATCGATGCGATGCGCTTTCCCCTCTCGCACACGGTCCAAAGCGCTACGACTGGGGCCATAGATGCCGGGCAGCCGAAAACGGCGCATATCGGGGCGAAGCGCGCCCCATGCCAGATCGGCTTCCGCGCGGGCGGTGCGACGGCCCTCACCCACCGGGCTGGCTTCGTCGACCCATGCGCCGTCCGCATCGCCATAGACGCCGGTGGAGGATAGATAGCCAGTCCAGAGCGCGGGCGCGGCGGCGATGGCGACGCCATAGCGGGCAAGGGCAGGATCTCCTTCCCCGTCCGGCGGGACGGAGGAGAGGATATGCGTGGTGTTAGCAATGGCAGCGCGGACAGCTGGTTCATCGTCAAACGCCAATGCTTCGGGACCAGCCGTGCGGCGCACCCCCGTGACCTGCCAGCCCTGTGCGCGCAGCCGTCCGGCTAGGCGCGCGGCGGTGTAGCCCAGCCCCAGGATCAACATATGCGGCATGATACGGCCCACCAACGCTTAGACGGTGAAGCTCTCGCCGCAACCGCAACTACCCTTGGCATTGGGATTGTTGAAGACGAACCCTGCGGTAAAATCGTCCTCCACCCAGTCCATCGTCGATCCGACCAGATAGAGCACCGACGCGCCGTCGATGTAGAATATGCCGCCAGGCGTTTCGATCTTCTCGTCGAACTTCACCTCATCGGTCACATAGTCGACCGAATAGGCAAGGCCCGAGCAGCCCCGGCGCGGAGTCGAAAGCTTGACGCCGATCGCCCCTTCAGGCGCCTGAGCCATAAGCTCCGCGATGCGCTGTTCCGCGCTCGGCGTCAGGACGACGGCAGCGGGACGGGCGCGAGCTTTGGTTTGCGTCGTCATCAGAGCATTCCCAGTTCCAGCTTGGCGTCGTCCGACATCTTGCCGGGGTCCCATGGCGGATCCCAGACGAGGTTCACCTCTACATCGCCCACGCCCGGCACCGCGCCGACGCGCAGTTCCACTTCGCCCGGCATGGATTCAGCGACCGGGCAATGCGGCGTCGTCAGCGTCATGGTGACGACGGCATGGCCGTCCTGTGTAACGTCCACTCCGTAGATGAGGCCAAGATCATAGATGTTCACCGGAATTTCCGGGTCGAAGATTTCCTTGAGCGCATCGATAATCGCATCATACAGGTCGCCGCCCGGCTCGCCCGCTGGCGTCTCGGCGGGCTTTTGCGAAAGGAAGCCTTCCAGATAGTCGCGCTGGCGCGGCTGCTCGCCTCCGGCATCGTCCAGACGCGCCTTGGGCGGCGCTTCCACGCTTTCCACTTCCTCGACCATAATCTTCCGCTCGGTCATCCGAAGATCTTCCTCACTCGTTCGATACCTTTGACCAACGCGTCCACATCGCTCTCGTCGCTGTAGACACCAAAGCTCGCCCGCGCCGTCGCCTCTACACCCAGATGACGCATCAACGGCTGAGCGCAATGGTGCCCGGCGCGGATGGCCACGCCCGTTTCATCCAATATGGTGCCGACATCGTGCGGATGCACCCCCTCCACCTCAAAGGAAAGAATGCCTGCCGAATCCTCCGGGCCGAAAACGCGCACGCTATTCAGCTTTTCCAGCGCTGTCCGCGCCTTGCCCACCAACGCACATTCATGGGCATGGATAGCGTCCAGCCCGATCGCCTGCACATAATCGATCGCGGCGGACAGCCCAACTACGCCGACGATATGCGGCGTCCCTGCCTCGAACCGCGTGGGCGCGGGAGCATAGGTCGTCTTTTCGAATGTCACCTTGTCGATCATCGACCCACCGCCCTGATAGGGGGGCATGGCATCGAGCAGTTCCTTGCGCGCCCACAGCACGCCGATGCCGGTCGGCCCATAAAGCTTGTGCGCGGAAAAGGCGTAGAAGTCGCAATCCAGCGCCTGCACGTCGACGGCAAGGCGCGGCACGGCCTGGCACCCGTCGATCAGGAGCTTCGCGCCGGCCGAATGGGCGATGTCGGCGGCGCGCCGCACGTCCAGCACGCTGCCCAGCACGTTCGAAACATGGGCGAGCGCTACCATTTTATGCGCGGGGGTAATTATCGCGGCTATGGCATCAAGGTCGATCTTGCCATCCGCTGTCAGGGGCACGACGTCGATCTCTGCACCGACTTTCTCGGCCACCATCTGCCACGGCACGATATTGCTGTGATGCTCCAGCATGGACAGCAGGATACGATCCCCCGCCTCCAACTGCTCGCCAGCCCAGCATGTCGAGACGAGATTGATGCCCTCGGTCGCACCGCGGACATAGACGATCTCGCTGTCGCTCGCCGCGCCGATGAAGTTCGCGACCTTCCGCCGCGCCGCCTCATAGGCCAGCGTCATATTCGCGGATCGCTCATAGACGCCCCGATGCACCGTGGCATAATCCACGCCGTAGGCGCGGGCGATGGCGTCGATCACCGCTCGCGGTTTCTGCGCGGTGGCGGCGCTGTCGAGATAATGCCAGTCGCCCCCATTTCCATCCAGAAGGCCGGGGAAATCATGGCGCAGGTCGAGGCGATCGAAGGCGCTGACGGTCATACCAGCACCTCCAGCTTGGCGATCGCCGCCGCTTCCAGTGCCGCCTTCACCGCTTCGTCGGCCATATCGTCGAACACGCCAGCGACAAAGGCCTTCAAAAGCAGCGTCTTGGCTGTCGCGGGGTCCATGCCGCGCGAGGCCATGTAGAACAGCGCCTGTTTGTCGAGTTCGCCCACCGTCGCACCATGCGCGCATTTCACATCGTCGGCGTAGATTTCCAGCTCTGGCTTGACGTTCGCGGTCGCCGTGCGGTCCAGCAGCATCGCCTTCACCGACTGGAAGGCGTCGGTGCGCTGCGCGCCGCGAGCGACATTGATGCTACCGAGATAGCTGCCAGTAGCATGATTGCCCAGGATCGACCGGATCGTCTGCCCGCTGGTGGCGTCCGGCGCGGCATGGGTGACGGCAGTGACGATCTCCAGCGTCTGTTCGCCACCGCCGATGATTGCGCCGTTCAATTCGAAATGCGAACCCCTGCCCAACGTGACGTTGATCGTCACCCGCCCGAATTTGCCGCCGATATTGAGCACATGAAAATCGCAGCGCGCACCGTCCGCAATGATGATGGCATAGTCATACACCGCCACCGCGCCATCGGCTGCATTCTGCAACAAATGATGGCGCGCCGTTTCATCCGCCGCGACGTCGATGCGCGTGGGTGCGGGCGTCGGCCAGATGGCAGCCAGCGCATCGACGTCGCTGTAACGCCAATCTTCCTGCCTGCGCGTGGGAAGAGCGATTGTCGTCACGCCGCAACCACCTCGGCCCCGACCATATCGGCATAGCCTTCGCGTTCCAGTTCCAGCGCGAGTTCCGGCCCGCCCGACTTCACGATCCGGCCGCCAGCCAGCACATGCACGAAGTCCGGCTTCACATAATCGAGCAGCCGCTGATAATGTGTGATGAGCAGCACCGCCTTATCGGGGCGCCGCATGATCGCATTGATGCCCGCGCCCACGGTCTTGAGCGCGTCGATGTCGAGGCCGCTGTCCGTCTCGTCCAGGATCGCCAGCTTCGGGTCGAGTATGCCCATCTGCACCATTTCGGCGCGCTTCTTCTCGCCGCCCGAAAAGCCGACATTCACCGGGCGCTTGAGCATTTCCATGTCGAGGCCCAGCAGCGCGGCCTTCTCCTTGGCGAGCTTGATGAACTCGCCGCCGTTCAGTTCCTTCTCGCCCCGCGCGCGGCGCTGCGAATTGAGGCTTTCGCGCAGGAATTGCAGGTTGGAAACGCCTGGAATCTCAACGGGATACTGAAAGCCCAGGAACAGCCCGGCGGCAGCGCGCTCATGCGGCTCCATTTCGAACAGGTCCTTCCCCAGGAAAGTCGCGCTGCCGCCCGTCACCTCGTAACCGGGGCGGCCGCCCAGCGTATAGGCCAGCGTCGACTTGCCCGCGCCGTTCGGTCCCATGATCGCATGGACTTCGCCCCCATTGATGGAAAGCGACAGCCCCTTGAGGATCACCTTGCCGTCAATCTCGTTCGAGAGGTTTTCAATTGTCAGCATGCATTCAATCCTTGTGTGCGCGCTGGAGCGTCCGCGCGGTCCAGAAGGCCATGTCGCGAACGTCGCCCGGAGCGGGAAACAGTGTGTCGATGTGGCGCTTGATCGGCATATAGGGCCACCAGTCGGCATCCGGCTCGGGCGCACCTTTTTCCAGCAGCGCGACGACGAATTCGCTAACCGGCCCCATGCGGGCGAGGTTGGGGGCCTTGGCCTTGTGGAACGCCTTGTCGGTCCGCAGGCGCTCGGTCATCGCCTTGTCGCCTGCCTCCAGCGCGGCGCGGCATTCGACCTGATATGCATCGAGGTCACCGAAATCCTTGGCGGCGCGCGTCTGAAGTTCGCCCTCTTCCAACTCATAGTCCTCGGTCAGGATACGGATCGCGGCGGTCCACGCCTGTCCATTGCCAACATCCTCCGCGAAATCGGCGAGGGCATCCTGAATATCGTCTTCGTCGCTCAAGGTTCAGTCCTTCAAACTCTCACATTCTTCGTCGCCCCGAACTTGTTTCAGGGTCCATTTCTCTTCGCGCCCTTTCACCTTCGAAAGCCAAGTGGATGCTGAAACAAGTTCAGCATGACGCGTGGAAAAGTCGTTAGCCCACGCTCCCCTCAAGGCTGATGCCCAACAGCTTCTGCGCCTCGACCGCGAACTCCATCGGCAGCTGTTGCAGCACTTCCTTGGCGAAGCCGTTCACGATCAGCGACACCGCGCTTTCCTGATCCAGCCCGCGCTGCATCGCGTAGAAAAGCTGGTCATCACTAATCTTGGAAGTGGTCGCCTCATGCTCGATCTGCGCGGAGGGATTACGCACCTCAATATAGGGCACAGTATGCGCGCCGCATTGGTCGCCCAGCAGCAGACTGTCGCACTGGGTGAAGTTCCGTACACCTTCCGCGCCCGGCGCCACGCGCACCAGCCCGCGATAGGTGTTATTCGAACGCCCCGCGCTGATTCCCTTGGACACGATGGTCGACCGCGACCCCTTGCCGTTGTGGATCATCTTGGTGCCGGTATCAGCCTGCTGCAGATTGTTGGTCAGCGCCACCGAGTAGAATTCACCCACGCTGTTCTCGCCATTCAGCACGCAGCTCGGATATTTCCAGGTGATCGCCGACCCGGTTTCCACCTGGGTCCAGCTGACC
This sequence comes from Sphingobium baderi, assembly GCF_001456115.1. Classification (NCBI taxonomy): domain Bacteria; kingdom Pseudomonadati; phylum Pseudomonadota; class Alphaproteobacteria; order Sphingomonadales; family Sphingobiaceae; genus Sphingobium; species Sphingobium wenxiniae. The sequence goes on along the minus strand of NZ_CP013264.1, from coordinate 811,761 downwards.
TTGCTGTTGCGACCTTGGCACAGCGCCCGCTTGGTCACGAAATTATAGATGCCGCCCTTGCCGTTCTCGTCGCCCGGATACCAGTTCTGGACGGTCGAATATTTGATTTCCGCATCGTCCAGCGCGACCAATTCGACCACTGCGGCATGGAGCTGGTTCTCGTCGCGCATCGGCGCGGTGCAGCCTTCGAGATAGCTTACATAAGCCCCCTCGTCCGCGACGATCAGCGTGCGTTCGAACTGCCCCGTATTCTCGGCATTGATGCGGAAATAGGTGGAAAGCTCCATCGGGCAGCGCACGCCCTTGGGAATGTAGACGAAGGTGCCGTCGGAAAAGACCGCGCAATTGAGCGTGGCGAAATAATTGTCGTGCATCGGCACGACCTTACCCAGCCACTTCTTCACAAGGTCCGGATATTCGCGCACCGCCTCACTGATCGAGCGGAAGATGACACCTGCCTCCTCCAGTTCCTTGCGGAAGGTGGTAGCGACGGAAACCGAATCGAACACCGCATCGACCGCGACCTTGCGGCTGCCCTTGACCCCGGCCAACACTTCCTGCTCGGCGATGGGGATGCCCAGCTTCTGATAGGTGGCCAGGATTTCCGGGTCGACCTCATCCAGCGAATTCAGCTCCGCCTTCTTCTTCGGCTCGGCGTAATAATAAGCATCCTGATAGTCGATGGGCGGAATATTGAGCTTGGCCCATTCCGGCGCTTCCATCTTCCGCCACATGGCGAACGCCTTCAGGCGCCATTCGAGCAGCCATTCCGGCTCGTTCTTCTTGGCGGAAATGAAACGGACGGTATCCTCGCTCAGCCCCTTGGGCGCGAAATCCTGCTCGATAGCCGACGACCAGCCATGCTCGTAAGTGGAGGCGCGCTCAGCCGCCTCATGCGCTTCGAGATTACGGATGCTAATCGTTTCCTGCGTCATACCATTTCTCGTATCAGGCCAATTCTCGTGTCAAACTGGCGATTGTCACTCTCGCAAGGGCCGAACGAATCGCACTGTTCGCCGCATTCATATGCGGACGGATGCGGCAATCCTGCTCCAATGTGCAGTCATGCGCGCCATGTTCGGCACAAGCAGTCATGGCAATGGGACCTTCCACCGCCTCCACCACATCCGCCAGCGTAATCGCCGCCGGGGGCCGCGCCAGCCGCACGCCGCCGCCGGTGCCGCGACTCGACTCAAGCAGGCCCGCAGCTGACAGCCGGCTGACCAGCTTCTGCGCCGTGGGCAACGGAATGCCGGTTTCAGCGGCAAGCGTGGTCGCATTCATCTTTGCGGCTCCGCAATGGCGGGCAGCGGCAGACATCAGCACCACGGCATAGTCAGCGAAGCTCGACAGTTTCATCCCGCGTCCAGTTGCGAACCATTCTCAAATCGGATCGAATCAATCCGATTGGCATGTGGTCCTCCAACGGCGGATTATCAAGGCTTTTCTCATAGCATCCACTACAAAAGCGGAGCGGCGTTCAGCTCATGCGATTGATGACGGCCACATCTCCGCCCAGCGACCGGCGCAACAGCGTCAACTGCGCGACGGCGGTCGGATCATTCTGCAATTGCTGGGGCGTCAGGCCGATGAAATGCTTGATCTCGCGGATGAAATGGGACTGGTCATAAAATCCCCCTTCGTCGCACAGCACCTGCCAGCTTTCCCGGTCCAGCACGATCCGCGCGCTGCATCGAAGCGCCCTGTATTTGCGCGCCAGTAGCTTGGGCGGCGCACCATAATAGCGGTTGGTAAGCCGCGCGAGTTGCCGCGGCGAAAGCCCGGTGCGGTCGGCCAGTATTTCGATTCGCGGCGATCCTTCGTCCATCAGCCAACCATCCACCGCCTCGAGCAGGCGCCAGGTCGTGTCGGGCAACGGCTTGATCCGTGTCTGGAGGAATGACCAGCAAAGCGACGCAATTGCATCGGCATCCTCCATGCCTTGGAGCTTTTGCAGCAACCGCCCATATTCGGCATCGCATGTCACCATGTCGAAGGCGCTGTCCGCCATGCTGTTCGCATCGTCGCCATAAAGCGCGATCCATCCGGCGGGAAGCAGCGATATGCCCAGCACCCGCGACGGTTCTTCCAGACGGAACCGTGTCGCGCCAAAGGTCGGCCCCAACAGGCAAACCTCTGGCGTCGGCATCACCATGCCGTCCTGAAAGATGTAATTGCCGCCTCGCCCGCCCAGCCGGAAGCGCAGTTGGGGCACATCCGCACGCGTCGCGTCGGCATAACCCGAAGAGGAAACGCTGAAAATATAAAGCGAACCGAAATAAGCGCATAGTGGTTCGGGCGGAGCAAAATAACGCAGCCTGACCGGACCCTGCGCCGCTTCGACGGTATAAGAAAGCGGCGCGCCGTCATCCGCAGCGACGACCCCTGCTACCCCCCCGGGTGTGTGTTGAGGATGCAACCCCATATTTATGACCCCCGCTATCCAATATCTCCCTTCGCGAGGGCTTCGCAAGAAAATTTGGTTAAAATCGGGAAACAATCCAGTGTCATGCACAAGACACATATAAAAATGGCCCGGCAGCTTTCACTGCCGGGCCAGGAAAAGGTCTCGTTCGGCCATGTGGCCTTGGAGCCTTCGGGTCGCAGCCCTGCTTTACGCCCGAATCGGGGAAAGATTATTGGATGGATCGGACATTGGCTGACGGAAAATGTCTCAAAATATTACGATTCCAGCCATGAAAACTGATCTGGATCAGCTGTTGCCCAATCGCAACAGCGACTCGACGAATGCGAGCGGCGCTGGCATAGCAGCCGCCATGTCCTATCGCCTGATCCGCCCCCTCGTTTTCGCCTTCGACGCCGAACGGGCGCACCACCTGTCCATCGCCCTGCTGCGGATGATGCCGACTCCGCCCGCCCTCCAACCCGATCCCATGTTGGCCCAGACGGTCGCGGGCATCGCCTTCCCCAACCCGGTGGGACTGGCCGCCGGTTATGACAAGGAAGGACTGGTCGCGCACAAGATGCATGGCCTGGGTTTCGGCTTTGCGGAACTGGGGACGCTGACCCCCCTGCCGCAGCCGGGCAACCCCCTGCCCCGCCTGTTCCGGCTGGAGGAGGACCGGGCAGTCATCAACCGCATGGGCTTCAACAATGGTGGACAAGCGGCGGCGGCAGAACGAGTCGCCAAGCGGCGGCGGAATGGAAGCGCGGTTATCGGCATCAATATCGGCGCGAACAAGGATGCGACGGATCGTATCGCGGATTACGCCACAGGCGTCGCCTGCATGATGCCGCTCGCCGATTATCTGACGGTCAACATTTCCTCTCCCAACACGCCGGGCCTGCGCGCGCTTCAGGACCGGGCGGCGCTCGATCAGCTTTTGGGCGCGGTGATGGCGGCACGGGGCTCGGACCGGACGCCCATTTTCCTCAAAGTCGCTCCCGACCTCGAACCGGCGGATGTGGAGGACATCGCCGCCGCCTGCCTCGACCACCACATCGACGCGCTGATCGTGTCCAATACCACCATTTCGCGCCCGCCCTTGCGTTCGGCCCATGCGGGCGAGACAGGCGGCCTGTCGGGCGCGCCGCTGCACGACCTTTCGCTGGAGAGGTTGCGCGATTTCCGCCGCCTGTTGGGCGCCCGCCTGCCGCTGATCGGGGTCGGCGGCATATCCGATGCCGAACAGGCCTATGCCCGCATCCGCGCCGGGGCGAGCCTGATCCAGCTCTACAGCGCGCTGGTCTATGAAGGGCCGTATCTGGCGAAGCGCATCAATGCCGGATTGAAGACCCTGCTGCAACGCGACGGCTTGCGGACGATCAGTCAGGCAGTCGGTATCGACGCCTGATCCGGACAGGCAGGCTTGCAGCCAGCGACGCGGGCGATAGGGTGGCCGCCATGACATTCCGCTTCCTGGCCCTGCTGGCCCCCCTCGCTCTCGTCGCCCTTTCCCCCGCACCACTATCGGCGCGCGAGCCCGTTGCGCTCAACGCCACGGTATCCGCCGCCGATCCGCGCGCAGCCCAGGCGGGACAGGATATCCTACGCAAGGGCGGCAGCGCGACGGACGCTGCCATCGCCATGATGCTGGCATTGAACGTGGTCGAACCGCATAACAGCGGCATCGGCGGCGGCGGCTTCCTGATGCATCATGATGGCGCGACGGGGGCGCTCGAATCCATCGACGGCCGCGAAACTGCCCCAGCCGCTGCAAAGCCCGACCGCTTCATGGGACCGGATGGACAGCCGCTTTCCTTCCGCGATGCATGGCCAGGCGGCTATTCAGTCGGTGTGCCGGGCAATCTGCGCCTCGCCTGGGACGCGCATCGCAAATGGGGCAAACTGCCCTGGGCCGACCTGTTCCAGCCCGCCATCCATCTGGCCGAGGACGGGTTCGAAGTGCGCCAAAGGCTCGACACCGCGATGAACGCCGTCGCGCCGATCTGGGCCGATTTCCCGGAAATTCGCAAATATTTCTGGATCGACGGCAAGCCCGCGCCGATCGGCACCATCCTCCAGAATCCGCCGCTCGCCGCCCTGTTCAGGCGTATCGCCGCCGAAGGACCCGACGCCTTCTATCTGGGCGACAATGCAAAGGCGATCGCGGACGCCGTCACCAACGCGCCGAAAAATCCGGTGCCGATGACACAGGCGGACCTTGCCGCTTATCAGGCCAAACCGCGCAAGCCCGTCTGCGGCAAATATCGCGTCTATACCGTCTGCGGCATGGGACCGGCCTCTTCCGGCGGTGTCACGGTTCTCCAGATCCTCGGCATGGTCGAACGCTTCCCGCTGGGCCAATGGGGTAAGGACGATGTGCGATCCTGGCATGTGATCGGGGAAGCGATGCAGCTTGCCTATGCCGACCGCGGCACATGGCTGGGGGACCCCGACTTCGTGGCCGTGCCGCTAGCGGGGCTGATCGACCCGGCCTATCTGAAACGGCGCTCCGCCCTCATCTCGCTCCGCAAGGCCCGCAACGACTACCAGCCCGGCCAGCCGCAGGGCGGGCAGCCGCGCACCGCATCCCGGCCCCAGCCCGAATCGGGCACCAGCCATTTCGTCGCCGTGGACCGCAATGGCGACATCGCCGCCTGGACCTCCACCATCGAAAGCTTCTTCGGCAGCCAGCTTGTCGCCAATGGCGTCATCCTGAACAACGAACTGACGGACTTCAGCTTCACGCCGGAAAAAAACGGCGCGCCCGTCGCCAACCGGGTGGAGCCGGGCAAGCGCCCGCTTTCCTCCATGTCGCCCACCATCGTCTATGACGCGGCGGGCACGCCGATCTTCACCGTCGGCGCGGCAGGCGGCAAGACCATCATCATGCAGGTCGCCAAGGCGCTGATCGCCCATTTCGACTGGGGCCTGTCCGCGCAGGATTCCATCGCGCTGGGCCTGGAATTCTTCAACGGCGACGGCCTCGTGCTGGAACAGGGCACATCGCTCGAAGCCATGAAGGCGCCGCTGGAAAGGCTGGGCCACCGCGTCGCCATCTCCCGCCTCGGCCTCAAGGCCAATGCCGCCGAGCGCCTGCCCGACGGCCATTGGGTGGGGGCTGCCGATCCGCGCAGCCCCGGCGTGTCCTTGCAGGAATGACGATCAGCTTTTCAGGTCCAGCCCCTCGACATTGAACTGGAACGGGAAGGTCCGGTCATCCTTGCCCACGGCCAGATTGACCTTCACCGTTTTCGCCTTGGCAATCGCCTCATAGGCATTTTGCGAAGGCATGATCTCGATCCCGTCATTGGTGTCGGCCATGCGACCCTTCCAGCGATGTTCCTTGCCGTCGTCCGTCACCGCCGTCACCGCGCAGTCGGACAGGTCGCAGCGGAACGGCGCGCCGACCAGCTTGACGGTCACGTCCTTCTCGCCGTTGGTCATCGGCTGCACCAGCATCACCGAAAAGGTGTCGGGCGCGGTGATCGTCTGCACCGTGTTGGCGCTGCCAATATAGGCGACCTTCGGCTTGCCGCCGGTCCCACCGCCTTCATATTTCCACGTCTGCCCGATCTGCTCGCGCTGGGTCATGTCCTTCTCGCCCGATGAACAGGCCGCGATCAGCCCAAGGGCCGTCAAAGTCAGGATGGCGCGCATCGCCTCTCTCCTTCCATATATCATGTTACGGAAGGACAACGTCCGTGCGGAAACAGCGGTTGCGCGGGTCAGCCGCCGTAGCGACGAGCCGTTTCGCGGATAAGGGCAATCATGTTCGGAATCCCCTGCGTCCGATTGGAACTGAGCTGATTGCGCAGGTCGAACGGCGCCAGCGCCCCTTCTATATCCGCCGCGCCGATTTCCTCGGGCGTCCGGTCCTGCACGGTCAGCAGCACCAGCGCGATGATCCCCTTGGTGATCGCGGCATTGCTGTCGGCCAGGAAATGCAGCCGCTGCCCATGACCGGAATCGGCATCCAGCACGGTGGGATAGACCCACACCGCCGCCGAACAGCCGCGCACCAGCGTCGCGTCGGTCTTGAGCGCGTCGGGCATCGGCTCCAGTTCGCGGCCCAGATCGATCAACAGCCGGTAGCGATCGTCGGCGTCGAGAAACGCATATTCTTCGTGAAGATCGGCAATGGCGCGCATCTGTGTCATGCCCGCCCATATAGGGGGAAAAGCGGGCGGCGAAACCCGCTTTTCCCATCTGCTTTACAGATCGACGTCCGCCGCTATGGCTTCCAGCTTGCGGATGCGTTCTTTCAGGTCGGCGACCTCGATCCGCGTGGCGGCGGACGGCGGGGCGGCTTCCCCGGCCCCGCGCGCCAGTTCCGCGCGCTTGAGTTCCAGCCAGCCGTTCCAGCCGCGCAGCGCCGTCACCGCGACGATCACCAGCCCCGAAAGGCCGGCCACGGCCATGGTCAGATAGAAAAGGGGGTCCTGCACATTGTCCTCCCTACGGTTCGTCCGGGCCGCTTTCAGTCGCGGTCCTTCAATTTATCGAATTCGCGCTCCAGCGCGGTGGAACTGTCGGTCGCGAGCCGTTCCAGCACGGCCACCCGATCCTTCAGCGCCTTCACCTCCGCGCGCAGCCTTTCGGCTTCCGGGTCCGGCCCACGATGGGCGAAGGCTTCGCCCTTGTCCCGGCGCAGGACGCCATATTTGGCGCGGATGACGCTGGCGATGGCGGTGATCGCGACGATGGCGACGACCATTTCAAATGGATTCATGGCTTTTCCCCTTGCCTGTCAGGACGGCGCGCTATCGCCATTTCCTTCCCTTGGCCCGCGCGCGGCCGATTTTTCGACCGGCGGCATCCGCCGTTCGATGAACGGTATCAGCGCAGGCTCTCGATCTCATCCGCCAGACGCGTGTTGCGGCTGGTGTAATAGGTTTCGATGTCGGCCAAGCGCCGGTCGATATCGCGGAACTTGGAGCGCACATCGCGGGTGGAGCGCGCCGGATTGGCGCGCACGCCCTGCCAGAATTTCGCATCGTCGCGATCTGCATAGAGGCCAATCGGCTTGTTTTCGGCGACGAAACCGATCACGAAATAACCCAGCAGCGTCCAACCGATGATGAAGAAAGACAGGACCATGGCAACCCGGACCCAGACGACGTCGATGCCCGTATAGTCGGCGATGCCGGAGCAGACGCCCATGAACTTGCCGTTCTGCTTGTCGAGATAGAATTTGGTGCGGCGGGCGGTCATCTCAGTTCCTCCGGTCGAATGCATAATCGCCATCGTCCTGCGAAGGACGGGCGGGGCGGAAATCGGGATTGTCGGCGGCGACGATCCGTTCGACCGTCTGCAACCGTTCCTCCAGCCGCCGGGCGAGCAGGTGAAGCTCGTCCAGCAGCTTCTCGTCCTCGTCAGTGATCTTGGGCGCCTGCTTCCACTTGGTCACATAGTGGAAGATCAGCCAGGGCATCCCGATGAACAGCATCCCGACGATGGCGATGGGGACAAGAATGTCTTCCATGGCGTCACTCCCCGGTCTTGCCAGCGTTCATCGACGCCTTGAGCGCCGCGAGTTCGGCGTCCACCTTGTCGGCCGACTTGAGTTCGGCGATCTCTTCCTCCAGCGTCTTGGGCTGCTGGCCCAGCGCCATGGCGTCGGCGCGGCCTTCGGCCATGTCCACGCGGCGTTCCAGCATGTCGAAGCGGGCAAAGGCTTCGTTCACCTTCTCGCCGGCATAGGCTTCGCGGACGCGCAGGCGGTTTTCGGCGCTCTGCATCCGGGTGACGAGGCTGTTCTGACGGGCACGGGCCTCGCGCAGCTTGGCCTGCAACTTGGCGATGTCCTCCTCCGAAGCCCGCAGCGCCTCATCCAGCGTCTCGATCTCATGGGACATCTGCTGCGCCATGTCGGCGGCCTTCTGCTTTTCGACCAGCGCGGCCTTGGCCAGGTCCTCGCGATCCTTGCTGAGCGCCAGTTGCGCCTTTTCGGTCCAGCTATCCTGAAGCGCGTTCAGCTTGCCGATATGGCGGCGCATCTCCTTCTGGTCGGCGATGGTCCGGGCGGCCGACGCGCGCACCTCGACCAGCGTCTCCTCCATTTCGAGGATAATCATGCGGATCATCTTCGCCGGGTCTTCCGCCTTGTCGAGCAAGTCGGTGACATTGGCGGCGATGATGTCGCGGGTGCGGGAGAATATACCCATTTGAACGTCACTCCTGGTCAAAACTTTGCCGGGGCGGGCGAGGGGGGCTTCCCGCCCCGGCCGGGGCTTGCGATCCTTACGCCAGATAGCGCAGGGCCGCGGGGGTATCCTGTGTCGCGAGCATCGGGGCTTCGCTGGCGCGGGCCGGGCCGACGGCGGAAAGGATCAGGGTCGATCCAAACAGCACGGCGGCGATGGCGACGGACAGCAATTGGCCGATTTCGCGGACTGGGTTGCTCTTCTCTTCCATCTTCTTGCTCCCTGAACTCTGGCCTTCAAAAGTGCCGTCGGCTTGTGCGGCGGCTTCCTCCCTGTCTTTGCAGAAGCCGTGCCAATTTGCCGAAATGGCGGAAAAGCGCGGCTTTAGGCGGCCCGTGCCAAAATCCTCTTGCGAAGATTTGGGAAATTTCCCCATAAGTTGGGAATGGAGAAGAACACGCAGTTCGTCGGCCAATCACTGGCCTTTCTCGACGCGGTCGAACTGGCCGGGCGCGCCGCCGAACTCAACCGCCCGGTGCTGGTGATCGGCGAACGCGGCACCGGCAAGGAACTGGTCGCCGAACGCCTCCATCACCTTTCCCGCCGCTGGGGCGAGCCGCTGATCGTCATGAACTGCGCGGCGCTCCCCGAAACGCTGATCGAAGCGGAATTATTCGGTCATGAGCAAGGGGCCTTCACCGGCGCGACAAAAGCGCGGCCCGGCCGGTTCGAGGAAGCGGACGGCGGCACGCTCTTCCTCGACGAACTGGGCACGCTCTCCATGGCGGCGCAGGAAAGGCTGCTGCGCGTCATCGAATATGGCGAAGTCACCCGCATCGGCGCATCCCGCCCGATCACCGTCGACGTCCGCATCGTCGCCGCCACCAACGAAGACCTGCCCGCCGCCGCGCAGGCAGGCCGTTTCCGCCCCGACCTGCTCGACCGGTTGAGCTTCGAGGTCATCACTTTGCCGCCGCTCCGCGCGCGCGAAGGCGATATTCCCGTCCTCGTCGACCATTTCGGGCGGCGCATGGCGGCGGAACTGGCATGGCCGCAATGGCCGGGCTTTTCCGCCGCCTGCATGGCGGAGCTTGAGGGTCATGGGTGGCCCGGCAATGTGCGCGAACTCCGCAATGTGGTAGAGCGCGCCGTCTACCGCTGGGACGATCCGGCGCGGCCGGTGAGCCGCATCACCTTCGACCCCTTCGCTTCCCCGTGGAAGCCGCAACCGATGATGCTGCCGCGCGCCGAAACGCCGCCCGCGCCTCCGCCGCCCTCCGATTTCGAGTCGATCACCGACCTCAAGGCCGCCGTCGACGCTCATGAAGCCGCCATCGTCCGCGCCGCGCTCGACCGCTACCGCTACAACCAGCGCGCGACCGCCAAGGGCCTCGGCCTCAGCTACGACCAGCTAAGGCATTGCATGAAGAAGCACGGACTGTCGGCGGGCTAAACCGGCAGCGCCGTCGTATATTTCGTCATCGACAGCGCAAAATGGGAGGCCGCGCCCTGAACGGAGGGGTGCGACAGCACTACGTTCATCAGGAAATCATTATAATCCGCCACGTCCGCCACGACGATCCGCAACAGATAGTCCCACTCCCCGGACATGGAAAAGCACTCCACGATCTCCGCACGGCCATCGACGAATTGCTCGAACAAGGCACGCGCATCGCGCGCATGGCTCCGCATCCGAATGTTGCACAGCACATTGACCTGCCGCTCGACGCTCGCCGGATCGACTAACCGCACGGCCTTGAGCAGCACCCCCGCCTGCTCCAGCGCCTTGATCCGCCGCCAGCAGGACGCGCTCGACGCGCCCACCTTCTCGGCCAGTTCCGCATGGCTGATCGACGCATCGGCCTGCAACAGTTTCACGATCCGGCGATCGACCGCATCAAGTTGACGCTTCTGTTTCATATTCTCACCATAGTCGAAACAATGATTCATGATAAGCCTTTTTCGTTCGGAGATTGAAACGAAATTTCCGCAAAATCGTGAAATACTCTTCGCCATGTCTCATATCCATGAGCGCGCCCCGGCGAGCGCCGCCGCAGACTGGACAATCCCGCAGGACTGGAGCGCCTACACGCCCCAGGACCATGCGATGTGGGACACCCTCTTCGCGCGGCAGGCGGCGATGCTCCCCGACCGCGTGGTGCCGGAGTTCATGGACGGGCTAGACATCCTCCGCATGACGAAGCCCGGCATCCCCGACTTCAGCGAATTGTCGGACCGGCTGATGCGGCGCACCGGCTGGCAGGTCGTGGCCGTCCCCGGCCTTGTCCCCGACCGCGTCTTTTTCGAGCATCTGGCTAACCGCCGCTTCGTCACGGGCCGCTTCATCCGCACGCCGGAGCAGCTCGACTATCTGGAGGAGCCGGACGTCTTTCACGACGTGTTCGGCCATGTGCCCCTGCTCGCCCATCCGGTCTTCGCCGACTATATGCAAGCCTATGGCGAAGGCGGGCTGCGCGCCGAGCGGATGGGCGCGATCGACCGCCTCGCCCGCCTCTATTGGTATACGGTCGAATTCGGCCTGATCCGGCAAGGCGACGATCTGCGTCTTTACGGCGCGGGCATCGTGTCCTCGCATGGTGAATCGATCTTCGCGCTGGACGATCCTTCGCCGAATCGCCTGGGCTTCGATCTCAAGCGTCTGATGCGGACCAAATATCGCATCGACGACTATCAGCAGAGCTACTTCGTCATCGACAGCTTCGAGGATCTGCTGCGCCAGACCGTCGAGACGGACTTCGCGCCCCTCTACCACGCGCTGGAGGGCGCCCCCGATCTGGAGGTCGACACCATCCTCCCCGAAGATCGCATCTACACCCTCGGCACGCAGGCATATGCCCGTGGCCGCTTCACAAAAGAGGACCGCCTCCCATGACCGCAACGTCGGACAATCCCTTGGGTCTCAACGGCTTCGAATTCGTCGAGTTCACCTCGCCCGATCCGCAAGCCATGGTCGCGCAGTTCGAACAACTCGGCTTCACCCCCACCCACCGCCACCCGGTCAAGAATATCACCCGCTACAAGCAGGGCCGCATCAATCTGATGCTGAACCGCGACGATGCGGGGCGCGTTGCGGCCTTCCGGGGCAAGCATGGCCCTTCGGCCAGCGCCATGGCCTTTCGCGTCGCCGACCCCGGGGCTGCAATGCAATGGGCGCTGGAGCATGGCGCGAAACCGACGGACGAGGATGACACCGTCATTCAGGGCATCGGCGGTTCCTATCTTTATTTCATCGCAGACGGCACGGACCTCTATGCCGATTGGGCCGAATTTCCCGGCTGGCGCGAGGCGGAAGCAAGGAACAGCGTCGGCCTCGACCTGCTCGACCACCTCACCCACAATGTCCGGCGCGGCCAGATGCGGGTGTGGAGCGAATTCTACCGCACCCTCTTCAACTTCGAGGAGCAGAAATATTTCGACATCAAGGGGCAGGCGACCGGCCTTTTCAGCCAGGCGATGATTGCACCGGACCAGGCGATCCGCATTCCCCTCAACGAAAGCCAGGACGACAAAAGCCAGATCGAGGAATTCATCCGCGAATATCATGGCGAAGGCATCCAGCACCTCGCCCTGACCACCCACGACATCCATGCCACGGTGGAGAAGCTGCGGGCGCGCGGCGTGCGCCTGCAGGACACCATCGAAACCTATTACGAACTGGTCGACAAGCGCGTCCCCGGCCATGGCGAGGATCTGGAGCGCCTCAGAAAGAACCGCATCCTGATCGACGGCAGCGTGGAAACGGGCGAAGGCATATTGCTCCAGATCTTCACCGAGCCGATGTTCGGCCCGATCTTCTTCGAGATCATCCAGCGCAAGGGCAATGAGGGCTTTGGAAACGGCAATTTCCAGGCGCTGTTCGAAAGCATTGAACTGGACCAGATCCGGCGCGGCGTCATCAGCGTGGACGCCTGAGCGCCACGACCCATGCGGCATGGCTCCCCCGGCCGCATGGGTCGCCTCACCATCCTCCGTTCGCCCTGAGCCTGTCGAAGGACGCGAGTCAAGTTTACCCAACCTGTTTCAACTCTGTCGATTGCGGGCAAAGAGCCTAATTCGCTCCCCCTTCGATCAAAGCCTGCTTCTTGGCCCGACTCCAATTCTTGCTTCTGCGCTCAGCGGTTAGAGCCTCGTCCCGCGTCCCAAAACTTTCCATCAAGACCAAGGCAACGAGTCTGCGCGGAGCGGTATAACTTCCGCCCAACCCCATCTGATGCTGGGCCAACCGACTTTCGAGATGATCTGTATGATCTGCATAAAAGGAGCCATCGCTGCACCGGAGGAGATATGCGTGAAAGGCCATTGCCATGATCTACCGTCAGCGCGCGTCCTTCGAAGATCAGGACGAACGGAGACAGGACCGCCCCGACATTATCGCCTGTCGCCGCCCCATGGCCCGTGCCCCCATGGCCCACGACCGTCACCGCGTAGGCACAGGCTCAGCCCCCGAATAATCGTAAAAGCCCTTGCCGGTCTTGCGGCCATACCAGCCCGCCTCGACATATTTGACCAGCATCGGCGCCGGGCGGTATTTGGGGTCGCCGGTCGAACTGTGCAGCACCCGACAAATCTCAAGACAGGTATCCAGTCCGATGAAATCCGCCAGCGTCAGCGGCCCCATCGGGTGATTGAGGCCCAGTTGCACCGCCGTGTCTATATCCTTCACATTGGCCACGCCCTCGCCCAGCGCGAAGCAGGCTTCATTCAGCATCGGCAGCAGGATGCGGTTGACGATGAAGCCCGGCGCATCGAACGCATGGACGACCTGCTTGCCGAGCTTCACCGCAAAGGCCTCGATCGCCCCCACGGTTTCGGGCGCGGTGGCAAGGCCGCGGATGATCTCGATCAGGCCCATGATCGGCACGGGATTGAAGAAATGCACGCCCACGAAGCGCGCAGCATCGGGCGCCGCCTGCGCCAGCCGCGTGATCGGGATGGAGGAGGTGTTGGACGCCAGAATGGCATCCGGCGCGAGCAGCGGCCCGACATTGCCGAAGATCGTGCGCTTGATGTCCTCACGCTCGGTCGCAGCCTCGATCACCAATTGCGCGCCCGCAAGCGGCGCGACATCGCCCACCGGCCTGATCCGGGCGAGCGCGGCGTCGGCATCGGCCTGCTCGATCTTGCCTTTTTCCACGCCCCTGGCCAGCAGCTTCGCAATGCCCGCGATCCCCTTCTCCGCGCGCGCCTGATCGATGTCGGACAGGATCACATCATAGCCCGCCTGCGCCGAAACCTGCGCGATGCCCGCGCCCATCTGTCCGGCGCCGATCACCCCGACCGTGCGAATGTCAGTCATATATACCCAAATCCTTCCGCATGAAGCATGCTTACCAGCTTGCCATTAGCGCCGGGGAAGCGGGACGGACAGCCCCATCGCGCGGGCAAGATGGTGCGGGCGCGTCATTTCCCGCTTTGCGCCGCTCGCCGATGATGGTTAAAGGCGGGCATGGCCCTTTCCGACGCCCTTGAAGCGCCTTGCTTGCCGGTTCCCGCATCCGGCCGCTTCATCGCGGCGGAGCATCATTTCCCCCTGCGCGTCTATTTCGAGGATACGGACCTGTCCGGCCTCGTCTACCACGCCAATTATCTGCGCTATATGGAGCGCGCGCGGTCGGACATGCTGCGGATCGCGGGCATCGGCCAGCGCGCGGCGCTGGAAGAGGGAGAGGGCGTCTATGCCGTCACCGATCTTCAGATCCGCTACCGTCGCCCCGCCCGGCTGGACGACGACCTGATGGTGGTGAGCCGCGTGTCACAGGTCAGCGCCGCCACCTGCGCCATTCAGCAAGCGGTCATGCGCGGCGAGGAAATACTGACGCAGGGCGACATATCGGTCGCCTTCCTGACACCCCAGGGCCGGCCCCGAAGGCAGCCCAAGCCCTGGATCGATATTTTCAGCCGCCTGATGAGAGGGGAAGACATCCACCCATGAGCCTTGCCATGCCCGCCGTCGGCGCGATGGGCGCCGTTGCCGCCAATGCCACTATATCGCCGCTCCATTTGTTCCTTCAGGCCGACATCGTCGTGAAAGGCGTGATGATCGGCCTGTTGCTGGCCAGCATCTGGACCTGGGCGATGATCATCGGCTTCAGCTTCACCTTGCGGAAAGCGAGCAAGCAGAGCAGCGCCTTTGAGGGCGACTTCTGGAAGGCGGAGGATATCGACCGCTTCTATGAAGCGCGCGGCAAGGCGGAGTTTCCCGCCGCCAAGGTTATGGCTGCGGGCGTGTCCGAATGGCGCCGCTCCACCGCGCAGAAGGTGATCGACCGTGACGGCACGCGCGACCGCCTCCATACCGCGATGAACAGCACCATCGCATCGGAGGTGGATCGATTGTCCGACCGGCTCAACATCCTCGCCACCATCGGTTCGGTCGCGCCCTTCGTCGGGTTGTTCGGCACGGTCTGGGGCATCATGCGCGCCTTCACCGCCATCGCGGCCGAGCAGCAGAGCAGCCTCGCCGTCGTCGCGCCGGGCATTGCGGAGGCTCTGTTCGCCACCGCCATCGGCCTGTTCGCGGCAATCCCGGCGGTCATCGCCTACAACCGCTTCAGCCACGGCATCAACCGCCTCGAAACCCGCCTGTCGCGCTTCGCCGACGGCTTCTATTCGACGCTGAGCCGCGAACTGGAAGCCCAGCGATGAGAAGGCGGCTCTCCACCTTCGTCAGGGAAGGAGCGCGATAATGGCCATGTCCGGTCCTTCGGGCCGCCGGGGCCGCGGTCGCGCGCCGATGGCGGACATCAACGTGACGCCGCTGGTGGATGTCATGCTGGTGCTGCTCATCATCTTCATGGTGACGGCCCCCCTGCTGGTGACGGGCGTGCCGGTGAACCTGCCCGAAACCCGCGCCAAGGGGCTGGATCAGGACGCCAAGCCTACGGTGGTGTCCATCGACCGCGATGGCGGCCTCTATATCGACGAGGAACAGATCGGCGATGCCGACCTGCCCGGCCGCCTGGCCGAGATCATGTCGGCCCATGCAGGCCAGCCCGAGCCGCCGCAGATATTCCTGCGCGCCGACACCGCGCTCGATTACGGCCGGGTGATGCGGGTGATGGGCGAACTCAACCGCGCGGGCCTCAACAAGGTCGCGCTGGTCAGCACCGGCGCGGAAAATGGCGATGCCGCCGCCGGTGACGTCAGCGATAGTTCAGAATAAGGTTCATAGGTTCAGGGGATGGAGCGCGCGGAAAAGATCGGCCTGGGCGTCGCGACGGCAGGACATGCCCTGCTGTTCGGCTTGCTGTCCGCCGGATTCCTGGCCACGCCCAATCCCTTGAAGCTCAATTCCCCGCCCATGGACGTGAGCCTGGTGGACGAGGTGGCGCTGAAATCCGCCGCGCCGCGCATCTCGGCTGAACCGCCTCCGCCCAGCGAAGCGCCGGAAAAAGGCCCGACGCAGGACGCCGCGCCGGAGCCGGAGCCTGCCCCGGCGCCGGAACCCGCGCCCGCACCGCCCAAGCCCAAACCGGCGCCCCCCAAGAAAGACGTGCCCAAGGCCGCGCCAAAGCCAAAGCCCGCACCCGAAAAACCCGCGCCGCCCAAGGCGAAGCCCGCGCCGGAAAAACCGAACAAGCCCGCCGCCGCCGCGCCCGCGCCGAAGAAAAAGGACGCGCCCAAGCCCAAAAAGGATGCCCCGGCGCGCGCCTCCGGCAGCGGAAAGGCGGACAAGCCCAAAGGCTCGCTGCTGGGCAAGGATTTCCTCAAGGGCATCGACACGGACGCTGACGCGCCCCGCAAGCCCGCCGCCCCCGCCGCTTCCAGCATGGGTCCGCAGCAGAAGGCCGCGCTCGACGCGGAATTGCGCCGCCAATTGAAGCCGCATTGGCGTCCCCCTTCGGGTGCGGACGCCGACCAACTTGTCACCCTGCTCGAAGTGCGACTGGACAAAAACGGCCGGGTGATCGGCCAACCGGAGGTGATCGACCAGCTCGGCGTCACCGCCAGCAATCGCCCGCAGGCGCAGCTTCACGCCGAACGCGCCATTCAGGCGGTGAAGCTCGCCTCTCCCTTCACGAATCTGCCGCCCCAATATTACGAACAGTGGAAGTGGCTGCGGCCGCTCCGCTTTGACGCGAGGCTCAACCGATGATGACGACCCTGATGCGCCGCTTCAGCATGGCGGCCGCCACGCTGATCGCTTTCACCGCCGCGCCCGCGCTGGCGCAGCTTTCGGTCGACGTGACCGGCGAGATCGAAAGCAATCTCAAGATCGCAGTGCCCACGCTTCCCGCCCAGCAGGAAGTATCAACGCCCGCCGGTTCCTCCAGCGAACTGGGCCGCAAGATCGCGGAGGTGATCGCGTCGGACCTCAAAGGCTCCGGCCTGTTCGATCCGTCCGGTCCGGGCGGCCTGTCCCCGGTCGGCTTTTCCGAAGTCACTTTCCCTCAATATGAGAAATGGGGGGCGTGGCAGGCGCTGGTGCAGGGCTTCGTCCGCACCACGGGCGGGGAAGCGGACATCACCGTTGGCTGCTATCTCTACGACGTGGCATTGAAGCAGGAACTGACGCGGCAAGGCTATGTCGTCGCGCCCCGCGACTGGCGGCGCGCCGCGCATAAATGCGCCGACGCCATCTATGCGCGCCTGTCGGGCGAAAGTCCCTTCTTCGACAGCCGCATCGCCTATATCGCCGAAAGCGGTCCCAAGGGGAACCGCACCAAGCGGCTCGCCATCATGGATTCGGACGGCGCGAACCACCGCTTCATCACCAACGGCCAGTCGATCGCGCTGACCCCGCGCTTCTCGCCCGATTACAAGTCCATCGTCTATGTGAGCTATCTGGGCAGCCGGGTACGCATCTATGTCTATGACATCGGCACCGGCAAGCAGCGGCTGGTGACGGAAAGCAACAATCCGACTTTCGCGCCGCGCTGGTCGCCCGATGGCCGCAACATCCTCTTTTCCATGGCTGTCGCGGGCAACACCGACATTTATCGCGTGTCAGTGAATGGCGGGACGCCGGTGCGCCTGACCAACACGCCCGGCATTGATGTCGGCGGCAGCTATTCCCCCGACGGCCGCCAGATCGTGTTCGAAAGCGACCGTTCGGGCGGGCAGCAGATCTATGTCATGAACGCGGACGGTTCCGGCCAGCGCCGGATCAGCCATGGCGGCGGCCGCTATGCGACGCCCGAATGGTCGCCGCGCGGCGACCTCATCGCCTTCACCAAGCTATCGGGCGGCTTCAAGATCGCAGTGATGACCCCGACCGGCGACAATGAACGGATTTTGACGAATGGCTGGCAGGATGAGCAGCCCAGCTGGTCGCCCAACGGCCGTGTGCTGCAATTCTTCCGCACCACGGCGGGCCGCCAGGGGACCAGCCAAGTGTGGCAAGTCGATCTGACCGGCGTCAACGAACGCCGCATCCCCACTCCGCTCAGCGGTTCCGATCCGGCATGGGGCCCGTTGCTCCCCTGAGCATTTTTCTGTGGATAACGGAACCCAATCGTCTTGACAGCGTAACGATTTTAACCAAGCCTAGCGCCTGACTTCGCGGGCGGCCCAAAACGACCAAGGAGACCCCGATGAAACTATCCCGGCCCCTTTTGATGGCGACAGCCATCATCACACTCGCCGCTTGCTCGAAAAAGCCGCCAGCAGAGCTGCCTCCCGCGCCCGGCGGCGACACGGGTGCTGCGACCGGCACGGCTACGCCGGGCGGCCCGGTCAAAGGCAGCCAGGAGGACTTCGTCGCATCGGTATCCTCTGACCGCATTCTCTTCGGTCTGGACCAATATGATGTCGACGCGGAGGATCAGGCCACGCTGCAAAGCCAGGCCGCATGGCTGCAACAGAACCCCAGCGTCCGCGTGACAATCGAAGGACATTGCGACGAGCGCGGCACCCGCGACTATAATATCGCGCTGGGCGAGCGTCGCGCCAATGCGGCGAAGAACTATCTTGCCTCACTCGGCGTCGATCCCGGCCGGATCACCACGGTCAGCTATGGCAAGGAACGCCCCGCCGCGCTGGGCTCCGATGAATCCGCATGGGCGCAGAACCGCCGCGCCGTCACTGTCACCGTGCAATATTGAAGCCCTTGGGTCGCGCCTAGCTTCAGGCCCGCCGGTTCTATGATCGGCCGGTTTTTTGTTGAGTTGCGAAAGCCGTCAGGGCCGGGGATCAGGAAAATCGGTCCCGATCCGTAGGTGCCGATTAATCTCCTTCGGCGGAGCGGCCGATAAGGTTGACGCCAGCATCATCAGGATGAAGGCGCCCAAGAAAGATTGGCTACCGTAGACGGGTACTGCTGCCTTTGTATCCGATCATGGGATTGATCGGCGGGATAGCTGGTGGGATGCGGGGGGGGGTGTAGGCGAAGCGGGATGTCGCGCTCGCGCAATTCTTGTTTCAGGCGGGGCCAGGCACGGCTTTGCGGGGTTTTGTCGAGGCGATGGTGCTGGTGCTGGGTGGCGCACGGGAGATCGACGTGCGCGGCGATCTGGCTGGCATTCTGTCGATGGCCTTGGCCTTTGAACGCAAAAAGCCCGCCTTGCGGGCGGGTTTGGGGGTGATGGTTTTTACGTGGTTGCGGGAGTAGGATTTGAACCTACGACCTTCAGGTTATGAGCCTGACGAGCTACCGGGCTGCTCCATCCCGCGTCAACCATGGTGTTGGATCAGGTAGCGGTGTCCTTTTCCTGTGCGAGGCCGATGGACCGCTGAGGCCAACGAACATGTGAATGGGTTTTAAGTTCGAAGCGCGTGCTGCAATGCCTGGCGACGCCCTACTCTTCCGGGGCTTGAGCCACAGTACCATCGGCGCAGTCAGGTTTCACGTCCGAGTTCGGGATGGGATCGGGTGGGTCACTGACGCTATGGTCACCAAGCAATGAAGCAGGCGCTTCGGGTTATAATCGATACCGTGCACAGGGGCATTTTTTGTAAAAATGCGTTTACGAACAAATTTATATATCTGGCTGGTCATCACCACGGATCGATGAAGCGCTGTTGCCAGTGCTGTCATTGATGGTGGGACTCTCAGGCGCGAACAGAGCAATTAGGACCGGTTAGCTCCATATGTTACCACACTTCTACATCCGGCCTATCAACGTCGTGGTCTACGACGGCTCGATGAAATCTTATCTTGAGGGAGGCTTCCCGCTTAGATGCTTTCAGCGGTTATCCCGTCCATACATAGCTACCCTGCTGCGCTCCTGGCGGAACGACAGGTACACCAGAGGTATGTTCAACCCGGTCCTCTCGTACTAGGGTCAACTCCTCTCAAATTTCGACGCCCACGGCAGATAGGGACCAAACTGTCTCGCGACGTTCTGAACCCAGCTCACGTACCACTTTAATTGGCGAACAGCCAAACCCTTGGGACCTGCTCCAGCCCCAGGATGTGATGAGCCGACATCGAGGTGCCAAACGATTCCGTCGATATGAGCTCTTGGGAATCATCAGCCTGTTATCCCCGGCGTACCTTTTATCCGTTGAGCGATGGCCCTTCCACGAGGGACCACCGGATCACTATGACCGACTTTCGTCTCTGCTCGACTTGTCAGTCTCGCAGTCAGGCGGGCTTATGCCATTGCACTCTAACAGACGGTTTCCAACCGTCCTGAGCCCACCATCGCGCGCCTCCGTTACTCTTTAGGAGGCGACCGCCCCAGTCAAACTACCCGCCACAGAGGGTCCCTGCACCGGATAACGGTGCGAGGTTAGACATCAGAAAACAACAGGGTGGTATTTCACCTATGGCTCCACATCAACTGGCGTCAATGCTTCAAAGCCTCCCACCTATGCTACACAGTTCTTTCCTAATGCCACTCTGAAGCTGCAGTAAAGGTGCACGGGGTCTTTCCGTCTAACCGCGGGTACTCCGCATCTTCACGGAGAATTCAATTTCGCTGAGCATATCCTGGAGACAGTGGGGAAGTCGTTACGCCATTCGTGCAGGTCGGAACTTACCCGACAAGGAATTTCGCTACCTTAGGACCGTTATAGTTACGGCCGCCGTTTACCTGGGCTTCAATTCAGTGCTTGCACACCTCCTCTTAACCTTCAGGCACCGGGCAGGCGTCAGGCCCTATACGTCGTCTTGAAGCCGACTTAGCAGAGCCCTGTGTTTTTGCTAAACAGTCGCTACCCCCTGGCCTGTGCCCCCCACAAAAAGTTGCCTTAATGTGGGGCCTCCTTCTTCCGAAGGTACGGAGGCAATTTGCCGAGTTCCTTCAGGATACTTCTCTCAAACGCCTTGGTATACTCTACCATTCCACCTGTGTCGGTTTAGGGTACGGTCTATACGGAGGGGCTATTTCCTGGGACAACTTCACAGCCTGGACCAATCCAATAAGGCCAGACCATTTACGCCATCCGTCACACACCTCCAGGCCCACGAATATTAACGTGGTTCCCATCGACTACCCCCTTCGGGCTCGTCTTAGGGGCCGGCTTACCCTGCTCAGATTAGCTTTAAGCAGGAACCCTTGGAATTTCGGCGACAGTGCATCTCACACTGTTAATCGCTACTCATGTCTGCATTCGCACTTCCGATACCTCCACGGTCGGTTACCCTCCCGCTTCAACGGCCTACGGAACGCTCCGCTACCGCGTGTAGTAAACTACACACCCTAAGCTTCGGTGCATCACTTTAGCCCCGTTACATCTTCGCCGCAGGATCTCTTATTTAGACCAGTGAGCTGTTACGCTTTCTTTAAAGGATGGCTGCTTCTAAGCCAACCTCCTGGTTGTTTTGGAAATCCCACATGCTTTCCCACTTAGTGATGACTTGGGGACCTTAGCTGTAGGTTAGGGCTGTTTCCCTTTTGACGACGGACCTTAGCACCCGCCGTCTGTCTGCCGGACTAGACTCGTTGGTATTCGGAGTTTGGTTAGTATTGGTAGATCTCGCGACCCCCGCAACCATCCAGTGCTCTACCCCCAACGGCAATCATCCGACGCTCTACCTCAATAGATTTCGCGGAGAACCAGCTATTTCCCGGCTTGATTGGCCTTTCACCCCTAAGCACAACTCATCCGATAATTTTTCAACATTAAACGGTTCGGTCCTCCAGTGCGTGTTACCGCACCTTCAACCTGGTCATGCATAGATCGCCGGGTTTCGGGTCTAATGCATCGAACTATGGTCGCCCTATTCAGACTCGCTTTCGCTGCGCCTACACCTAACGGCTTAAGCTTGCTCGATACACTAAGTCACAGACCCATTATGCAAGAGG